>DATBBB010000378.1:0-13994 GCA_036271215.1 Kofleriaceae bacterium | reverse complement strand
CCCGTTGCAGAAGCTCCGCGGGATGATCGCGACCAGCTGGCCGCCGGGCCTGAGCTGTGCGAGCGCGAGCCCGACGAACGCCGAGTACAGGTTGACCGTCTCGAGCCCGGCGCGGCGGCATAGCAGGCGCGCCTCCGAGGTCGTGGCGATCTTCTTGTACGGCGGGTTCAGGATCGCGTGGCTGTACTCGCGCCGCCCGGCCTCGAGCGCCTCGACCGCGCTCGCGAGGTAGTCGCCGCCGGCGATGTGGATCGCGCCACGATCGCCCCGGTAGCGCGCGAGCACTTCTGCGAGGTGGAGGCGCAGCCGCGGATCGATCTCGTGGGCGACGACGTGGATCTTGCCGTTGCCCAGCTCGCCGCGGCTCCAGCGATCGAGCGCGGCGGTCGCGAGCGCGCCGAGCCCGGCACCCGGATCGAGCAAGGCGTACGGGCCCTGGGTCGGCCGGAACATCGCGGCCATGAACCGCGCGACCGGCTCGGGGGTCATGAACTGGCCGAGCTCGGTCTTGCGGTCGCGTGGCGTCGCGGCCGCGATGTGGTGGCGCAGGGCCTCGGACGAAGCCGCCAGCGGCAGGGCGGCCTGGCGCGCCGCGTCCTTGGGGCTCAGCTGCGCCATGCCGTACATCGTAGGACCGGGGGCTGACAACGCTGACAACGCTGACAACGCGGCGCTCGCCGCGGAGATCTCGCGCGCGGCGTTACGGGTCGGGCACGCGCGGCACGTCCGAGACGCCCGGCACGCCCGGTACGCCGGGCGCGACGGTGCGCATCACGTTGAACAGCACGTCGACCACCAGCTCGCGGAGCTCGAGCCGCGATATCCGGGGGTTGGCGCACCAGTCGATCGAGGCGGCCTCGACGAACCCGATCCAGCCGCGGACCGCGAGCTGGAACCGGGCGTCGCTGATCACCAGGCTGGCGAACGGCGAGCCGACCAGGAACTTGTCGAACAGCCGGGTCCGGACACCCTCGATCACAGCGGCGACCTCGGGGTCGCTGCCGATCCCGCCGCGCATGAGGGCGACGAACGCGCGCGAGTGGCGCGTGATGTGGTCGAGGTAGGCGTCGAGGCCGGCGCGCACCCGGTCGAGCGGCGCGACCAGGCTGTCGGGCACCCGGAGCACGGCCTCGACCAGCTCGTCGGCGATCTCGGTCAGCCCGGCGACGTAGAGATCGCGCTTGGTCGGGAAGTAGTGATAGAGCAGGCCCTTGGAGATCTTGGCGACCTTGGCGAGGTCGTCGATCGAGACGTCGTCGTAGGCGCGGTCCGAGAACGCGTGCTTGGCGAGCTCGAGCAGCTGGGTGCGGCGCGCATCGTTGTCGAGCCGGACGCGCTTGGGGCGCGCGGTGGGGCGTGCGCCGCGCACGGCGCGGGCAGCGGAGCGAACCGCACGAACAGCGCGAGACGAGGCCACGAGGACGCCATCATAGCGGAACCGGGCGAACCGGCGGGGTTGGGTGGACTGCGACGCAACCGCGCGAAACCGCGCCCGGACCGCTGGCATCGCAGGACGGGCAATGAGAGCGGCGAATCTCCAGCTATTGACTAACGGTCAATAAGGACTATGGTGAGCACATGACCTCGATCATCCCCCGTGATCTGGACGTCGACTTCACGCAGGTCCCGCGGCACTGGATGGCGGACAACGCCACCGCCACGGCGATCGCCAACGGCGTCAACCTGTTGTTTCCGCACGGCGAGCGGTTCTTCGTCCGGTCGGTGAAGCACTTCCTGCCCGAGATCAAGGACCCGGCGCTGCGCGCGGCGATCAAGGGCTTCTTCGGTCAGGAGGGCCGCCACGCCCACGCGCACGACGAGTTCAACCAGATCCTGCGCGCCCAGGGCTTCGAGGTGGATCGCTTCCTGGGCAACTACAAGCGGATCAGCGCGTGGATCGAAGCCCACACGCCGCCCAAGCTCAACCTCGCGATCACCGCGGCGTCGGAGCACTTCACCGCGATCCTGGCCGAAGGTGCGTTCACCCGGGGCCTGCTCGACAAGGCGGCGCCGCAGATGCGCGAGCTGCTCGCGTGGCACGCCGCCGAGGAGATCGAGCACAAGGCGGTCGCGTTCGACGTGCTCCAGACGATCGATCCGTCGTACGCCCTGCGCATCCTGGGCCTGGTCTACGCCACCGCGATCCTCGGCGGGTTCTGGGCGTGGGGCTCGCTCGCGCTGATGCGCCAGGAGCGCACCGGACCGGTCCAGGCATGGCGCCAGCTCGGCCGGCTGCCGCGCCGCGATCCGATCATCCGCGCGGTGTTCCTGCGCGGTATCCGGCAGTACCTGGCGCGCGACTTTCACCCGAGCCGCAACCCCAATGAGCGGATCGCGCGCGACTGGATGGCCGCGCGTGGTATGTCGCTGCCCGGAGCAACCCCCGAGGCCGCATGAAGCTCGAAGGCAAGACCGTCGTCGTCACCGGTGCAGGCAGCGGGATCGGCCGCGCGACCGCGCTCGCGTTCGCCGCGCAGGGCGCGCGGGTCGCCGCGTGCGACGTCGATCAGGCGCGGCTCGACACGCTGGCCGCCGAGCTCGGGCCGCGCGCGCTCGTGGTGCGCAAGGTCGATGTCGCCGATCGCGCACAGATGAGCGGGTTCGCCGACGCGGTGCACGGCGTGGCCGCAGCCGCCGACGTCGTGGTCAACAACGCCGGGGTCGCGGTGTCGGGCACGTTCCTCGATACCACGCTCGAGGACTGGGACTGGCTGCTCGGCATCAACCTGCGCGGCGTGGTCCACGGCTGCCACTTCTTCGTCCGGCCGATGGTCGAGCGCCGGCGCGGCCAGATCATCAACGTCTCGAGCATCCTGGGGATCTACCCGGCGCCCAACCTCACGGCGTACGTCGCCAGCAAGTTCGCGGTGCTCGGGTTCTCGCAGTCGCTGCGCACCGAGCTCGCCGAGCACCGGATCGGCGTCACCGCGATCTGCCCGGGCATGATCGCGACGTCGATCGTGAACGACGGCCGGATGGTCGGCGGCATGGGCGGCCGCAAGGCCACGATCGTCGACCGGTTCCGCACCCGGGGCATCCCGCCCGAGCGGGTCGCCGACGTCATCCTCGACGCGGTGCACACCAACCCCGCGGTCCGCACGGTCGGCCGCGATGCCTGGCTCGCCCACCAGATCATCAAGCTGTCGCCGACCGCGATGCAGCGGATCGGCTCGGCGATGGTGCGCCGGATCGGCTAGCGTTGGGGGTGCGCCGGTTGAAAACCGGGGGACCTCGACATAAGGTGCCGCCAGGACCATGAAGCTGGCGACCTTGCGTGATGGCTCGAGAGATGGCCGCCTGCTGGTGGTGCGCCGCGATGGTGAGGCCGGGGCGATGGCGCCGGACTGGCCGACCCTGCAGCGCGCGCTCGACGACTGGAGCGCGGCCGAGCCGGTGCTGCGCCAGATCGCCGACGAGCTCGATCGCGGCGCGGTCGACGGCATGCCGGTCGATCCGCAGCGGCTCGGCGCGCCGCTGCCGCGCGCCTACGAGTGGATCGACGGCTCGGCGTACCTGAACCACGTGATCCTGGTGCGCAAGGCGCGCGGTGCCCAGCCGCCGCCGACGCTCCAGACCGATCCGCTGATCTACCAGGGCGGGTCGGGCGACCTGCTCGGGCCGCGCGATCCGATCGAGCTGCACGACCCGGGGTGGGGGCTCGACTACGAGTCCGAGGTCTGCGTCGTGCTGGGCGACACGCCGATCGGGACCACCGCGGCCGAGGCGGCGGGCCACGTGCGGCTGGTGATGCTGGCCAACGACTGCACGCTGCGCAACCTCGTGCCCGACGAGCTCGCGAAGAGCTTCGGGTTCTTCCAGAGCAAGCCCGCGACCGCGTTCTCGCCGTTCGCGGTCACCCCCGACGAGCTCGAGGCGATCGGCGCGTGGCAGGGCGGGCGGTTCCTCGGCCGGGTGCGCTCGACGTACAACGACCAGGTGATCGGCGACTGCGACGCCGGCCCCGAGATGCAGTTCTCGTTCTTCGATCTGATCCAGCACATCGCGAAGACCCGGCGGTTCACCGCGGGGACGATCCTCGGCAGCGGCACGGTGTCGAACGCCGAGCGCAGCCGCGGCGTGTCGTGCCTCGCCGAGCGCCGGATGATCGAGATCATCGAGACCGGCAAACCGGCGACGCCGTTCATGGTGGTCGGCGACCGGATCCGGATCGAGGCCGACGTCGCGGGCGCGAGCCCGTTCGGCGCGATCGAGCAACGCGTGGTCGCCGCCGGCGCGACAGGAGCCTCATGAAGATCGTCCTCCACAGCTACTGGCGCAGCTCGGCGAGCCACCGGGTCCGGATCGGCCTGGGCCTCAAGGAGCTGGCGTACGACTACGTCGCGGTCAACATCCTCGACGGCGGGCAGTCGACCGAGGGCTACCTCGCGAAGAACCCGATGGCGCAGGTCCCGACGCTCGAGCTGACCGCCGACGACGGCGCACGGCTCACGTTGACCCAGTCGCTGCCGATCCTCGAGTACCTCGACGAGCGCTGGCCCGAGCACCCGCTGTTGCCGCGCGATCCGGTGCTGCGCGCGAAGACCCGCGCGCTGGCCGAGATCGTCAACGCCGGGATCCAGCCGCTGCAGAACCTGATCGTGATGCGGCGGGTCAAGCAGCTCGGCGGCGACGAGCTCGCGTGGGTCCAGCCGTTCATCGCGGCCGGGCTGACCGCGTTCGCCAAGCTCGCGGAGCATACCGCCGGCGCGTTCTCGGTCGGCGACGCGCCGACGCTCGCGGACATCTGCCTGATGCCGCAGCTCGGCGCGGCCCGCAGGTACAAGGTCGAGCTCGACTCGACGTTCGATCGTTTGCTCGCTATCGAGGCGCGCTGCCTCGCGCTCCCGGCGTTCGCGAATGCGGTGCCGGAACGTCAACCCGATGCGGCCAAGACGGTGACCCCATGACCAAGCTCGCTCCTCTCGGCATCACGCGGCTCGAAGGCATCCACTACTACGTGCGCGACCTCGAGCGGTCGCGGACGTTCTACGCCGGCAAGCTCGACTTCGCCGAGACCTGGCGCAGCTCGCTCGAGCTCGAGCGCCAGTCGAACCAGCGCTCGGTGTGCTTCGCGGCCGGCGACATCCAGGTCGTGTGCAGCGCGCCGCTCGGCCCGCCGACCGGGCGCGCCGCGCGGTTCTTGTCCAAGCACCCCGACGGCGTCGGCACGTTGATCTTCGAGGTCGAGGACGCCGCGCGCACGTTCGCGCTGATCGAGGAGCGCGGCGGCACCGCGATCGAGGACGTCACGACGTTCCAGGACGACGGCGGGACGCTGCGCCAGTTCTCGATCACCACGCCGTTCGGCGACTGCACGTTCCGGTTCCGCGAGCGCCGCGGTTACCGCGGCCTGTTCCCCGGCGCGGTGCCGCACCACGGCGGTGGCACGAACAAGTTCGGGTTCGAGCAGATCGACCACGTGACGTCGAACTTCCAGACCATGCAGCCGATGCTGCTGTGGCTCGAGCACGTGCTCGGCTTCGAGCGGATGTGGGAGGTCGCGTTCCACACCTCGGACGTCGAGCCGGGGCGCAAGACCGGCTCGGGGCTCAAGTCGATCGTGATGTGGGACCCGGTGTCGCAGACCAAGTTCGCCAACAACGAGCCGGCGCGGCCGTTCTTCAAGAGCTCGCAGATCAACATCTTCAACGAGGAGCTGCGCGGCGACGGCGTGCAGCACGTGGCGCTGACCGTGAAGGACATCCTCAGCGCGGTGCGCGATCTGCGGACCGCGGGCGTCAGCTTCATGCCGACGCCGGGCAGCTACTACGACATGCTGCCGGCGCGGATCGCCAAGAGCGGGATCGACCGGATCGACGAGACCATCGACACGCTGCGCGATCTCGAGGTGCTGATCGACGGCGATCATCACCACGCGTACATGCTGCAGATCTTCCTCAAGGAGTCGGCCGGGCTGTACAGCGACCCGAGCGCGGGGCCGTTCTTCTACGAGATCATCCAGCGCAAGGGTGACCGCGGGTTCGGCGCCGGCAACTTCCGCGCGCTGTTCGAGAGCATCGAGCGCGAGCAGCGCAAGGCCGCGCCCGCGGGCTCGGCCGAGGACGGCGCGTAATGCTCGATCGGATGCAGCAGGGCGACGTCGCCCGCAAGCACCACACCCAGCTCCGCGGAGCCGACGGTGCGTTGCGCTACGAGGAGTGCTTCACGCGCGACGGGTTCGACGGGCCGTACACGATCCTGTACCACCTGCGCCGGCCGCACACCCACCGGCTCGCCAAGCCGGCGCACGGCTGGGTCGCGCCGGTGGCCTCGGTCGACCGCGCGCTCGCCAAGCGCCACTACAAGACCGGCGAGCTGTCGCGCCACGCCGGGCCGCAGATCGACGCGCGCGTGCCGCTGTTGTTCAACGACGATCTGATCTCCGGCGTGGCGTTCCCGACCGCCGAGGATCCGGTCTACATCGCCGACGGCGACGCCGATCAGCTGGTCTACGTCCACCGCGGCGGCGGCGTGCTGCGCAGCCTGCTCGGCGACGTGACGTTCGCGCAGGGCGACTACGTGTTCGTGCCGCGCGGGCTGCTCCACCGGTTCGTGCCCGAGGGCGAGCAGCAGTGGTGCTGGTTCTCGCTGAACGGCGGGCTGCACGTGCCCACGCAGTGGCGCAACGAGGTCGGCCAGCTCCGCATGGACGCGCCGTACTCGCACCGCGACTTCAAGCGGCCGGTGCTGGCGGCGCCGCGCGACGAGGGCATCCGCGAGCTGGTGGTCCGGCGGTCCGGGGTATGGCACGGCTTCACGCTCGAGGACTCGCCGCTCGACGCGGTCGGCTGGGACGGCACGGTGTACCCGTGGGCGTTCCCGATCCTCGCGTTCCAGCCCCGGGTCAGCTCGGTGCACCTGCCGCCGAGCTGGCACGGGACGTTCGCCGCCAAGGGCGCGCTGATCTGCAGCTTCGTGCCGCGGCCGCTCGACTTCCACCCCGACGCGATCCCGTGCCCGTACCCGCACAGCTCGACCCACTGCGACGAGGTCATCTTCTACTGCGAAGGCAACTTCACGTCGCGCCGCGGGGTCGGGCCGGGCAGCATCTCGCACCACCCGATGGGCGTGCCGCACGGGCCGCACCCGGGGAGCTACGAGCGGTCGATCGGCGCGACCCGCACCGACGAGCTCGCCGTGATGGCCGACGTGTTCCAGTCGCTGCGCGCGACGCCGGCCGCGCTGTCGGTCGAGGATCCGGGTTACCAGGACTCGTTCCTGTAGGCGCTCCGGTGGCCGGCGCGCTGACCGGCCACTGACCCGCCGCTCAGCCCCGGTAGCGCTCGACGAACGCGACCATCGCGGCGCCGAACCGCTCGAGGAGCAGCCGGGTCGTCGGCTCGGTCAGCCGGCCCTCGGCGTCGAACCGCTCGTGGGCGCGCGGGATCAGGACCTCGGGCTGGCTCAGGACCGGCGAGTCGCTGAACAGCATCATCTGGCGCAGGTGGGCCTGGGCGCGGATCGTGCCGCTCATGCCGGTGGCGGCGCCGACGATGCCGACCGGCTTGCCGCGCATCGGCGAGCTCTGCGGCGGCCGCGACACCCAGTCGAGCGCGTTCTTGAGCCCGCCGGGGATGCTGTAGTTGTACTCGGGCACGCCGAACACCACGCCGTCGGCCTCGGCGATCGCGGCCTTGAGCCGGACCACGGCGGGCGGATCCTCGAGATCGCTGTTGAAGATCGGCAGATCGAGCTCGGCGTAGATCGACATCCGCGTGTGCGCCGGGAGCTGCTCGCGGATCGCGTCGAGCAAGGCGCGGTTGAGCGACGCCTTGCGCATGCTGCCGCAGATCCCGAGCAGGGCCACCATGGGGATCGAACCTAGCATTACTTCTGTCGCCGCCTGCGTATGGTACGCATGGGTATGTTCAGCTCGAAGAAGCTTCGCATACCAGCCGCCGAGGACGCCTTGCCGGGCCGGCAGACACCGATGCGGCTGGGAGATACGCACTTCGTCAATGGCCACAAGCTGACGCCGCCGTTCCCCGATGGCCTGCAGCGCGCCATGTTCGGCCTGGGCTGCTTCTGGGGCGCCGAGCGCAAGTTCTGGCAGCTGCCCGGGGTGTACTCGACCGCGGTCGGCTACGCCGGCGGCCCGACGCCGAACCCGACGTATGAAGAGGTGTGCTCGGGGCTCACCGGGCACAACGAGGTCGTGCTCGTGGTGTTCGACCCGAAGCAGGTCAGCTACGACCAGCTGCTCGCCGCGTTCTGGGAGAGCCACGATCCGACGCAGGGCATGCGGCAGGGCAACGACGCCGGCACGCAGTACCGCAGCGGGATCTACGCGTTCGATGCCGCGCAGCGCGCGGCGGCCGAGGCCTCGAAGGCGGCGTATGGCCCGCGGCTCGCCCAGGGCGGGTTCGGCCCGATCACCACCGAGATCGTCGACGCGCCGGCGCTCTACTACGCCGAGGACTATCACCAGCAGTACCTCGGCAAGAACCCGAACGGCTACTGCGGGCTCGGCGGCACCGGCGTGTCGTGCCCGATCGGCGTCGGCGTCGCGGCCGCGAAGTAACGCCGCGGCGGCGCCGGCCGGCCACCGTTCGCGATCGTTCGTCGTTGGTCGTCGTTGGTCGTCGTTGGTCGTCGTTGATCAGGGGTGCTGAACGACCAGCAGAAACTCGAACCGGGTCTTGGCGCCGTGCGCCGTCACGCCGGCCGCGTTGAGCGCGTTGCCCGCCGTGTTGGTCTGCACCGCGCCGGACTCCGCGGGAGCGATCAGCGCGCAGTTGGCGGTGCCGCCGTTGAGTTGCTCGAGCACGTTGTACAGGCCCGCGGGGTCGAACAGGCCCTTCAGGAACACCTTGGAGTTGCTGCCGGCGTCGGTCTCGAGCGCGACCTGATCGCCGCCGCTGTCGCGCGTGCCGCCGCACTCGGCGGACGAGTTACCCATCGGCAGCTTGGTGATGCCGGTGACCGCGGCGCCGACATCGGTGGCACCCGTCGCGACGCTGTCGACCCGGAACGCGGTGAACAGCACGGTGTGGCTGGTCGCCAGGCTGAGCGGGCCGGACAGGGTCTCGACGGTGGCCGGATCGGACGGCGTCATGATCGCCTCGCCGCCGGTGATCTGCCACGCCGCGGAGCTCGCGGTCCAGCCGTCGGGGATCGCGGTGCCGTTGAACCCGTTGAACAGGACGATCTTGTCGCCGTCGGTGTCCGGGTTGGGATCGCACGGCGCGTCGACGCCGTCGTTGTCGGTGTCCGGGGTCTCCGGCGGCGGAGCGATCGGGCACGCGTCGCACTCGTCGCCGATGCCGTCGCCGTCCTCGTCGTACATCCCGCCGGGCATGTGGTCGCACTTGTCCATGCTGTTCGGGATGCCATCGCCGTCGATGTCACCGTCGGCATCGATGCAGTTCGCGCCCTTGGGATCGGTCAGGTCGCAGACCTGGCCGGCGGAGCACTTGTTCTTGGCATCGCAAGAGTCTCCGATTTTGGTATCTCCACCGCTGCTGGCGCCGCAGGCGGCGAGCGCGGTGGACAGGACGATGACAAGGATCGAGCTACGCACGGGCCCGAGCCTATCACCTGGTCCAGGTTCCCAGCGGGGTCTTTCCGCCGCGCGCTTGTAACCGCTCGGCGATTTCACGCGCCGTGTGACGTGTGCCGCGCTGTGATCCGGCGGTCAGGGCTTGTCGAGGAAGGGATAGCGCCAGTCGGTCGGCGGCACGAACGTCTCCTTGATCGTACGCGCGGCCACAAACCTCAGGAGGTTCAGCGCCGAGCCGGCCTTGTCGTCGGTGCCCGACGCGCGCGCGCCGCCGAACGGCTGCTGGCCGACCACCGCGCCGGTCGGCTTGTCGTTGATGTAGAAGTTGCCGGCCGCGTCGCGCAGCGCCGTGGTCGCCTCGACGATCGCCGCGCGGTCGCGCGCGAAGATCGCGCCGGTCAGCGCGTACGGCGACGTGCGGTCGACCAGCTGCAGCGTGTCGTGCCACGCGCTGTCGGGATAGACGTGCAGGGTGACGATCGGCCCGAAGAACTCGTCCTGCATGTGGCGGACGTTCGGGTTCTCGGTCGTGATCAGCGTCGGGTGGACGAACCAGCCGTCGCGGCCGTCGCACATGCCGCCGGCGACGACCTTCATGCCGGCGGTCTCGCGCGCCTCGGAGATCGCCGCCTGGTGCTTGTCGAACGCGCCCTGCTTGATCACCGCGCCCATGAAGTTGGCGAAGTTCGACACGTCGCCGACCTTGATCGTCTTGATCTCGTCGATCAGCGGCTCGCGCATCCGGTCCCACACCGACTGCGCGACGTACGCGCGCGACAGCGCCGAGCACTTCTGGCCCTGGTACTCGAAGCCGCCGCGGATGATCGCGGTCGCGACCGCCATCGGATCGGCCGACGGGTGGGCGACCATGAAGTCCTTGCCGCCGGTCTCGCCGACCAGCCGCGGGTAGGTCTTGTAGCGATCGATGTTGTCGGCGACCCGCTTCCACATCATCCGGAACACGTCGGTCGAGCCGGTGAAGTGGACGCCGGCGAGCGCGGGGTGATCGAGCACGACGTTGGTGCTGGCGTGCGGCAGCCCCGGGATGAAGTTGATGACGCCGGGCGGTATGCCGGCCTCCTCGAGCAGCTGGTAGATCTCCCACGCCGCGAGCAGCTGGGCCTCGGCGGGCTTCCACACCACGGTGTTGCCCATCAGCGCCGGCGCGGTCGGCAGGTTGCCGGCGATCGCGGTGAAGTTGAACGGGGTCAGCGCGAACGTGAAGCCCTCGAGCGGCCGCAGCTCGGTCATGTTCCACACGCCGGGGCTCGACGCCGGCTGGACCTGGTAGAGATCCTGGGCGAACTTGACGTTGAACCGCAAGAAGTCGATCAGCTCGCACGCCGAGTCGATCTCGGCCTGGTGCGCGGTCTTCGACTGGCCATGCATCGTGGCGGCGTTCATCCGCATCCGCCACGTCGTCGCCAGCAGCTCGGCGGCGCGCAGCAGCACCGCGGCGCGGGCCTCCCAGCGCATCGCGCTCCACGCGCGGCGGGCATCGAGCGCGGCGCGGATCGCGCGCTCGGCGACGTCCTCGGTGGCGGCGTGGAACCGCGCGACCACGTGCTTGTGGCGGTGCGGCATGACGACCTCGCGGATCTTGCCGGTGTGCACGCGCTCGCCGCCGACGACGCACGGGATCTCCACGACCTCGCGCTCGATCGCGGCCAGCGCGGTCTGCAGGCGAGCGCGCTCGGGGCTGCCCGGTGCGTAGGCGATGATCGGTTCGTTGACGGGTGTCGGAACGTGGACGATCGCGTCGTGCATGGCGCACGTGTACCACGCCGCTACAGCTTGCGCGTCATGACGATGCGGGGCGACGCCGCGAACCCGCTGCGCTCGTAGAGCCGGCGCGCCGGGTTGTCCGGCCGCACCTGCAGGTGCATCGCCGCCACCCCGAGCGCCCGCAGCTCCGGCGCCAGCAGCTCGAGCGCCGCCTGCCCGGCGCCGCCCGCCCGCGCGCCGTCATCGATCCACAGCTCGGTCAGCCAGGCATCGCGGCCATTGAACTCGAGGTCGTAGCTGAACGTCACCAGCGCATAGCCGATGTCGGCGCCGTCGCGCTCGATGTGCCACACCCGCCCCAGGCTCGGATCATTCAGCAGCCGCGCCAGCGCCGCCTCGAGCGCCGCGGGCTCGAGCTCGATCGCCTCGTGCGCGTTGAGCGCCGCGGTCCGCGGCAGCACGGTCGCAAGGTCGCCGGGGTGGGCCAGTCGCAGCGTGAACATCGCCCGAGGATGCCATGCCACGGTGCGCGCGCACGGCCATCAGGCTATCGAGAACCCGTTTGGGCCGGCCCGGTTCGCGACGCCGGCGGTAGAGCGGATCGTGGTTCGGGCTTGCGCCCTGGCCGTAGAACGGCCATAAAAAGCCATGGTCAAGGCTGTTTATAGATCGCGTGTCACCGAGCGCGCCGCTCGTCCGCCGGTGACCGCCTCTCGCACCTTCCAGACCGCCGAGGACATTATCCCCATCGCCGAGCTCAAGGCGCAGATGTCCGACATCGTACGCAGCCTGCACGATCGTCCCCGCCCGCTCGTCGTCACGCTGAACGGCAAGCCCGCGGCGGTCGTGATGTCCCCGCGAGAGTATGACCTGCTGTCCTATCAATCGCGCTTCGTCGAAGCTGTTCACGAGGGACTGGCAGATGTCGAGGCCGGCCGGACGCATGATGGCGAGGAGGTTATCGCGGACCTGCTGGATGAGCTTCGGCACAAGAAGCCGCGCAAAGCTCGTTCGCGCTGACGGGCGGACGAGGTGGTGCGATGAGGTGGAAGCTCTCGACGCAAGCGAAGCTCGATCTGCGTCGCGTGGTCTATCGGATCCGCGCGGACAACCCGCGAGCGGCCGCACAGTGGCTGATCAAGTTCCGTGATCGCGCGCGCCTGGCCGGCCGGTCTCCGCGGCTGGGTCGCAAGGTTCCCGAGCTCGATCGTGACGACATCCGCGAGGCGATCGTCGGCAACTATCGGATGGTGTACGTGATCCGTCCGAAGGTCGTCGAGGTGCTTGGGGTCTTCGAAGGCCACAAGCTGCTACCTGACCTCGATAACGAGTGACTCACTCGCGGTCGAGGTAGGTGTAGCCGATCAGGCCCTGGCGGAACCGGTTGATCAGGGTCCGGCTCTCCTCGATCGTCAACAGCTTCTTGCGCAGCGCCTGCTCGACGGTGTTGCGCAGCCGGCCGAGCAGGTCGGACGGCGAGTAGTCGACGAACGCGAGGACCTCGCTGACGGTGTCGCCGGCGACGACCTCCTTGACGTCGTAGTCACCCTCGGGCGACAGCTGGACGTGGACCGTGTTGGTGTCGCCGAACAGGTTGTGGAGGTCACCGAGGATCTCCTGGTAGGCGCCGACCAGGAAGATGCCGAGGTAGTAGTCCTGGCCCTCGTTCTTGGGGTGCAGCTCGAGCACGTGCTTGACGTCGCGCAGGTCGATGAACGAATCGATCTTGCCGTCGGAGTCGCACGTGATGTCGGCGAGCGTGGCGCGCCGGGTCGGCTACTCGTTGAGCCGGTGGATCGGGCAGATCGGGAACAGCTGATCGACCGCCCACGCGTCCGGCACCGACTGGAACATCGAGAAGTTGCAGAAGTAGGTGTCGCTGAGCGCCTTCTCGAGGCCCTCGAGCTCCTCGGGGACGTGGTCGCGGTTGCGGACCAGCATCAGCACGCGCTCGCAGATCGCCCAGAATAGATTTTCGCACAGCACGCGGTGCTCGAGCGACAGGTGGCCCAGGTTGAACAGCTGGAGCACCTGATCTTTGTACTCGACGGCGTCGTGGTAGGACTCGAGCAGGTTCTTGGCGCTGACGCTCTGGTAGGTCTCCCACATGTTGGTGACCAGCGGCGGCGCGGGCTTCTGTAGCTGCTGCGGGACGTGGGTGTTGAACTCGGTCACGCCGAGCACGTTGACGACCAGCACCGAGTGGTGCGCGGCGATCGCGCGGCCGGACTCGCTGACGATGCTCGGGTGCGGGACCTGATCGGCGTCGCAGATCTCCTTGACCGCGTAGACCACGTCGTTGGCGTACTCCTGCACCGTGTAGTTCATCGACGACGCGAAGTTGGTCTGCGAGCCGTCGTAGTCGACGCCGAGCCCGCCGCCGACGTCGAGGTATGCCAGGCCCTTGGCGCCCATCTTGTAAGTCTCGACGAACAGCCGGCCGGCCTCGCGCAGCGCGTTCTTCACGCTCTTGATCGCCGAGATCTGCGAACCGAGGTGGAAGTGCAGCAGCTTGAGGGTGTCGATCTCGCCCCACGCCTTGAGCTTGGTGACCGCGTCGACCATCTCGGCCGCCGAGAGCCCAAACTTCGAGAAGTCACCGCCCGACTGCTCCCAGCGGCCGGCGCCACGCGACGACAGCCGGGCGCGGATCCCGAGCGACGGCTTGATCTTCACGCGCTCGCTGACCCGGTGGATGTTGTCGAGCTCGCTCGGCTTCTCGACGACGAGGATCACCGTCTTGCCGAGCTTGGACGCCAGCAGCGCGGTC
>DATBBB010000377.1:0-6589 GCA_036271215.1 Kofleriaceae bacterium | reverse complement strand
CCCGCCGCGCGCGCCACCGAGTCGGCGATGCAGGTCGAGAGGGTCGACTCCAGCGTCGCCAGCTCCTGCTCTCGACCGACGCACGGCGTGGGCTGGCCGAGCAGGCGACGCACGTCTTCGTCCATCGCGGGATCTTGTGCGCGCACGGCGCGCGCCCGACCGTCCTCGTGCTCGATCTGGAGGCGGCCGGCGAGCAGGTCCTCGGTGAGGGTGTCGAGCCACACGTTGCACGGCGCCTCGGGGATCCGTGCGCGGGGGAGTCTTTGAGCAGCTCGAATGCGCGATCGATGGCCTCGCCGATGGGCTGCTGGCCCTGCAGGCGGCCGCGGCCGGTGGCTACCGCGACCTCGACGTCCGGCAGATGCTCCGCAAGGATCAGCCCGCAGCGCACCGCCAGGAAGGCCTGATCCGAAGCGCTCGCCGAGGGGGGCATCGTCACCATGACCGTGCCGTCGGCGAGGACCTCGACGATCGCACCCAGCTGAAGCAGCTCGTGCTCGAGGGACGGCGGGAGCGTGGGCGGTGTGCCGCTGTCGCCCACGAGCGCGATGGTGCGCTCGTGCTCGTCGCTCCTCGGGGGTGTCAGCAGCGGCCTCATGCGCATCGTCGGCGTCATGAGAGGGGCCGAATCCTCCGCCGGCAGCTCGAGGTGGCGAAGCGCCTCGCACAGGGCAAGGCCATTGGGGAACCGTGCGCGGGGCTCCTTGCGCAACATCCGATCGATCAGGTTGGCGAACCCCTCCGGGACGTCGGCGCGCCACGTCCGGATCGACCTCGGGTCGTCCAATAGGACCTTGATCAGGATCGCGGGCGCGTGCTCGCCGAAGAAGGCCGGCGTGCCAGCGAGGCACTCGTACAGGACGCAGCCGAGAGAGAAGATGTCGGTCGGCGGTCCGATCTCGCGCTCGGCGCGTACCTGCTCGGGCGACATGTACTGGGGGGTGCCGATGACGACGCCCGTGCGCGTCACGGTCCCCATATGCAGCATGCGGCGCGCGATCCCGAAGTCGAGCACGACGATGCGGGCCGGATCGCGGCCGGGGAGGAAGAGGTTCGATGGCTTGAGATCGCGATGGATGACGCCGCGCTCGTGCGCCTCGGCGAGCGCCGCGCCTACGCCACGTGCCACCGCCGCGGTGTCGCGCAGGCCGAGCGGTCCGCGATGGATGCGCTCGGCCAGGTTCTCGCCCGGCCGAGATGAACCAAGGAAACCGAGTTCGTTGCGCGTCGCGGTGGACTCCACGCGGTTGCGCAACAGCGGGAAGATTCGCGCGCGGCGACGTTTGAGAGCGCATGAGGCAAACCACGGTCCCGCTCGCACTCTTCCTCGCCGCCTGTACCACAGGCCCGCTCAACGGTACGACGTACTCCGGCGCGACGACGGCCGGGGCATCGTTCACGTTCGAGGGCTACGTCGATCACCCCAACGAGCTGATCTCGGTGCAGGTCCTGAGCTCGCCGACCGCCGATCCGACCCTCGACTCGAGCTGGGCGCAGATCGCGACCGCGCACAGCAGCACCAACCCGATCACGCTCAGCGCCGACCCCTCGAACCCGCTCTACGCGTGGACCGTCACGGCCGTGCCGGCGCCGACCGGGTTCGCGGGCTGGCCGCTCGGCGGCGTGCTGCGCACGCGCGGCGTGAGCACCGATCCGACCAACGGCAACACGCGCATCCTGACCACGTTCGATGCGCCGACGTTCAGCCAGTGCTTCGGCGCCGCCTACGCGGCGGGCGAGACGTGGTCGGCGATCGGCACCAACTGCACCGGCCTGGGCTACGGCATGGTCGCGCTGGTCTCGACCGGCAAGACGCCGCTCGCGCTGCCATCCAACCAGCGCCCGGACTGGCTCGGATACAAGAGCGACAGCACCACCAGCGCGACCGAGGCGTACTATCAGTCGTGGAATGCGCCGGCCAACCTGACGGCGTTCAAGCAGGCCTACGGCTTCACCAGCAGCGACCCGACCGCGACGTACTACAATGACGGCGACCTCGGCATCGGCCGCGAGATGCACTGCCATGGCGGCGCCAATGGCAGTGTTGCGTGCTACGTCACCAACTACAGCGCGAACGGCACCGCCGAGTTCGGCGACGATCCGGCGACGGTGCTCGCGAACGCGATCGCGCACACGGACAAGTTCGCGACCGTCGCGATGGTGTTCACGCAGCCGGCGAACACGCCGAACAGCGTCAAGTTCGTGGTGTACGGCGCTGACGACAACCGGTCCGACACCGCGCGGCTCGACACGGCCGGCGTACACACGTCGGTGCCGAACAACTGCCTGGAGTGCCATGGCATCGACTCGCTCTTCCTCGGCGGCCAGGTCAACGCCAACGCCAAGTTCCTGCCGTTCGATCCGTACTCCTACAAGTACTCGACGCAGAGCAGCTACACGCTCGACGCGCAGCAGGAGCAGTTCCGCAAGCTCAACGCGCTGGTCTCGCAGACCTCGCTGACGACCGCGGAGAACGACTTCCTCGCCGGCCTCTACGCACCGAACTCGGTCACGACGCCCGGCGCGTTCGCGAACGACTCCTACGTGCCGAGCGGATGGCAGTCGTCGCAGGGCCAGGCGCTCCAGTCAACGTACCTCGGGATCGTCAAGGTCGGGTGCCGCACGTGCCATATGTCCGCGACCAACCCGGCGCTCGACTTCATGAGCTCGGACGACTGGAGCCCGACCACGGTGACGACGATCCGCAAATACCTCTGCCAGCCGGCCGCGGCGTCGGGCTCGGTGAAGCACCCGATGCCTCAGGCCGAGCGCACGACGCAGAAGCTCTGGGAGAGCGGCGCGCGCGGCCTGCTCGTCACGGGGTGGACCGGCTCCGACGGATTCGACGCCTGCGTACCGTAAGCCAGCTGGGCTCACGCAGCGGCGATGCGGGCCTGCGCGGTCATGTTCGCTCCCGTAGGCGACGAGCGCGCGGCGGCTGGTGACGCGCCTGGTGCGCGGCCTCGATGACGTTGGCGACCTGCGGCCACGGGGCGTCGCGGTCGAGGCGCACGCCGACCCAACCGCGGTGGCCGACATACGGCGGCACGAAGTAGACCTCGGGGTTGGCGTCGACGAGCATGGCCTGGGCCCCCGCCGGGGCAGCGCACCATAGCGCGAGGCGGCCGTCGCCATGGTGGTTGTCGAGGAAGGCGACGAACTGGCCGCCGCGCGGGACGAAGAAGCACGGCGAGCCGTGGCTGATCTTCTCGAAGACTTCGGGGAGCGCGGTGCACAGCTTGCGGACGCGCGCCAGCTGCTTGGTCACGAGCGCGCGGCTGTACGGCGGCGGCGCGGCCATGCGCTCCGCGATCGACGGCTTGCGGGCGGGAGGCCCGGGCGGTTTTGTCCGTCGGGCGGAAGACGTGCGCGCAGCGGCCATGGCCGCATCGTGCCACGACTCACCGCGATCGGTGCCGCGCTCGATCGCTACTGCGACGAGCGGCGTCCGCGTGGTGGTAATCTCGCCGCGATGTCCAGCTCTGCGATCGATCTCACCGCGCCTTGCGAGCACCTCGGCTCGACCACGATCCGGAAGATCCACCGCCCGGCGAAGGGCTGCGAGGACTGCCTCAAGATCGGCGGCCAGTGGGTGCACCTTCGCGAGTGCCTGACCTGCGGCCACATCGGCTGCTGCGATTCGTCGCCGCACCGGCACGCGACCGCGCACTACCACACGACCCGGCACCCGATCGTCAGCTCGGCCGAGGTCGGTGAGACCTGGGCGTGGTGCTACGTCGACGAGCGGTTCCTGTCCGAATGACGGACAGCAAGCCCAGCGGCGCACCCGCGGCCACGCCGCTGCTCGACGATTCTCGCCACGCCGACATGTGGCCGACGCTGTCCGAGGCCCAGATCGCGTACATCCGGCCCTTCGGCCAGCTGCGCGACCTGGCGCCGGGCGAGGTCGTGTTCGATCAGAGCACGGCCGATGCGCCGCTGTTCGTCGTGCTCTCGGGCGAGATCGCCATCTTCCACCCGGCGACCGGCGGCGCGCTGGCGAGCCCGGAGCAGCTGATCACGGTACACGCGCAGGGCTCGTTCACCGGCGAGATCAGCCTGATCGCGGGCCGCCGCAGCCTGGTGCTCGGCCGCGCGCGAACCGCGTGCCACGTCATCGTCGTCGAGCGCGCTGCGCTGCGCACGCTGGTCCAGAGCAGCGCCGAGCTGAGCGAGGTCATGCTGCGCGCGTTCATCCTGCGCCGCATGGGGTTGCTCGCCCAGCACCGCAGCGACGTGGTGGTGATCGGCTCCCGGCACTCGGCCGGGACGCTGCGGATCCAGGAGTTCCTGACCCGCAACGGCCACCCCTACGCGTACGTCGACGCCGACCTCGATCCGAACATCGCCGCGGTCCTCGACGCGTTCCACGTCGCGACGTCGGACATCCCGGTGTTGATCTGCCGCGGCGAGAAAGTCCTGAACAACCCGAGCAACCGCGAGGTGGCCGACTGCCTCGGGCTCAACGCCGCGGTCGATCGCGAGCATGTTCGCCAGGTCGTCGTGGTCGGCGCCGGTCCGGCCGGGCTCGCCGCCGCGGTGTACGCCGCGTCCGAGGGGCTCGACGTCATCGTGCTCGAGGCGAGCTCGCCCGGCGGCCAGGCCGGCTCGAGCTCGAAGATCGAGAACTACCTTGGCTTCCCCACCGGGATCTCCGGCGGCGCGCTGGCGGCGCGCGCGCTGACCCAGGCCGAGAAGTTCGGCGCCGAGATCGTCGTCGCCACCGGCGCGATCAAGCTCGGCTGCAACCGCCGGCCGTACGAGCTGACGCTCGCCGACGGCAGCATCGTGCGCGCGCATACGGTGGTGATCGCGACCGGCGCCGAATATCGCCGGCCCACGCTCGCCGCGCTCGGCCGCTACGAGGGGCTGGGCGTGTACTACGGCGCCACCCACATCGAGGCCCAGATGTGCGCCGGCGACGAGGTCGCGATCGTCGGCGGCGGCAACTCCGCCGGCCAGGCGGCGGTGTTCCTCGCCAAGACCGTCGCGCACGTCCATATCCTGGTGCGTGGCAAGGGCCTGGCCGAGACCATGTCGCGCTACCTGATCCGGCGCATCGAGGACACGCCGAACATCACGCTCCATGTCCAGACCGAGATCATCGAGGCCTCCGGCGACGATCACCTCGGGCAGGTGACCTGGCGCGACGCGACCACCGGCGCGGCGACCACGCACCGCATCCGCCACGTGTTCATGATGATCGGCGCGATGCCCAACACCGAGTGGCTCGCGGGCTGCGTCGAGGTCGATCGCGCAGGCTTCATCCAGACCGGCAGCGAGCTGACCCCCGACCAGCTCGCCGCGTGCCACTGGCCGCTCGCCCGCGCCCCGATGCTGCTCGAGACCAGCTTGCCCGGGGTGTTCGCGGTCGGCGACGTGCGCGCATCGAGCATCAAGCGCGTCGCCTCCGCGGTCGGCGACGGCTCGGTGTGCATCCAGCTCGTGCACCGCGCGCTGATCGAGTAGCCCGTCGCGACCCTCGACCAGCACCCCAAGCTCGCGAGAATTCGTTTGGAATTCCGCGCCTATACGATTTCGTAAACCGTCGGTCCTCCGGTTCAAACCCGGGCAGCGAATCGACAGTCCCTCGACTCGCCCGCTTCGAGGGCTGCTGGCGTCGCCCGCGATGCTAGGCTGGAACAGTGAAGGCCACGTTGAGCTTGCCCCACCGGGCGACCTACGCTGACTACCTCGCCGCCGAGCAGGGCAGCGAGCGCCGTCACGAGTTCTTCGACGGCGTGATCGTCGCGATGGCCGGCGGCTCCGATGAGCACAACGCGATCGCGTCGCGGTTCGCCGGCCTTTTCGGGGCGCGCGTGCGCCGCGGATGTCGGAGCTACTCGCCCGATCAGCGATTCTGGATCGCGTCGACCGCCCATGGTCGCTACAGCGACGGCTCGATCATCTGTGGCAAGCCCGAGCATCCGGCACACGACGCCCAGGCGACGACCAATCCGTCCGTGATCGTCGAGGTCCTGTCCCCGAGCAGTGCGGGCGACGACGACGGCGACAAGCGGCGCGACTTTCAGTCGCTCGCGGCGCTGCAAGCGTACGTGCTCGTGGCTCAGGATGCGCGGTGGCTGAAGGTCTATCGCCGCACGGAGCATGGCGAGTGGCGCGCCGACCCGGATGTCTACCGCAACGGTACGAGCTTCGAGTTGCCAAACCTGACCCGCCCGATCGCCGTCGATGAGGTCTACGACGACATCCTCGATGGCGCCGGGATCTCCCTGTTGCGCTGAGCTGCTGGGCGACGCGCGCGGCGGCTGACGCGCCTGGTGCGCGGCCTCGATGACGTTGGCGACCTGCGGCCACGGGGCATCGCGGTCGAGGCGCACGCCGACCCAGCCGCGGTGGCCGACGTACGGCGGCGGCAACTCCGCCGGATCCGGCGCATCGAGGACACGCCGAACATCACGCTCCATGTCCAGACCGAGATCATCGAGGCCTCCGGCGACGACCACCTCGAGCAGGTGACCTGGCGCGACGCGACCACCGGCGCGGCGACCACGCACCGCATCCGCCACGTGTTCATGATGATCGGCGCGATGCCCAACACCGAGTGGCTCGCGGGCTGCGTCGAGGT
>DATBBB010000376.1:0-9178 GCA_036271215.1 Kofleriaceae bacterium | reverse complement strand
CCACAGCCCGGGCTCGAGCTCGAGCACGACCTCGCCGTACACCGCGTCGCCCGCCGCCACGCCGACGATCCCGGCGCGGCCGACCAGCCGTGCGGCACCGCGCCAGGCGCGCTCGGTGGCGACCGCGATCCGGCCGTCGTGCGCGGCGAGCAGCGCCAGCTCGCCGTCGGGCGGCGTCGCGGCGGCCACCGCGGCGTACGCGGCGTCGAGCGCGGGCTCGAGCTGCGGGCAGTGATCGATCGGCAGCACGGCCTGGGTGCCCAGCGCGTATAGCCCGGCGCGGCCGCGCTCGACGTGGAACCGCGCCCGCCGCCGCCAGCCGAGCGCCGGCCCCGGATCGCCGATCGGGTGGAGCTGCACGCCGGCGAGCTTGCGCAGCGCCCCGGCGACGATCGCCTGCTTGGCCTCGCGCTGCGCCGCGCGCGCCACGTGCTGCCACGCGCAGCCGCCGCAGCCGCGCGCGAACTGCGGGCACGGCGGCGCGACCCGCGCCGGCCCCGGCGCGACGACCTCGATCAGCTCGCCGCGCGCGAACGACGCCGTGGCGTGGACGATCCGGACCCGGACCTGATCGCCGGGCGCCGCGCGCGGCACGAACGTCACCCGGCCGCCGGCGTCGCGGCCGACCCCGTCGCCGCCCGCGGCGAGGCTGGTGACGTCGAGCGCGAGCTCGCCGCCGGGCGGCGCCGCCGTCACCGGTAAGGCCCCTGGCAATCGGTCGGCGCGATCGGCGCCGGCAGCACCGCCGCGCCGCGCGGGAGCTGCAGCCGGCGATCGGCGCGGCCGGCGCGCACCGCGATCTCGACCGTGCCGGCCGAGCCGATGTACGCCAGCAGGTGGCCGGGCTCGACGTCCTCGTAGGTCTTGACGATCGCCAGGGTCAGCCCTGCGATCGCGACCGACGCCCCGGCCTCGGCCTCGGGCAGGTCGCTGATCAGGTTGCCGAACCGGTCGATGTGCACGACCCGCCCGATCCCGCGGTCGCGCGGCCCCCACGGCAACCGGCCGGCGAGCTCGACCCGCGGCCCGGCGATCGACGGCTCGTCGCCCGACGCCAGCGCCGCCGCGGTGCGCGCGAACACGTCGCGGCCGTGGAACGTCGGGCTGACGTGGCCGGCGCGGAACCGCTCGTTCTCGATCGCGTAGGCCTCGCAGCCGCGCTCGGTCAGGTACGCGAACACGCCATTGTCGGGCCCGACATACCACCGGTTGCGCGCCTTGACCAGCACGTCGCGCCGCGCGCCGCCGACCCCGGGGTCGACGACCACGACGTGGATCGAGCCGTGCGGGAACTCGGTGGTCGAGGTCGCGACCACCCACGCGGCGTGGGCGATATCGCCCGCCGGCACGTCATGCGCGAGGTCGAGGATGATCGGCAGCCGGTGCGCGCTGACGAACCGCGTGATCACGCCCTTCATCGCTCCGACGTAGCCGTCCGAGGTACCGAAATCCGTGGTCAACGTGATGATCGCCATCGCTGCAGGCGGTAAGCATAGAGCCGATGAACAAGGTCTACCCGGATGCGCAGGCCGCGCTGCATGACATCGCGGACGGCGCCACGATCCTGGCCGGGGGGTTCGGCCTGTCGGGCAACCCAGAGAATTGCATACGCGAGCTCGCGCGCAAACGGGTCACACACCTGACGATCGTGTCGAACAACTGCGGGACGACCGACCAGGGCCTCGGCGTGCTGCTCGCCCAGGGCCAGGTCGATCGCATGGTCTCGTCGTATGTCGGCGAGAACAAAGTGTTCGAGCAGCTGTTCCTGTCCGGCCAGCTCCAGGTCGAGCTGTGCCCGCAGGGCACCCTCGCCGAGCGGCTGCGCGCCGGTGGCGCCGGGATCGAGGCGTTCTACACGCCGACCGGCTACGGCACCCAGGTCGCCGACGGCAAGGAGACCCGCGAGATCAACGGCCGGCGCTGCGTGCTCGAGCACGCGCTCCGCGGCGACTTCGCGATCGTCAAGGCGTGGAAGGGCGACCGCTGGGGCAACCTCGTGTTCCGCAAGACCGCGCGCAACTTCAACCCGCTGTGCGCGCAGGCCGGCAAGATCACCATCGCCGAGGTCGAGCAGCTGGTCGAGGTCGGCGCGCTCGACCCCGACCACATCCACCTGCCGTCGATCTACGTCCAGCGGATCTTCCAGGGCCGGGACTACGAGAAGCCGATCGAGCAACGCACCGTGCGGCCGCGCCCGGCCGCCGCCGGAACTGCCGGAACTGAATCGAGGAGCTAGCCGATGCCCCGCCTCACCCGCGAACAGATGGCCCGCCGCGTCGCCGCCGAGCTGCGCGATGGCTATTACGTCAACCTCGGCATCGGCATGCCGACCCTGGTCGCCAACTTCGTGCCCCACGGCATCGACATCGTGCTCGAGTCCGAGAACGGCCTGCTCGGCATCGGCCCGTTCCCCTACGAGGGCGACGAGGACGCCGATCTGGTCAACGCCGGCAAGCAGACGGTGACCACGATCCGCGGTTCGGCATTCTTCGACTCGGCGCAGTCGTTCGCGATGATCCGCGGCGGCCACATCGACGTCGCGGTGCTCGGCGCGATGGAGGTCTCGGCACGCGGCGACCTCGCCAACTGGATGATCCCCGGCAAGATGATCAAGGGCATGGGCGGCGCGATGGACCTGGTCGCCGGCGCGCGCCGCGTCATCGTGATGACCGAGCACACGACCAAGGACGGCGCGCCCAAGATCCTCGCCGAGTGCACGTTGCCGCTGACCGGCGTCGCGTGCGTCCACACGATCGTCAGCGACCTCGCGGTCATCGACGTCACCGCCGGCGGCCTGGTGCTGCGCGAGCGCGCGCCCGGGACGTCGGCCGAGGCGATCGCCGCCGCGACCGGCGCACCGCTGACCTGGACCGGCAGCGTTCCCGAGGTCGGGGCGTAGCCCCCGCTCGCTGCCGGCCACCCGGCCGCGCTACCGGGCGCGGGGCATCACTTGCACGGCGGACAGGGCTCGCCGTCGCAGGTGGTATCGAACGGGTTGAACTGCTCCGGCTTCTGGCACTTGCCCGGCTTCGGCGCGACCGGAGGCGGCGTGGGGATCGGAGGCGCCGGGGTGTGGACTCGACCCGCGTTGCTGCGGTCGCCGCGGTCGGGGCGGTCGGGGCCGCGTACCGGGGGCCGCGGATCCGGCCGCGGATCCCTGCCCGGGCCCAGCTTGGCGCCGGCGGGGTCGTCGGGAACCGCGATCAAGGTCAGATCGCGGGTGTAGTCGCCGCTGAGGTCGAGCGTCGTGGTCGCGTCCTGGAACTTGTCGTGGTGCAGCGTCAGGGTCGCCGAGCCGGTGGTGCGCTTGTGGTGGGTATCGAGCGGGGTCTTGCCGATCGACACGCCGTCGAGCAGAACATTCGCGCCCGGCGGGATCGAGCCGACGTGGACCTGGATCTCGTCGCTCAGCATCGACGGCCGCGCGTCCGGCGGCGGGCTGGCCTGCGGATTGAGATTCGGCTCCCCGACCGGCGGGTTCGCCTGATCGGGCGGGACGGGGGTGATGATCGGACCGGTCCCCGGACCGGCCGGGCCTGGACCTGGGCCCGGGCCTGGATCGATCTGGGTCGTCGGCCCCGGTGGCGGCGGGTCGTCCTCGTTGTGCCGGCGCACCATGACCAGGATCAGCAGGCCGACCACCACGATCGCGCCGCCGAGGTACAGCAGCCGGTAGCCGCTCGGCTGGATGTCGACGTCGGGCTCCTCATCCGATCCCGATGATCCCGGCGATCCCGGCGCGTAGCGCGGATACGAGCTCTCGCTCTGCCCCGGCGCGCCGGAGTAGCCCTGGCGGGTGCGCGCGATCGGCTGCGAGCCGGTCGGCGGGTTGATATAGGCCGGGTACACCGGCTGCGATTGCGACGGGTCAACGGCCGCCCCTGGCTGCCCGTAGCCGTACGGTGAGAACGCCGGGTGGGCCGGCCCCGACGACGAGCCGGCTTGCGCGACGAACCCGAACGGCGGGATCGGCTGCACACCGCCCGGCAGGATCGAGCTCGGCGGCGGTGGCAGCATCGGCGCCAGGTTCGACGACGACATCCGGCGCGGGTCGTAGAGCTCGGGCGGCGGCGTCGCGGCCGGGTTGTACAGCTGCGGCGGCATCGCCGTCGGGTACGGCTGCACGCTCCAGCTCGCGACCTCGCTCGGCATCTCGGCGCCCGCCGGACCCTGCGGGACGTCGATCATCGACGTGCTGCCGGGCGGCAGGTGCATCGGCGGCTCCTGCGGGTAGCCGGCGGCCGCGTGGTTGCCCGACGCGTTGGTGTTCGAGATCGTGTGCTCGCGCGGCGGCGGCGGATCGAGCCGGCCAGGCATCAGCCACGGCTCCTGCACGTCGCCGAACATGTCGCGCATGAACCGGCCGAGCGACATCATCGACAGCGACATCCGCAGCGACGCCGCAAAGCCCTCCATCGCCTCGAGCAGGTCGCCAGCGCTGGCGTAGCGCTCGTCGGGATCGACCGCGAGCGCCTTGAGCACGATCGCCTCGAGCGCCGGCGGGTAGCCGAGCACCAGGCGGGTCGGCCGCACGACGTCGCCGGTCACGATGCGGTGCATGGTGTCGAAGTCGCTGTCGGCGCGGAAGCAGCGGTGCTGGGTCGTGACCTCGTACAGGATGATGCCGAGCGAGAACACGTCGCTGCGCCGATCGACGTCGCGGCCGCGGCACTGCTCGGGCGACATGTACGCGAACTTGCCCTTGATGATGCCGCTCTGGGTCTCGATCGAGCGCATCGTCGCCTTCGCGATGCCGAAGTCGAGCAGCTTCACCGCGCCGTCGTAGCCGATCATGATGTTCGACGGCGACACGTCGCGGTGGACGATGCCCATCGGGACGCCGTCGTGGGACCGGCGATCGTGCGCGTGGTGCAGCCCGGCCGCCGCGCCCGCGACCACGGTCAGCGCGAGCTCGATCGGCACGCGGGTTCCCTCGCTCCCGGCCTTGGCGAGCAGCGCGCGCAGGTCCTGGCCGTGCACGTACTCCATCGCGAGGTAGTGCACGCCCTCTTCCTGGCCGACCTCGAATACCTGCGCGACGTTCTGGTGGTTCAATGACGCGGCGAGCCGTGCCTCATCGAGGAACATCTGCACCGAGGTGTAATCATGTGCCCGCTCGGGCAGGATCATCTTGATGACGACGTGTCGCTCGAACGAGCCGATGCCCGTCGTCCGGGCGATGTAGATCCTCGCCATCCCACCGGACGCGAGCGAGCTGAGGATCTCGTACTTCCCGAGACGAGTGGGTAGCCCTTCCGCAGTGGCTACAGCCGACACGAACAAAGCGTTTCACCCTGGGGCATATGAGTCAACTGAAACGCTCTCTACAACGCAGCGTTCCACCCAGGAATTTCACGCAGCTACGTTTAATTTCGCGACGTCCCGGCGAGTGTCATGTGGGACACGCGAAACGTCGGCGCTGCCGTGGCGGTGCGCATTTGCAGATCGTCGGCCACTGCATCGATTCGCTTCAGGATTTCGTCGAAATTGGCGGCGATCGTAACTTCACTCACCGGGAAGGTCAGCTCACCGTTCTCGATCCAAAACCCGGCGGCGCCGCGCGAGAAATCGCCGGTGACCGGGTTGAAGCCAAACCCCATCAGCTGGGTGACGTAGAGCCCGCGTGACGTACTGCGCAGCAGATCCTGCCGCGACGTCGTCCCGGCCTGCATGATCAGGTTCGAGGTCGTGGGTCCGGGGTTGCCGCCGATGCCGCGGCCGGCCGAGCCGCTGGATGCCCGGCCGAGCTTGCGGCCGCTGTACACGTCGCACAGCACCGGACACAGCACGCCGCGGTCGATCACCGGGTTGCGCCGGGTCGGCAGGCCATCGCCATCGAATGGCCGCGAGCCGGGCGCGCGCGGGATCAGCGGATCATCGACGATCGAGACCAGCTCGGAGGCGACCAGCTTGCCCTCCCTGCCGACCAGGTAGCTCGACTTGCGCCAGAACGCCGAGCCGTTGGCGACCGAGATCACGGTGCCGACCATCGAGCGCGCGACCTCGGGGTCGAACACGATCGCGCACTCCTGGGTCTCGACCTTGCGCGAGCCCAGCGTCGCCACGGTGCGGCGCGCGGCCTCGACGCCGACCTTCTCGGCCGCGTCGAGCTCGGCGAGGAACCGCGACGCGGTCCACCACACACCGTTGCGCTTCTTGGGGTTGGTCGGGTCGGTGGTGTCGTCGCACAGCGGCTCGACGACCAGCGAGCAGTAGCTGCCGCGGTAGCCGCCGACGAACCCGCCGCTGGTCGCGAACGCCGAGGCGCCGAGCACGCGCGACCACGTCGCGCCCTCGGAGTTGGTGACCCGCGGGTCGTGCTTGCGCGCCGCCGCCTCGCCGGCGATCGCCTGGCGCAGCGCCCACGCCGCGTCGACCTCGGCGACCGCGGGGTCGTAGAGATCGAGCTCGGGGACCTGCTTGGCGAGCAACGAGGGATCCGGCGGCAGCGCCAGCTCGTCGACCTCGGCGAAGTCGGCCAGGGTCACGCTCTCGGCGCACAGCGCCTCGAGCGCTTCGCGCCGCAGATCGCTGGTGTACGTCACCGCGCGGCGCCCGCCGCGCAGCACGCGCAGGCCGAGCGCGCGGCTGCCGGCCTCCTGCACCAGCTCGGGCTCGCCGAGCCGGACCTTCGCGGTCAGCTCGGTGCCATCGCGCACGACGACCTCGGCGTCATCCGCGCCGGCCTTCTTGGCCAGCTCGACGGCGAGCTGCGCGATGTCGCACAGCTCCTTGACGGTATGCTCGGACAATCCGGCCCCTGCGCCGGTGACCTTGTCGTGACTCATGCCTGGGTTCCTCCGACCGTGATCGACGCGATGCGAACCGACGGCGTGCCGACGTTGACCGGCACGCTCTGGCCATCCTTGCCGCACGTCCAGATCCCGTCCGACAGCTCGAAGTCGGTGCCGAGCATGTCGACCCGGCGCAGGACCTCCGGACCGTTGCCGATCAGGTTCACGCCCTTGAGCGGCGCGGTCAGCACGCCGTCTTCGATCAGGTAGCTCTCCGACAGCGAGAACACGAAGTCGCCGTTGGAGATGTTGACCTGGCCGCCCGAGAACCGCTTGGCGTAGATCCCGCGCTTGACGCTCTTGACGATGTCCTCGGGGTTGTCCTTGCCGGCGAGCAGCGACGTGTTCGTCATCCGCGGCAGCGGCATCGAGCGGAACGACTCGCGGCGGCCGTTGCCGGTCGGCGTGAGGCCGAAGTGCTTGGCGCTGAGCCGGTCGTGCATGTAACCGACGAGGATCCCGTTCTCGATCAGCACGTTGTTCTGGCCGGCGTAGCCCTCGTCGTCGACGTTGATCGCGCCGCGCGAGTGGGCGATCGTGCCGTCGTCGACCACCGTGCACAGCGACGACGCGACCAGCTTGCCGAGCTGGCCGGTGTAGTTCGAGGTCTGCTTGCGGTTGAAGTCGGCCTCGAGCCCGTGGCCGACCGCCTCGTGCAGCAGGATCCCCGAGTCGCCGGGCGCCAGCACGACCGGCATCTCGCCGGCCGGCGCGTCGCGTGCGTCGAGCATCGCCACCGCGACCCGGGCGGCCTCGCGGCCGTGCGCCGCGGCGTCGTGCTGCGCGCTGGCGAAGTAGTCCAGGCCATAGCGCCCGCCACCGCCGCCCGAGCCCGACTGGAGCTTGCCGTCGCGCTCGGCGACCGCGCGCACGCCGAACCGCATCAGCGGCTGGACATCCGACGCCATCCGACCGTCGCTGGTGAACAGCATCATCTCCTTGATGCTCTCGGCGAACGAGGCCTCGACCTTGACGATCCGCGCGTCGTACGCGCGCGCCGCCTTGTCCGCGGTGCGCAGCAGCGCCAGCTTGTCCGGCGTCGACACCACGAGCGACGGCGTCGGCACCGCATAGAAGCTCGGCAGCGCGATCTGCGCGAGCGGCGCGATCGCGACCGGCGCATGGCCACCGCCGACGGCGATCTGGCCGGCGGTGCGCGCGGCGTGCGCCATCTTCTCCCAGGCCAGATCTTCACAGTACGCGTAGCCCGTCGCGTCGCCCTTGGTCACCCGCACGCCGAGGCCGACCGTGATGCCGCGGCCGAGCGTCCGGATCTGCTCCTCTTCCAGCGCGTAATCCGCCGAGACCCGAAACTCGAAGTAGATATCCGCGTAGTCACCACCGGCTTCGAGCGCGATACCGAGCAACCGGTTCGCCAGCTGGGCGTCGATCGCGTTCGCGCCACCGGCGGAGAACGGCGCCCGCAGCGCCGCAGGAAGCATCGTCGTCATTAGCTCACTGTAGCGCGCCAATCCTCGCCGGGCCCTCCTCGAATGGAGAGTTTCGACGCCGGTGAGCCAGTACTACGTTCTTGGGTACGGGCGGGCACAGGTCCGCCGGCCGGCGAAGCTGGCAGATCCGCGACCGAGCGCCGTCGGCGCGCCGGGGGCCGTCTCATCACCGTGGCCTGGCCATCGCCGGGGGCAACCCGCGGCCCTCGAGCAGAATCAAACCAGGTCCTGTTCCCGACGGCCGCCGCGCCCAACTGCCCCCTTGCTTCGATCGACGATGGTAGCCGGGCGACGACGATCGCCGGGTGTTCAGCCCTTGCCGTCGCGGCCGGAGACCTTGGCCAGGGCGCCCTCGGCCGCCTCGACCGCCGCCTTGATCTCCGCCTCGCTGCCGCCGAGCCAGAGCCGGCCGAACGCGCCGAACGTGATCACCTCCATCAGGTGAATGTTGGCCGCCTTCTCGGCCTCGTTCGCGGCGAGCGCGGCATACGCGGCCGGATAGACCTCGAGGATGTACAGCGTCTGGCCCGACATGATCATGTCGCCGTGGCGCATCCGGTTGATCAGCTGGCTCTGCTTGCCATCGACGCCGGTGATGATCTGCGACGACACGATCCGCGGCTTGATCCGGTCCTCGCGCTTGACACCCATCTGCGCCACGATCGCGTCGACCGCCGCCTCGACCTGGCCTTTGTCGTCGTTGTGCAACTCGAGCATGCCGTACGCGCGCTCGACGATCTGCATGCCGGGCCGGCACGTCGTCGCCTTGAGCGCGATGTCGGTCAGCTGGTTGATCGCAATCCCGGGCGCGATCTCGATGAACAGCGCGGCTTCTTCCTCGAGTGGCATGAACCCGGAGCACACTGTCTGCAGAAAGCCGGTCAGCTGCGGCTGTAGCGAATCGAGGATCGCGAGCGCACGAAGCTCCATCGC
>DATBBB010000375.1:0-77981 GCA_036271215.1 Kofleriaceae bacterium | reverse complement strand
GCCAGCAATAGTTGGCCCTGAACTACTCACGGAACCCGCACTTTCCAACTAAATGACTCTTCTGAAACACTATGTCTTTATCATGAGTCACTGTCAAGGCTCGATCGGGCAGTTGGATCAATTTTCCAGGGTGGTTGAAATGGAATCGATACCCGGATGATGACCCTGTGACGACTCCGTGAATGAACCAGAGTAAGTGTTGCGTTGAACGTGAGTGCCGACTGCCTTTATAGCTAGTTGAAGCTGCCGCTATTCCCGTCGTTAGGTCCCGTCGTTAGGGTGAGCTCAGGAGAGTGATTCACCCTCGGAGCAACGTTCAATCGCGCGGAGCGACTGGCATCCAGTGCACAGCGTGAGGCTCGACACGGCCTCCTGGACGAGCCGTGTTCCACTGCCGCAGTTTGCGATACGGCCGACGATGCTCATCGCAATGCAGTCGTTGTGAGGTGCAGCTTGGCCTTGCGTGATAGCCGAATCACGCTCGCGAACAGGGACGCTGTGATCGAGATTGCCATCGATCCCTGGGGTCACTTTCATGCCAGGTGGCGGCTCACGTGCCACCCGGCTTGCGTGATTTCGTTCGACACGCTCCGGTAGAGGCGCGACGTGCCTGGGCTGTGATGCGGCACGTTGTCGCAGCAGGCCCCGCCGCCCGGCATCGCGATGCTGCGCCGAGCTGTCACGCAGGTGCGGCAGGCCGTTGCAGCCACCGTGGGGCAGCTGGCCGCGTCGGTGCTGCGCTCAGCACCCGGCGCACCGCGAGCCGTTGCTTACGTTGGCTCGGACTTCGGCGTGCCCGGATCGTCGAGCACGGTGAGCGCGATCGCCATCGCCTTCTTGGCGCGCGCGACCATGGCCTCGTCGGCCTTGATCTTCTGGTACGCGCGCAGGACCTGCTCCTGGTAGTTGGTGTTCTCCTGCTCGAGGCCGTCGAGCTCGCCGCGCAGCTCGGCGATCCGCTGGTCGCGCTCGGCGATCGCCGCGGCGTGGGCGCGGAGCTCCGCGTTGCGGTCGGCGATGGTCTGGACCGCCGAGCCGAGCTCGGTCTCGCTGCGCTTGGAGCTGTCGCGCGCCGACGACAGGCCGCGGCGCAGCTCGTCGCGCTCGGTCGTCAGCTCGCCGACGATGCGCGCGTGCTCGGCCGTCTGGTCCTTGCGCTGGCGATCGAGCTCGAGCGCGGCGTCCTTGCGCTGGCGATCGAGCTCGGCCTGGAGCGTCGCGACGGTCTTGGCGTGGTCGGCCTGGGCGTCCTTGCGCTGGTGGTCGTGGTCGGCCTGGGCATCCTTGCGCTGGCGGTCGTGGTCGGCCTGGAGCGCGGCCATCACCCGGTTGTGCTCGGCGTCGCCGACCGCCTTGATCCGGACGACCTCGCCGTGGAGCACCGCGATCGCGCGCTCGTGCTGGGCGTTCTGCTCGTCGAGCACCTGGGTGTGGGTGTGCTCGGAGGTCTCGCGCTCGGCCTGGTGGCGGGCGGCGGCCTCCTCCATCGCGCGCTTGATCCCGAGCAAGGCGCTGCGGTGCTCGGCGACCTCGCGGGCGGCGAGCTCGGCGTGCTGCGCGAGCTCGGTGCGGTGCTCGGCGGCGGCTTGCTCGGCCGTGGCGCGCGCCGCGGCGGCGGCCTGCTGGGCGGCCTCGATCGCTTGTTGGTGGTCGGCGTGGATCTGCGCGAGCTCGGCGGCGTGGCGCTGCGCCAGCTCGTCGGCCGTGTGGCGGTGCTGCTCGACCAGCTCGCCCTTGGCGTGCTCGTGCTGCTCGATCAGCGCGTCGAGCTCCTGGCGGGCGGCGCCCAGCGCGCTGCCATGGCCCGCGGTCTGGCGCTCGAGCTCGGCGCGGAGCTGGGTCAGCGCGGCTTCGTGGGCGGCGGCGTCGGCGATCCGGGCCGCGGCGTGATCCTGCTGGCGCTGCAGCAGCTCCTCGGCGTGAAGGTTGGCCTGGTCCTCGAGCGCCGATGCCTGATCCGCGGCGGCCACCCCGAGCGACTCCTCGTGCTCGGCGCGGGCCTGCGCGAGCTCGTGCTTGACGCGCTCGAGCTCGGCGATCAGCTCGGCGACCGCGCGATCGCGGGCGGTCGTGGTCGCCGCGATCCGGTTCTCGGCCTCCTGCTTGACGAACTCGAGGTCGGCGGTGAGCTGATCGCGGGTGTGCGCGAGCTGGAGCGCTGCGTCGTCGCGGACCTGCGCGAGCTCGGCGGCGCGGTCGCTCTGCAGCCGCGCGATCACCTCGTGGTGGCCGTCCTCGGTGGCGGAGACCGCCGCGTCGCGCTCGCTCGCGATCCGCGCCATCGCGTCGTCGCGCTCGCCGGTCAGCTGGGCCAGCGCCGCGGTGTGCTCGGACCGGAGCCGCGCCAGCTCGCCGGCGTGGGCGGCGTCGCGCTCGCTCGCCACCTGCTCGGCGTGGGCGGTGAGCTCGCTGTGGCTCGCCTGGGTGGCGGCCTCGAGCGCCGCGGTGTGCTCGGCCTCGAGCTGCGCGCGCAGCGCCTCGAGCGCCGCGTCGCGGCCGGTGGTGACCTCGCTGCGCGCCGCGGCCAGCTCGGCCTGGTGGCGGGCGATCAGCTGCTCGCGCTCGACGCGCAGCGCGCGCTCGGCGTCCGACGCGTTGGCGGCGCGCAGCGCGCGCTCGGCGGCGAGCTCGCGCTCGGTCTGGACCCGCGCGGTCTCGGCGGCCGCGGCGGCCTGGGCCCGCGCCTCGAGCTCCTGCTGCAGTGCGGCGACCTGGTTACCGTACGCGCGATCGCGCGCCTCGAGCCCGGCCGCGCGGCTGGTGTCGAACGCGACGCGCTGCTCGAGCTCGGCGGTGCGGGCCTCGAGCGTGGCGCGCGCCTGCTCGGCGGTGCGCATCCGATCCTGGACCTCGGACAGCTCGCGGTCGCGCGCGCGCAGGTCATCGCGGGTGTGGTGGAGCTCCTGGTCCTTCGCGATGATCTGCTCGCGCAGGTTCAGGAACTCGCGCTCGCGGCTGGTGCCACGCGCCGACGCGTCCGCCGTGGCCCGCGCGCGGTCGAGCTCGGCCTTGAGCTGGGCGACCTGGCGCTCGAACTCGCCGATCTTGCGCAGCGCCCGGCGATCGAACACGCCGGAGTGATCCGTGGTGGGCTCGATCTCGACGATCTCGTCGAGCCCGAGGTCGGGCACCGCGCTGGCGGTCGGGTGCGCGGCCGGAGTCGCGGCCGGAGTCGCCGGAGCTACGAGCGTGGGCGGCGCAGCCGGGGCGGGCGGGGTGCGCGGATGGACCGGCGCGTTGCCCTGCGGCAGCGAGGCCGCTGCCTGGACTCGGGTCTCGACGATGGTCGAGACGTCGAGGAACTTCGGCCGGCCCGGGGCCCGCCGCGTGGTCGGCGGATCGACCGCGTCATGGGCCGACGGCGCGGTGACCGGGGCCGCGGCGGGATGCGCGGCGGGCTCGGCGTCGTCTCCAACGGCATCGTGGCCGGCGGTATCGTGGCCGGCGGCGTGGCGACCGGCGGCGTCATGGCGGCCGGCGTCCTCGAGTCCGGCGTCCGCGTATCCGGCGGCATCGTGGCCGGTGGCGGCATCGTGGCCGGCGGCGCCGGGGTGGCCGGCGGCGTCGTGGTGTCCGGCGTCCGCATATCCGGCGGCGGCGTGGCGGCCGGCGGCGTCGTGGCGGTCGGCGTCGTGGTGTCCGGCGGCGTCGTGGCGGTCGGCGTCGTGGTGTCCGGCGGCGTCATATCCGGCCGTGTCGAGTCCGGCGGCGTGGCGGCCGGCGTCCGCGTATCCGGCGTCGGCGTTCTGGCTGGCGGTGTCGTATCCGGCGTCGTCGAGTCCGGCGGCGTCATATCCGGCCGTGTCGTGACCGGCGGCGTGGCGGCCGGCGTCCGCGTATCCACCGGCGGCGTTCTGGCTGGCGGCGTCGGATCCGGCGTCGTCGAGTCCGGCGGCGTCATATCCGGCCGTGTCATGTCCGGCGGCGTGGCGCCCGGTGCCAGAGCCGGCATCCCCGTGCTTGGCGGCCTTGTACCCGGTCGTATCATCGCCATCGCCATCGCCATCGCCATCGGCGGCGCTGTCGTGGTCGAGCTCGAGCACCATGTCGCCGTCGTCCTCGATCGGTTCGAGGTCCTCGACGTCGATCGGGATCGACGACACCGACTCCGACTGGCGCTCCGGCGCGTCCGGCTCGTACGGCTCGTACGGCGCGGCATCGCGAGCCTCGGACGCGTCGGCCATATCGGCCACATCGACCGCCTCGGGCACCGCGGCCGGATCCGGATCAGCGTGCTCGGCGTGCGAGCCCCCGCGGTGGTGCAGGTCGCGATGCTCGGCGCGCGCCCGCGCGATCAGATCGACCGGCGGCCGCATCGACTCGCGGCTGAACGTATCGAACTCGACGCCGCCGCTGTCCTGCGGCCGGCCGCCGTCGAGGATCATCGACGGCACGGCACCGGACACCGCGCTGGGCTCGTCGTGGCCCGGGACCGGCGTGCTGTGGGCATCATGTCCGCCGGGCTCACCGGGGCCGCCGGGGTCGGCGTGCTCGCCGTGCTCGCCGTGCGCTTCCGGTGCGGCGTGCTCGGCATGCTCGGCATGCTCCGGCTCCGGCTCGGCCACCTCGACCCGGATCGGCGACGGATCATCGCCGAGCAGCGCGGCGAACGCGGCGTCGGTCTCGGCGTCGACCATCGAATCGAGCTGCCCGCCCTGGCCATCGGCCGCATCGTGCGAACCGCCGCCGTCGAGGTCCACGTCGTCCTCGCCGACGGTCTCCTCGAGCACCATGTCGTCACTCGACAGCGGGATCTCGTCGATCTCGACCTCGATCGCGGCATCGAGCTCGTCGGCAGGCTCACCGAGCCCGACCAGCTGGTCGATCTTGCCGAGGATCTGCTGCTCGGAGGTCGTGCGCTTGTCGAGGTACTCGTCGGCGTGGACCTTGAGCCCGCGGTGCTTGGCGAAGCTCCCGGCCGACACCGTCGTGGTCACCAGCATGATCGGGACCTTGGCCAGCGCGCCTTTCTTGCAGCGCTGGAAGATCTTGAACCCCGCCTTGTCGGGTTCCTCGACCGCGACCACCAGCAGCGCAGGCGGCGTCGCGCTGCCGAGCGCCAGCGCCGCCTCGGCGTCGGGCTCGGCCACGATCTCGAACCGGTAGCGCGCCAACTGCTGCGTGAGCTGCGCGCGGAACGTAGGGTCAGCGTCGATCAGCAGGATGCGGCGGTTCACCGCCCGCGATCATACTCGAAACCGCGACGCGGCGCGCCGACGGTCTCTTATCGCTGCTGCTGCGCGCGGGCGATCAGGTCCGTCGAGGCGACCAGCCGCAGCAGCTCGTCCGCGGTCAGCCGCTCCGACCCGAACACGTAGCCGACGTGCTCGCGCGGATCGAAGTAGGTCACCACCGGCATGCCGTTGGCTTCGTGCAGCCGCAGCACCAGGTCGCCGATCCGGTAGCCCTGGCCGCCGTTCAGCAGCTCGCCGTCGAGGTTCTTGAGCACCACCGCGGTCAGCGAGAGCCGGTTCTCGCCGATCGACACCAGGTACGACAGCATCGCGGCGTCGTGGTTCGCGACCCCGTTGGGCAGAAGGCGCGCGCCGAGCAGCGCGATGCCGGGCTCGGTGAACTGCGGCGGCTCGACCGGCGCGAAGTTGCGGCGCAGCCACGGCCCGGTGCTCGCGCCCTGGACCTCGAGCGGCAGCGAGTTGGACTTCGCCACGATGCCGATCGCCTCGCGGGGCGCGCTCTTGGTCTCGGGCCCGCCGGGCATGCCGACCCCGACGAACACCAGGATCGCGGCGGCCGCGGCGAGCATCGCCGAGCCGGGCAGGAACCACTGCGACCAGCGGCGGCGGTCGCTGCGCGCGGTGGCGGCGTCCTCGGCGTCGAGCACGCGGCCGATCCGCGCCTTGAGCAGCGCGGGGGCCGGGGGCGGCACCAGCGCCTTGCGCAGCATCGCGAGCTCGTCGCGCTCGGCGTCGAGGTGGGTGCGGCAGCTGGCGCAGTCGAACAGGTGGAGCTCGAGCTCGCGCCGCTCCTCGGTGGCCAGCTCGTCGTCGAGGAATGCCATCGACAGGGTATCGATGCTCTGACACAGACTCATGATTGCGAACCTTCACGCGCCGTACGGGCGGCACGATACTTCTCGAAGTCGATTGTCTCGTCGCTGGCGGCCGGTTTGGCGCCGGCATCTGGAGGCTTTGCGTCGTCCTTGCCGGACGGCTTGCCGGCTTTATGATCCGCGCCCGCGCCGGGGCCCGCGCCGGACTTGACGTAGCCCTCGGACACCGCGAACTCGCGCAGCGTGGACGCCAGCAGCTTGCGGCCGCGGAACAGCCGGCTCATGACGGTCCCGACCGGGGTCTCCATGATGTCGGCGATCTCCTTGTAGGACAGGCCCTGGACATCGCACAGCACCACGGCGGTGCGGAAGTCCTCGGGCAGCGCCTCGAGCGCGCGCTGGACGTCGTCGGACACGCTGCGCTCGACCATCGTGCGCTCCGGCGATTGCCGGTCCGAGGCCTCGGCGTGGACCAGCACGCCGTCGGTCGCGTCCTGCTCGGCGCTCGCGGCGTCGAGGACCTCCCGGCTGCGCTTCTTGCGCTGGTACTCGTTGATGAACGTGTTGGTGACGATCCGCAACAGCCAGGCCTTGCAGTTCGAGTCCTGCTCGAACGAGTCCCAGAACCGATACGCGCGCAACAGCGAGTCCTGCACGAGATCCTCGGCGTCGCGCGCGTTGCGGGTCAGCCGGTAGGCGGCGCCGAACAGGGCGTCGGTGTGGACCATCGCCTGGCGCTCGAACTCGGTGCGTTTTTCCCGTGCGGCCAGCATTCTTCAGAAGTGTCTACCAGCCGGGTTGCACCGGTTGTTCCCGGATTTCGCCCCCGCGCGCCCGTTTGAAAAAATCAGAATAATTCAAGTTGGTTGAAGTCGATTTTAGGACGTGCAAACACCGCCTGGCAGGCGACCGGGTGGGCCCTGATGGGCCGATCCCGGCGGTCGATCCCCCGACGGCCCCCGACGGGAGGCCCGCAACAGGAAGGGCCCGCAACGGGGAGAGCCCGCGACGGGCGAAAACTCGCAACGGGGAGAGCCTGCAACGGGAGAGCCCGCGACGGGCGAAACTCGCGACGGGGAGCGCCTTACTTGGTGAACGGAGCGTGAGGAACGCCGAGCGCTTCGGCCACGGCCGCGTGTGGCACGCTGCCCCGATAGGTGTTGATACCGGTGACGATATGCGGGACGGCCGAGACCGCCTTCTCGAGGCCGTGGTCGGCCAGGGTCACGACGTACTTGATCGTCGCGTTGGTCAGCGCGTAGGTCGACGTCCGCGGCACCGCGCCCGGCATGTTGGCCACGCCGTAGTGGATGACGTCGTGGACCAGGTAGGTCGGGTTATCGTGCGTGGTCGGTCGCGCGGTCTCGACGCAGCCGCCCTGGTCGATCGAGACGTCGACGATCACCGAGCCGGGCTCCATGTCCTTGATCATGGTCTCGGTGACCAGCCGCGGCGCGCGGGCGCCGGCGATCAGCACCGCGCCGATCACGAGATCGCTCTCGTGGACCGCGCGCTCGACGCTGATCGGATCGGAGTACTGGGTCGAGATCCGGCCGGCGTAGATGTCGTCGAGGTAGGCGAGGGTCTTCAGGTTGACGTCGAGCACGGTGACGTTGGCGCCGAGGCCGACCGCGATCTTCGCCGCGTTGGCGCCGACGACGCCGCCGCCGAGGATCGTGACCCGGCCGCGCTTGACGCCCGGCACGCCGCCGAGCAGCACGCCCTTGCCGCCGCGCTCGCGCTCGAGGTACGTGGCGCCGGCCTGGACCGCCATGCGGCCCGCGACCGCGCTCATCGGGGTCAGCAGGGGCAGGTCGCCCGGGGTCGGCTCGATCGTCTCGTACGCGACGCCGTTGACGCCGCGCGCGAGCATCTCCTTGCCGAGCTCCTGCGCCGCCGCGAGGTGCAGGTACGTGAACAGGAGCAGATCCTTGCGCATCAGCGAGAACTCGGGCGCGATCGGCTCCTTGACCTTCACGACCATGTCCGCGGCCCAGACCTCGTCGCGGGTCGCGACGATCTTGGCGCCCGCCTTGACGAACGCCTCGTCGGGGATCGAGCTGCCGACGCCGGCGCCTTGCTCGATCAACACCGTGTGGCCGTGCGCCACGAGGATCGCCACGCCCGACGGGGTCATGCCGACGCGAAATTCTTGAGTCTTGATCTCTTTGGGAACGCCAATGCGCATATAGAGGCGCAGAGCATCCGCCCGCGCTCGCGCAGAATCAATCCGCGCACGTCACGAGATCGCGTGACGCGACGCGCCAGCTCGACGAGCCGCCGCTATGACGGATCGCAGTCGAGAGCGTGCCGCGCTCGAGGCGCCCAGGGTGCCCAAGGTAGATGGGCGCCGGTCACTCGGACGCCGCGGCTTCCTCGTCCTTGCCGTGGCACTTCTTGTACTTCTTGCCCGAGCCGCATGGACACGGATCGTTGCGGCCGACCTTGGGCCGCTCGCGGCGCACCGGCTCGGCCTTGGTCTCCGGCTCGCCCGGGGCCGGCTGGGCCCCGCCACGCGCGGCCTGCGCCGCGCCACGACCTCGGTTGCCGCGCTTCTGGGCGGCGGTCGCCTTGTCGGCGTTCGCCTCGGCGGCGATCTCGTCCTCGGACTTGTTCGCGACGCCGTGCTCCTCCATCTGGCGCTCTTTGTGATGGATCTGCGGGACCTGCTCTTCTTCGCGCTGGATCTGGACGCGGAACAGCTTGGTGACCGTGTTCGCCTGGATGCGGTCCATCATCTCGCGGAACATGTCGAACCCGATCTTCTTGTACTCCTTCTTGGGATCCTTCTGGCCGTAGCCCTGGAGCCCGATGCCCTCGCGCAGCGAGTCCATCGTCTTCAGGTGCTCGATCCACTGCTCGTCGATCTCGTTGAGCGAGAAGTCGCGCAGGAAGTACATCAGCCACGCGCGCGACAGCTCCTTCTCGCGCTCGCCGAGCCGCTCCTCGACCTTGGGCCAGACCTGGGCGCCGACCTCGTCGGGCGTGCCCGGGGAGATGTCGAACTCGGTCCCGAACTGCTCCTCGAGCGCGTCCTCGAGCTCGTCCCAGTCCCACTCGTCCTCGGCGACCTCGCTCGACAGCACGCGATCGACCACCGCGGACATCCGGCTATCGGACAGATCGTACATCCGCTCGCGCTGCTGGATCAGCGACGCGGCGACCTCGTGGGTCACCCAGTCGACGAGCTCGGCGTGGCCGAGCTCGTAGCGCTTCTCGAGGTCGAGCAGCACGCCGAACTGGCGCCAGATCTCGCCGCGCAGCACGCGCCAGCCCGGGCGGGCGTCGGGGACTTGCTCGCCGCGCGCCGCCGCGGCGTCCCGCTCGGCGACCTTGGCCTTGAGGCTCTCGATCATGCCGCGCCGGGCACCGATCGTGATCGCCATGCTGCTCTTGACGTCGTCCTTGGTGCGGGCGAGCGCGACCACGCCGGGCTTGGCCTCGATCACGTAGTAGGTCTCGCCGTCGACCAGGCGCTCGATCGGTGGCTCGCCGCCGGCGCGGTAGATCACGGCATCGCCGGTCGCCAGGGTCTGACCCTTGGGCAAGGTGATCATCGAGTCCGCGATCGCGGTCTGCGGATCGAACGCCGGCACCGAAGCATCGGCCTTGTCCGTCTGGTCGGCCTTGTCCGTCTGGCCGGCCTTGTCGGTCTTGTCGGCCGCCGGGATCAGGCGGTGGACCTCGCTGTGGCCGCCGAGCACGGCGCGGACCTCGGGCGACACCGACTCGATCGTCCAGTCGCCGCTCGACGTCACCGGCTCCGGAACGATCCCGTTCTTCTCCTCGTCCTCGGTCGGCTCGCGGTGGTAGCGACCCTCGAGGATCTGGCGGCGCAGCGCGTAGATCGTCTTGCTCTGCTGGTTCATCACGTCGTCATACTCGAGGACGTTCTTGCGCTGATCGAAGTTGCGGCCCTCGACCTTCTTCTGCGCGCCCTCGATCGAGCGCGTCACCATCGGTGACTCGATCGGGACGTCTTCCTCGAGGCCGAGCCGCTCCATGATGCCGGTCATGCGATCGAGGCCGAAGATCCGGAGCAGGTCGTCCTGCAGCGACAGGTAGAACCGTGACGAGCCGGGATCGCCTTGCCGGCCGGCGCGGCCGCGCAGCTGGTTGTCGATCCGGCGCGACTCGTGGCGCTCGGTGCCGATGATCTTGAGCCCGCCGGCCTCGAGGACCTGCTCGCGCTCGGCCTCGCACTGCGCCTTGTACTTGGCCAGGAGCTCCTCGAGCCGCTTGTCCTCGTCGAGCTTGGGCTCGACCGAGCCGCGGTACGGCTCGGCGCCGACCTCGGTCTCGGCCGGGGGCGGCGTCACCGGCTGGGCCTCGGCGGCGGTCTCCGCGAGCTTGGCCTTCTCCTCGGTGAGCTCGTCCTTGGCCATCGCCTCCGGGTTGCCGCCGAGCAAGATGTCGGTGCCGCGGCCGGCCATGTTGGTCGCGATCGTGATCGCGTGCTTGCGGCCGGCCTGCGCGACGATCGACGCCTCGCGCTGGTGCTGCTTGGCGTTGAGCACGTTGAACGGCAGGCCCTTGGAGCGCAGCAGGTTGGCGACGACCTCGGACTTCTCGACCGACACCGTACCGACCAGCACCGGCTGGCCGCGCTTGGGGCAATCCTCGACGTCGGCGACGACCGCGCGGAACTTGCCGGCCTCGTTCTTGTAGACCAGGTCCGGGTGATCCTTGCGGACCATCGGCTTGTTGGTCGGGATCACCGAGACGTCGAGCTTGTAGATCTGGTGCAGCTCCTGGGCCTCGGTGTCGGCCGTGCCGGTCATGCCGCACAGCTTCTTGTAGAGCCGGAAGTAGTTCTGGAACGTCACCGTGGCGAGCGTCTGGTTCTCCTCCTCGACCTTGACGCCTTCCTTGGCCTCGATCGCCTGGTGCAGGCCGTCGGACCACCGGCGTCCCGGCATCGCGCGGCCGGTGTCCTCGCTGATGATGACGACCTTGTTCTGCTCGTCGATCAGGTAGTTGACGTTGCGCTTGTACAGCGTGTGGGCGCGCAGCGCCTGGCTGACGTGGTGGACCAGCTGGATGTTGGTCGCCTCGTAGAGGTTATCGACCCCGAGCAGCTTCTCGATCCGCTCGACGCCGTCGTCGGTCAGCATCGCCGAGTGCGCCTTCTCGTCGACCGTGTAGTCGACCTCGCGCTTGAGCCGTGGGATCAGGCGGTCGACCTTGACGTAGAGGTCCGCCGACTCCTCGCCCGAGCCCGAGATGATGAGCGGGGTGCGCGCCTCGTCGATCAGGATCGAGTCGACCTCGTCGACCACGGCGTAGTACAGGCCGCGCTGGACCATGCGGTCCGGCGACTTCTTCATGTTGTCGCGCAGGTAGTCGAAGCCGAACTCGTTGTTCTGGCCGTACGTGATGTCGCAGTTGTAGTTGGTCTGGCGCTCGAAGTCGTCGAGGCCGTGGACGATCACGCCGGTGGTCAGCCCGAGCTCGCCGTGGATGCGGCCCATCCACTCGGCGTCGCGCTTGGCGAGATAGTCGTTGACCGTGACGACGTGGACGCCCAGGCCGGACAGCGCGTTCAGATACGTCGGCAGGGTGGCGACCAGGGTCTTGCCCTCGCCGGTCCGCATCTCGGCGATCTTGCCGGAGTGCAGCATCATGCCGCCGATCAGCTGGACGTCGTAGTGCCGCATGCCGAGCTTGCGCCGGCTGGCCTCGCGGACCGTGGCGAACGCCTCCGGCAGGATCTCGTCGAGCGTCGCGCCCTTGTCGATCCGCCGCTTGAACTCCGGCGTCATCGCCCGGAGCTCGTCCTGGCTCTTCTCCTTGAACGAGGGTTCGAGGCCGTTGATCCGATCGACGATCGGCTGGAGCTTCCTCAGCTCGCGCTGATTCCGGCTACCGAAGATCTTCTGGAAGATTCCCATGGGCGAGGACCGGGTCTACCACGTTCCGGGGGTGGTGCTGCCGAGTTAGGTCCTCTAGACCCACACGGAAACTGCCCGATCGTCCAGTCCGGCCCATGGTCCAGCCTACCGGCCAGCACACCCCGGCCGGCCCGGGCGATCCGGGTCACAGCCGGCGGAAGCTGCGCAGGAAGCTCCACCAGTGGTGTGCGAGGTCGAAGCTCGTGCGACACACACCGACCCGGCGATGGTCGTCGTCGATGATCTCGGCCGGTAGGTACGTGAAGGTCCGGATCGGGTCCAGCCACCGGATGTCCTTCTGGCCGACCAGCTCGTAGTGCCGGCCATCGGTCCCGGGGAACTGCAGCTCGTAGCGAATGATCCGCTGGCCGACCGGCCGGATCGTGATGACCCCCTCGGCCGGGGCGGCGTCGGCGACCGGCGGCGCGTGGATCACGCCGTGGAGGGTCGCCTTGCCGTCCTTCATGTGGCTGCGGGTCGAGGCCGCCTCGGCGGTGATCTCGAACGAGAACGGATGCTGGACGCCTGGCTGCCGGTCCCACTCCACCGTCCCTGCCATGGTCTCGGCAAACTGAAATCCCATGGCCGCAAGGTACCCGGTCTTGGCCGGCCGCGCCGTTGCGGAACGCAAACAGGCCGCCCGGAGGCAGCCTGCTCGCACACGCCGGCCCAGCCGCTGCTCGCGGTGGACCTTCCGTCAACCCCAGGATCGGGCGACTATGTCGGAGCTACTGAACGACGATGCGGTTCGGGCCCGCGCCCGCCGCCTTGGTCTCGCACGACTGGAACGTGAACGACTTGCAGCTGCAGTTCGTATCACCGGTCTTGCAGGCGCTGCCATCCGGCTCGGTGCAGTCATGGCCATCGGACACCGAGCCGCAGTCGGTGCGCGCCTGGCAGTCGTCCTGGTGCTGGATCAGCTCGCAGGTCGGGGTCGCGCCGCACGCGGCGATCGCGCTGCACGCGCCGGTGTAGCAGCCGTCCTTGATGACCGCGACCTGACCCTCGGCGCACCGCGGCGTGGCGACGGCGCAGGTCGAGGTGCCGGTGCAGCCGCCTTCGGGGTCAGTGCCCTGCATACAGGTCTCGCGCGCCTCGTCGCAGAACCCGGCGCCCTGCTTCACGGCGTCGGCGTCCGTGACGCACTTGCAGGTCGAGGTACAGCTGCCGTTGGTGGTGCCGTCGGTCGAACTGCAGACCGAGCCCATGTCGCACTGGTCGTTCGACTTGCAGCTGCCGTTCGGGATGCACGACGCGCGGGTCGAATCGCAGTGGAAGCCGTCGCCGCAGTCCTTGTCGGTGCCGCAGAACCCACCCTCGGTGCAGGTGCCGTCGGCGCAGAAGCAGCCGGCCGCACATTGCGTGTCGTTCTTGCACGCCTCGCCGGGCGGCTGGCCCGAGCCATTGCTCCCGCTCGTGGAGCCGGAGCCACCGGCGGTCCCACCGCTATCGGAGTGGTCACCGAAGTAGAGTTGACAGCCGGCGAGCAGGGAGGCCGTCGCGATTCCGAGCGCGAGGCCGATCGTGGAGAGCAGCTTGTTCATGTGGGGTCGTTCCTTTAAGACGGTGGCGTGCGGTAGCGTAGCGCTAAGCATTGCTCGTGCCATCGAGTCAAACCGATCGATCTCGTTGAGAACTTTGTGGCAATTCCGCACGCAGTGGCTTCGCGGCGAGCTCCAGCATCCCGCAGTCTGACAAAAATAGCCGGAAATTCAGCACCGCGGGGCATCGGACTCGCGGGCGGCCCAAAAGGTTGGCGGTACTCATGGGTACGACCTGGGACACGATCTGGGGCCAATCTGAGGTCGATGGCCCCCAACAGAGGTGAGCGCTCCCGGGCGGTGTGAACGATGAGCCACACCCACTGTATCGGGACGCCACAACCACCGGAGCTGACCGTTGCGATTTCATGCGGTCATTACGCCTCGGCCGGTGTCGCGATCAGGCAATGACGGACGTGTTGACGGGGGCGGGATGCCGCGATCCAGGGCTTGCCACAATCCGCCCGAGCGGATCAGCGGTCGGTTTGACGGATCATGGAGCCGCGCGCTGCCGATCAGGCGACCGCAGCGTCGAGGATCGCGAGCGAGCCGCGCGACAGATCCAGCTCGCAGCGAGCCCCGAACGGGATCGCTTCGTTGCGCGCGCCGTGGCCGATCGGCGCACCGGACACGACCGGGATCGCCGCGGCGTGCAGCCGCTCGATCATCACCGCGAGCGCGGCGCCGTCGGGATCCGGGGCACCGTTCGGCGGTTTAGGGTCGTGGCAGCGGGTGAGGTCGCCGATCACCGCGGCGCAGGTCCCGGCGAGCGCGCCGGCCAGGGTGAGCTGGGTCAGGTAGCGATCGATCGCGTACGGCTTCTCGCCGATCTCTTCGAACAGCGCGATCGCGCCGTCCAGCGGGAGCTGCCACGGGGTGCCGATCAGGAACGCCGCGAGCGACAGGTTGGCCGGGATCAGCGGGCCGTGGTGCCGGAGCTTGCCCACCGCGCCGTCGGGCGCGCCGTCGGCGACCCGCAGTGGCCACGGTCGCTCGCCGAGCGGCGCCGGGTCGGTGAGCACGCGGATCAGATGGGCGGTATCGCTCGGCGGCAGATCGGCGAGCTGGGCGATCACCGGGCCGTGGATCGCGCGAACCCCGGCGTGGTGGGTCCACGCGAGCAGCGCGGTGGCATCCGAGAACCCGACGATCGGTTTGGGATCGCGCCGCAACAGATCGGGATCGAGCCGCGGCAGGATCCGCATGATGCCGTAGCCGCCGCGCGCCAGCACGATCGCGCGAACATCGGGATCGGCGAGCATCGCGGTGAGCTCGGCGGCGCGGACGTCATCGGAGGCCGCCAGATAGCTCGGCGTGTCCGGTGGATGCGGCGCGGTCACGCTGTCGGCGATGCGCAGCCGGAACGCATCGCCCAGGCAGGCGAGGCCGCGGCGCAGCCGATCGGGCAGCACCGGTCCGGCGGGCGCAACGATCCCGACCGTGGCGCCAGGGCGGAGCCGCGGCGGGGAGATCAGCTGGGGGGCGACCGGGACGGTCATCTGCGGCGCTTGCGCTTGCGGCCGCCCTTGCTCGCGGCGGGCCGATCGTCGCCGGCCGCGGGCGTGCTCGGCTCGGCGGAGTCGCCGTCGTCGCCGTCCGCGTCACCGGCCTCGCCGGCCTCGCCGGCCTCGGCGCTCGAGTCGATGGTGATCGAGGGGTCGATCGACGGATCGATCGACGGGTCGAAGTTGCGTCCGGGCGCCTCCATGGCGGCCGTGTCGCTCGAGTCGCCGAGCTCGATCGGCGCGCCGCTGGGGATCGGCTCCGCCGCGATCGTCTTGTCGCCATTGTCGGGGTTGGGCATCGTGCCCGGCGGGATCGCCGGCCGGGGCGGCGCCACGCCGGCGGCCGCCGCGACCCGCGCCGCGAGCTCGGCGGCTGCCGACAGGGCCGGCGGGGCGGCCGAGGCTGTGCCGTCGGCGATCGCGCCCTCGGGCGGCGGCGTCTGCAAGGTCTGCGAGCGCGGCCGCAGGGTCACCGGGCGGGGCCGCGCGAGCCGCGGCTTCGGGGCGTCGTCGTCGGGTAGCTCGACCCGCGCCTTCCACCACGCGGCGGCATCCTCGGCCGCGAACGTCGGCGCCACGATCATACCGGGCGTGCGCTCGGCGCCGGCGACCTGCTCGTAGATCCAGATCACGGTGGCGTCGATCACGACGCCGTTCACGACGCCGTTCACGACGCCGTTCACGACGCCGTTCACGACGCCGTCCGCGGCTCCGTCGCCGGTCGCGATCGACAGCTGGGTGCCGACCGGCATCGGCGCCGCGAGCTCGAGGAAGCCGCTGCTGGGACGAATCTGACCGAGCTTGATGCGCTTGCCGAGCGACAGCCCGCGATACGTGAGGTCGACGAAGCTTTCGATCACGGCCGGAGCATATCGCACAGCGGGCCGTGCATACTCGCGGCGTGGGCCTGCTCGATCGATTGCGCCAGCTCGCCACGGACCGCCGGGATGCCCCCCACGGTGTCCCCAACGGTGTCCCCCACGGTGTCCCCAACGACGACATCGCCGGGCGGACCCAGGCCCTGGTCGTGCACGGCAACGAGTTCGGGTTCGACGAGTTCGGCATGTCGCGCGACTCGTTCCGCGGCGCCGCGCGGGTCGCGCGCTGGCTGTACCGCCACTACTTCCGCGCCGCCGCGTTCGGCATCGAGCACATCCCGGCGTCCGGCCGCGTGCTGTTCGTCGCCAACCACTCGGGCCAGCTGCCGTTCGACGGCCTGGTGATCGGCGCCGCGTGCTTCCTCGAGCCGCCCCAGCCGCGCCTGGTGCGCTCGATGGTCGAGTACTTCGTGCCGACCGTGCCGTTCGCGTCGTACCTGCTCGCGCGCTGGGGCCAGATCACCGGCACGCCCGAGAACTGCCGCCGGCTGCTCGCCGCCGAGGAGGCGGTGCTGGTGTTCCCCGAGGGCGCGCGCGGGATCTCGAAGAGCTTTGGCAAGCGCTACCAGCTCGCCGAGTTCAGCACCGGCTTCATGCGGCTCGCGCTCGAGATGCGGGCGCCGATCGTGCCGATCGCGGTGATCGGCGCCGAGGAGCAGGCGCCGGCGATCAACGTCAAGCCGCTCGCCCGGTTGCTCGGCGCGCCGTCGTTCCCGGTCGTGCCGTACCCGCCGTTCGTCCCGATCGTGCCGCTGCCGGTGAAGTACCGCCTGTACTTCGGCGAGCCGATCCACGTCACCGGCGATCCCGATGACGACGACGAGGTGCTCGACGACAAGGCGCGGCTGATCAAGAACCGGGTCCAGGCGATGATCCACCACGGACTACGCGAGCGCCAGCATGTCTTCTGGTGAGCCATCGGCCGGCGAGCTGCCGCAGTCGGGGCCGCGGCCGCGCAAGATCGTGATCACCGGGATCTCGGGCCGGCTCGGCCGGATCGTGGCGCGCCGGCTGCACCACGATCTCGACTGGCAGATCGTCGGGCTCGATCGCCGGCCGATGCCGGGCCGGCCGAAGGACATCGAGCACCACCACGTCGATCTGCGCAGCAAGAAGGCGCGCGACGTGTTCCGCGCCGGCGACGTCGACGCGCTGATCCACCTCGGCGTGATGCACGACCCGCGCGCGCGGGCGGCCGAGATCTACTCGTGGAACATCGCGGGCACCACCAAGCTGCTCGAGTACTGCCAGGCCTACAGCGTGCCGAAGGTCGTGCTGCTGTCGTCGGCCAACGTGTACGGGCCGCGCCCGGATAATCCGCAGTTCCTGACCGAGGACGCGCCGCTGCTCGCCGCGCAGCGGTTTCCCCAGATGCGCGATCTGGTCGAGATCGATCACCTGGTCTCGACGTTCCTGTGGCGCGCGCAGAAGGTCGAGACCGTGATCCTGCGGCCGGTCCACATCGTCGGCCCGGTGCACAACGCGCCGTCGAACTACCTGCGGCTCGAGCGGCCGCCGGTGTTGCTCGGCTTCGATCCGATGGTCCAGCTGATCCACTACCAGGACATCGCCGACGCGATCGCCCTGGCGCTCGCCCCGGGCCGCCGCGGGATCTACAACATCGTCGGCCCCGGCGAGGTGCCGCTGTCGGCGATCCTCAAGGAGCTCGGCCGGGTTCCGCTGCGGCTGCCGCACCCGGTCGCCCAGCCGATCCTGTCGCTCGCGTTCCGGCTCGGGATCTCGAGCTTCCCGGTCGCCGAGCTCGACTTCATTCGCTACGTCTGCATGGTCGACGGCCGCCGCGCCGGCGCCGAGCTCGGGTTCCGTCCGCGGTTCGGGCTGCGCGAGACGATCCACGCGGTCGACGAGACGGCCTGAGGCGACGGGAACGCCCCTCTGGATCGACGCCGCACGACGCGACGCGCGGTGGGGTGAATCGAGCGGCTTTGCCGCGAGAGAGGGGACGGGAAGGTCCCCTGTCAATGAAATACGGGGTCGTCGTCCGAGCTGATGTCGATCGTGCCGAACCGTTCTTCGTAGCGCTCGAGGTTCTTCTGCAGCGCAGCCAGCAGGCGCTTGGTGTGGCGCGGCGACGAGATCACGCGCGAGCGGACCTTTGCGCGGCCGTTGCTCGGCTGGATGAACGCAAAGTCGAGCACGAACTCGTTCTCGGTGTGGTTGAGCAGCACCAGGTTCGAGTACACCCCTTGCGAGATGTCGTCGTCGATCTGGACCTGGAGCTTGGGGGTGGTGGGCTCGTCCGACATGAAGTCGCACCCTATCGCATCAGCGATGTGATCTTCGGCGACATGCGGAAAAGCTTCCCTGACGAGCTTTGAATCTTGCTGGCGACCGATGCTTGTTTCGATGCGCCATGAAGTGCCGTCGCGACGGCCTGCGACGCCTGCGTCAGGTCGTCCTCGGCGTCCACTGGGCCGCTGGGCCGGATGGGGTTGGATGGGGTTAGATGGTCCCGAAACGGGTCACTCCGAGAACAACCGGTGACTGAGCACCTCATGCCTGGCGTCGGGACCGTCTGATTTTTGCCCGCCGTTTGGCTGTAACCGCTGGTTTCCTCGTCGGCGCGATCCCGGCGGAGCCAGACCCGCGAGCTGGCCCAGAATCTGCTCAAGAAACTGACAACACCGCAGCCGCTTGATTCACAGCGTAACTGTCGGGTTCAGCAACAACGAAAGGTTTACACGCGCGACGCAGGTGTCCAAAGTTTCGACTCGATAGATGATCAGTGGTTTTCCTCCCCTCATCCCACTGGTCTCCCCACTATCTGAGGCAACAAGTAGCTCTGCGGTCTGCGCCCGGCCCTCCTCGGCCCCCTCCCTGGAGGGCCTTTATTTTTTCGGTGAGCGTTCACATGCGAACGGCAGTTTTTTCCATCCATCCCTGTTTTGGCCGCGTGCTGGTCCGTGAACCCCGGAATTTCGAGGTATTTCTACCCATGCGCGCGCTGGCGCTCGACGTCGGGAGCAAGACCATCGGCTTGGCGATGACAGACGAGGCGATGATCGCCGCGCATCCGCTCAGTGTGCTGTCGCGCGTGGGCAATTCTGGCGATGCCGCCGCGATCGCGCAGCTCGTGCGCGAGCACGGTGTGACCGACGTGGTCGTCGGCGTGCCGTACGAGCTGTCCGGAAAGATCGGACACCGCGCGCGCCGGGTCCACGACTTCTTCGCCGTGCTGCGCGAGATGTTGCCCGCCGAGATCCAGCTCCACGAGCAGGACGAGCGGTTCACCACCGCCCAGGCCGAGCGCGTGCTGATCGCGGCGGACCTGTCGCGCGCCAAGCGGCGCGGCGTCATCGACCAGCAGGCCGCGGCGCTCATTCTTCGGGCGTGGCTCGACGTCCACCACGCGCGCGGCTAGCAGGTTGCTGAGAACCCTGGTTCGTCGATCTCTGTCGATGAACCGGATCAAGGTTTCCAGCAACCTGCGGATGTACAGTGACCTGGCAGGCTGGTTCTTCAGCAGCCTGCTAGTGTCTGGGGCGTGTCGAAGGGCTCGTTCAGAACCGCGCTGGCCGTCGTGCTCGGCTCGCTCGTCGTCGTCTCGGCCATCGCGGCGTGGCTGATCACCCGGGCGCTCGACTATCCGGGAGCCGCGCATGCCGGGGCCGGTCGGGACATCGAGGTCGAGGTCAAGAGCGGGATGAGCTTCCCGGCGATCGCCACGATGCTGTCCGACAAGGGTGTGATCATCAAGCCGACCTGGTTCCGGCTGTACGCGATGTGGGAGGGTGACACCACCAACGTCAAGACCGGCAAGTACACGATCAAGGACAACCTCGCGCCCAAGCAGGTGCTGTCGATCCTGGTCGCCGGGATCAAAGAAGTCGCCACCAAGGTCACGCTGCCCGAGGGCAAGAACATGCTCGAGTTCTTCGAGCTGCTCGAGGCCGCCAAGGTCGCCAAGGCCGCCGAGCTCGAGGCGCTGGCGCGCGACAAGGACTTCCTGGGCCGCCACGGCATCACCGGCGATACCGTCGAGGGCTACCTGTTCCCCGATACCTACGAGCTGCGGGTCAACGAGAAGCCGGCGGTGGTGCTGCAGCGGCTGATCACGCGGCACCAGGAAGTCTGGAACGAGCTCTCCGCCAAGCACGCGCGCGACGCCGCCAAGGTCAAGGACAAGCTCGGGTGGACCGATCGCGACCTCCTGACCCTGGCGTCGATCGTCGAGAAGGAAGCCGTGGACCCCGCCGAGCGGCCGCGGATCGCGCAGGTGTTCATCAACCGCTTGACGTCGTCGAGCTTCTCGCCCAAACGGCTCGAGACCGACCCGACGATCCGCTACGGCTGCATGGTCCCGGTCCAGAAGTCGGCGGGCTGCCAGCAGTGGGACAAGCGCGACCGCTTGCATCGTGCCCAGCTCGATGACAAGGACAATCCGTACAACACCTACCAGCACGAGGGATTGCCGCCCGGCCCGATCGCAAACCCCGGCAAGGGCTCGATCGAGGCGGTGTTCGCGCCCGACGGCAGTGACTACTTTTACTTCGTCGCCAAGGACGCCCGGAACCACGCGTTCGCGCGGACGTTCGAGGACCACAAGCGCAACGTCGAGCGCTACATGAAGTGACCGCGCCGGCACACGCCCTTGCCGCACATCCTTGCCGCACATCCTTGCCGCACATCAGCTACACGGCGCGTGAGCGCGACCTCGCGGCTTGGCGGCTTGGCGGCTTGCGTGGCGCGGCCGTTCCCCACATGGCCTGGAGGGACACTTTCCGTCGGAGCGGCAAACGACAACGACGGTCTACTGTGCCGCGGCCCGTGGTGGTACGGTCGGTCCCATGAGTCTCGTGGGACAGATTGCGGAGCTCCAGAACCTCAAGACGTACAAGGAGCTGTCCTGGGAGGGCAGCTTCGAGGAGTACCTCGAGCTGGTTCGCAAGAACCCGCACATCACACGCAACGCGTATCAGCGGCTGTACGACATGGTGCTGTCGCACGGCGTCGAGGAGTACATCGACAACAAGAAGAAGCTGGTTCGCTACAAGTTCTTTCGCGACGAGGCGCACGGCGGGCACGACGCGGTGTTCGGCCTCGATGTGCCGCTGATGCGGCTGATGAACGTGCTCAAGAGCGCCGCGCAGGGCTACGGCACCGAGCGCCGGATCATCCTGTTGCACGGCCCGGTCGGCTCGGCGAAGTCGACGATCGCGCGCCAGCTCAAGAAGGGCCTCGAGGAGTACTCGCGGACGCCCGACGGCGCGCTCTATACCTACTCGTGGAACTTGCCGGGCGCGCTGTCCGAGCTCGCCGGCGGCTCCGAGGCGTTCCCGTCGCCGATGCACGACGATCCGCTGCGCTTGATCCCGCGCGACTGGCGCGAGCAGACGATCAGCCGGCTCAAGCTCGGCACCGATGACTTCAAGGTCAAGGTCGACGGCGACGTCAACCCGGCGTGCCGCCTGATCTTCAAGGAGCTGATGCGGCACTACGAGGGTCACTTCGAGAAGGTGATGACCCACGTCAAGGTCAAGCGGCTCGTGCTGAGCGAGCAGGACCGGATCGGCATCGGCACGTTCCAGCCCAAGGACGAGAAGAACCAGGACTCGACCGAGCTGACCGGTGACATCAACTACCGCAAGATCGCCACGTTTGGCTCGGACTCGGATCCGCGCGCGTTCAACTTCGACGGCGAGTTCAACATCGCCAACCGCGGCATCCTCGAGTTCGTCGAGATCTTGAAGCTCGACGTCGCGTTCCTCTACGACCTGCTCGGCGCGACCCAGGAGCGCAAGATCAAGCCCAAGAAGTTCGCGCAGACCGATATCGATGAGGTGATCCTCGGCCACACCAACGAGGCCGAGTACAAGAAGCTCCTGAACAACGAGTTCATGGAGGCGCTGCGCGACCGGACGGTGAAGGTCGACATCCCGTACATCACCAAGGTCAGCGAGGAAGTGAAGATCTACACCAAGGACTTCACGTCGTCGAAGGTCGGCAAGCACGTCGCGCCGCACACGCTGTACGTCGCCGCGCTGTGGGCGGTGTTGACCCGGCTCGAGGATCCCAAGAAGCACTCGCTGTCGCTGATCCAGAAGGCCAAGCTGTACGACGGCAAGACCTTGCCCGGCTTCACCCAGGACAACATCAAGGAGCTGCGCAAGGAGGCCAACCGCGAAGGCCTCGATGGCATCTCGCCGCGCTACATCCAGGACAAGATCGCCAACGCGCTGGTCTCGGACAAAGCGGACGGCGCGATCAACCCGTTCATGGTGCTGAACGAGCTCGAGAGCGGGCTGCGCAGCCACTCGCTGATCAACTCCGACGAGCAACGCAAGCGCTACGCCGAGATGCTGTCGGTCGTGAAGCAGGAGTACGAGGACATCGTCAAGAACGAGGTCCAGCGCGCGATCAGCGCCGACGAGGATATGATCGCCAAGCTGTGCGCCAACTACATCGACAACATCAAGGCGTACACCCAGAAGGAGAAGGTCAAGAACCCGTACACCGGCCAGGACGAGGAGCCGGACGAGCGGCTGATGCGGTCGATCGAGGAGAAGATCGACATCCCGGAGAGCCGCAAGGACGACTTCCGGCGCGAGATCATGAACTACATCGGCGCGCTTGCGATCGAGGGCCGGACGTTCGACTACAAGACCAACGAGCGGCTGCACAAGGCGCTCGAGGCCAAGCTGTTCGAGGATCAGAAGGACTCGATCAAGCTGACGTCGCTGGTGTCGAGCGTGGTCGACCGCGACACCCAGGCCAAGATCGACGTCGTCAAGCAGCGGCTGATCAAGAACTTCGGCTACGACGAGGTCTCGGCGACCGACGTGCTCAACTTCGTCGCGTCGATCTTCGCGCGCGGTGACGTGAAGTCGTAGGCCGGGAGCAGCCGCGATGAGTGACGCGCTGGGCATGGGGTCCGTGACCGTCGAGCTCAACCACACGCTGGCGGAGCTCTTGGCGCGGCTGTGCGTGGAGCTCGGCACCGATGACCCGACCGGGGTCCTGTCGCGCGCGCTCGGCCTGCTCGAGATGGTGCAGCACTCGAAGCGCCACGGCGGGCGGCTGTGCTTCGTCAACGACCGCGGCGACGTCGCCGACGTGGTCTTCTAATCAACCTGCCCAACCAGGCAACCGGCCAACCAGGCGAAGAGGCGAACTGATGTCGCAGAAGATCGATCTCGACCACGGCCGGTTTCGGCAGATCATCCGCGGCAAGATCAAGCAGAACCTCCGCAAGTACATCTCGCAGGGCGAGATGATCGCGAAGAAGGGCAAGGACACCGTCGCGATCCCGATCCCGTCGGTCGACATCCCGCACTTCAAGCACGGCGACAAGCAGCAGGGCGGGGTCGGGCAGGGCGAGGGCGACGTCGGCGACTCGCTGGGCCAGGACGGCGAGCAGGGGCCGGGCAAGGGCGAGGCCGGCGATCGGCCGGGCGATCACCTGCTCGACATCGAGGTCTCGCTGCAGGAGCTCGCCGAGATCATGGGCGAGGAGCTCGAGTTGCCGCGGATCCAGCCCAAGGGCACCGAGAAGATCGTCGCGTGGAAGGACAAGTACTCGGGGATCCGGACCACCGGCCCCGAGTCGCTGCGCCACTTCCGGCGGACCTATCGCCAGGCGATGCGGCGCCAGATCGCGATGGGGACCTACGACGCCAAGAACCCGGTCATCGTGCCGATCCGCGAGGACAAGCGCTACCGGTCGTGGCGCAGCGAGCCGTTGCCGCAGTCCAACGCCGTGGTGATCTACATGATGGACGTCTCGGGCTCGATGGGCGACGAGCAGAAGGAGATCGTCCGGATCGAGAGCTTCTGGATCGACACCTGGCTGCAGTCGCAGTACCACGGCGTGATCAGCCGCTACATCATCCACGACGCGATGGCCAAGGAGGTCGATCGCGATACGTTCTTCAAGACCCGCGAGTCGGGCGGCACGATGATCAGCTCCGCGTACAAGCTGTGCGCGAAGATGATCGCCGACGAGTACCCCTCGGACCTGTGGAACATCTACCCGTTCCACTTCTCCGACGGCGACAACTGGTCGGTCGACGACACCCATACCTGCGTCGACCTGATGAAGAAGGACGTGTTGCCGTACGTGAATCTATTTTGCTATGGCCAGGTCGAGTCGCCGTACGGCTCGGGGCAGTTCATCAAGGACCTGACCGAGCACTTCGATGACGACGAGCGCGTGGTGACCAGCGAGATCAAGGGCAAGGACGCGATCATGGACTCGATCAAAGAGTTCCTCGGCAAGGGGAAGTAGGGAGCCCCGATGACTGCGATCAAGCGCTTCCCCGCGTACCTGCACGATATCCAGCAGGAGATCGAGGGCTACGCCAAGGGCTTCGGCCTGGACTTCTTCCCGATCATCTACGAGGTCCTCGACTACAAGACGATGAACGAGGTCGCCGCGTACGGCGGGTTCCCGACCCGCTATCCGCACTGGCGGTTCGGCATGGACTACGAGCAGCTGTCCAAGAGCTACGAGTGGGGGCTCTCGAAGATCTACGAGATGGTGATCAACACCAACCCGGCGTACGCCTACCTGCTCGAGGGTAACTCGCTGGTCGATCAGAAGATCGTGATGGCACACGTCTGTGCCCACGTCGACTTCTTCAAGCACAACTACTTCTTCTCCAAGACCAACCGCAAGATGATCGACGGCATGGCGAACCACGCGGCGCGCGTGCGGCGCCACATGGCGCGCCACGGCCAGGACGTCGTCGAGGACTTCATCGATACCTGCCTGTCGCTCGAGAACCTGATCGACCCGATGTCGGCGTACATCGTGCGGTCGCGCGAGCCGAAGCAGAACGAGGACGGCGAGGACGACGAGCCGCGCGATCGCTCGGGCCGGCTGCGCGCCAAGGGCTACATGGAGTCGTTCATCAACCCGCCCGAGTATCTCGAGGCCCAGAAGAAGAAGCGCGAGGAAGAGGCCAAGAAGCAGAAGCGGCGGTTCCCCGAGCAGCCGCAGCGCGACGTGGTCCAGTTCCTGATCGAGCACGCGCCGCTCGACCACTGGCAGACCGACGTGCTCGAGATCGTGCGCGACGAGGCGTACTACTTCGCGCCCCAGGCGATGACCAAGATCATGAACGAGGGCTGGGCCTCGTACTGGCACTCGAAGATCCTGACCCAGAAGGCGCTGACCGCCGCCGAGGTGATCGACTACGCCGACGCCAACTCCGGCGTGATGGCGACCTCGCCGGGCCGGCTCAACCCGTACAAGCTCGGCGTCGAGCTGTACCGCAACATCGAGGACCGCTGGAACCGCGGCCAGTTCGGCAAGGAGTGGGACGAGTGTGACTCGATGGAGCAGAAGCGGCACTGGGATCGCCGCACGGGCCTCGGCATGAAGCGGCTGTTCGAGGTCCGCAAGCTCTACAACGACATCACGTTCATCGACGAGTTCTTCACCCTCGAGTTCTGCGTCGAGCAGAAGTTCTACGCGTTCGGGTTCTCCGAGCGCAGCGGCAACTGGGAGATCATGAGCCGCGAGTTCAAGAAGGTGAAGGACCAGCTGCTCAAGCAGCTGACCAACCGCGGCCAGCCGGTGATCATGGTCGCCGATGGCAACTTCGAAAACCGCAGCGAGTTGCTGCTGCGCCACGTCCACGAGGGTGTCGATCTCGACTCCTCCCAGGCGCGTGACACACTACGCAACACGGCCAAGCTGTGGACTCGGCCGGTCAGCCTGCTGACAAAGGTCGAAGGCAAGGGCAAGCTCCTGCGTTGCGAGGACGGCAACCTCAGCGAGCGGAGCGCAGACTATCAATGACGATCACGAGCGAGGCTGTGATGGGGGACAACAGGGCCACGGGTGGGGCCACGGGTGGAGCAATGATCGGGGGCGTGCGTGGAGCGTGGGCGCCGTGAGGCTCTGGGCGTGGGGCCAGAGCGATCCGGGGCGCAAGCGCGAACGCAACGAGGATAGCTATCTCGTCGACACCGAGACCGGTGTGGTGGCGGTCGCCGACGGTATGGGCGGCCACCAGGGCGGCGCGACGGCGAGCCGGATGGCGGTCGAGTACCTGGGCCGCGAGCTCGCCGAGGTCCGCGGCAACTTCGACGCCGCGCTCATGGCGCAGGTCCAGATGCTGGGCAACCTGCGCACGACCGAGGAGATGCCGGTGGTCGACGGCTACGGCGATCCGAGCACGCCGCCCGCCGGCACCAAGCTCGGCTCAGCGGTGGCGCGCGGCAGCGATCCGACCTTGCCGCCCGGCATGGTCGCGGCGTTCTCGCCCGCGCTCGAGGTCATGCGCGGCGTGGTCAAGCGCGCCAGCTCCGCGATCTTCGAGGCCTCGTGGGCCAAGCCCGAGCTGCGCGGCATGGGGACCACGCTGACCGCGATGCTGGTCCACGGCGGACGCGCCCATGTCGTCCACGCCGGCGACTCGCGGTGCTACGTGTTCCGCGACGGCCAGCTGCGCCAGCTCACCGAGGATCACTCGTGGATCGCCGAGCAGCTGCGCGCGGGCTCGATCAGCGAGGCCGAGGCCAAGTCGAGCAAGTTCCGCCACGTGATCACCAAGTCGATCGGCTTCGAGCGCGACATCGAGGCCGATACCAAGAGCGTGCCGGTCTCGGCCGGCGACTGCTTCCTGTTGTGCTCGGACGGCATGACCAACTACGTCGAGCACGGCGAGCTCGAGCGGATCATCGCGATGACGTGGTACCGCCGGTTGCCGGCGACCCTGGTCGAGCTGGCGAACAGCCGCGGCGGGGACGACAACATCACCGTCGTGGTCGGCCTGGTCGCCAACGCGCCGCCGGCGTAGCGCCGCCTCAGCTCGCGGGCGGCGTGGTCGCGGCGGCGACCGCCGGAGAGGATGCGAGCGATGCGGACGGTGCGCCGGGCGGCGGGACCACGGTGACGGCGATCTCGCGGTTGCCGTCGTGGCTGTACAGCCGGATCGTCGTCGTGCCCGGCGCCTTGCCGACGATCACCACCACCGCCGCCGGCTGCTGGTTGGTCGACAGCGCGACCGGCCGCAAGGTCTGCAGCGCCGCGGCGCGGACCTCGGCGATCGCCGCGTTGTCGGACGCCGCCGTCAGCTTCTCGCACGGCCCGCCGTAGCTGCAGCTGACCGCGACCGCGACGCCTTGCGACAGCTCGAGGCGATAGCTCTGCACGCTCCAGAACCCGTCGACGGCGTCGAGCCGCGCCGAGCGCCCCGGTGGCGCAGGGGTTTCGGCCGACAGCACGGGATGGCACGCCGCGACCGCGGCCAGCGCGGCGGCGAGGGCGAGGCGCTGCAGGCCGCGCGCGATCATGGCACCACCTCCACGTCGACGGTCGCCTGGACGTCGCCGAGCGCGACGATCACCGTGGCCCTGCCGGGCGTGCGGGCGCGCAGCCGGCGGCGATCCGCCGAGCCGTCGCGCAGGATCGCGACTGGACCGGTCGTGATCTCGACCTGGGCCTGGGCCGCGGCGTGGGCGGCCGCGTTGCCGCCGCCGCCGGTTGTGGTCTCGCGCCACTGCGCTTCGCCGTCACCCGACAGCCGCTGCGCGCCGTTCCACAGCGCCGGTACCAGCGTGACGTCCTCGCCCACCGCGAGCGCGATCGGGCCGGCGATCCGCTCGCCGTCGCGGCGCGACAAGGTGATCTTGGTGGCCGGCGCGACCCACACGTGCACGAAGTCGACGATCGAGCCATCGTCGGTCGAGATCAGCACCGCGCTGGCGCCGGACTTGCGGGCCACCAGCGCGCCGTCCTCGACGGCGACGATCTCGGGCGCCACGCTCTCGAGCCGCAGGTTCGGCGTGGTGGTGCCGGCGAGCTCGGTCGAGACCTCGGGATAGAAGTGGGTGCCGATCGCGATCGGCGCCTGCGGGTGGCGCCGCGAGCACGCCGCGTCGTCGGCGGCGCACTGGCCGACCAGGGTTGCCTGGTGGAGCGCGCCGCCCATCGCGCAGCCGGTGGCGGCGGCCGCGGCGCCGGCGGTCACGAGCGTGGAAGCCAGCATGGTTCGCATATGCCCAACGAACGCGACCCGCGCGGCGCGCTTACACCCAGGTTCGGTGGCGCTCGGCGCGTTCGGCGGCATTCGGCGGTGCTCGGTGGCGCTCGGCGGCTCGATGACGCTCGGCGGCGCTCCGGGGCTCTCGTCGAGCTGCTGCGTGATCTACACTGCGCGGCGATGGTTGGTTCGAACCGGATCGGGAAGCTGAGCGGGACGCAGATCGAGCCGCGGATCGGGACGCAGATCGGCGTGCAGATCGGGCTCGTGGTCGTGGTCGTCCTGGGGGCCATGGTCGCGGGCGCCTGCGATCGCGGGCACCCGCAGCGCGAAGCGCCGGTGGCCGAGCCGCCGGCCGCCCCGGGCGCGCCCACCGCGAGCTCGCCGGCGGCGGTACCTGCGGCGGCGCTGCCGGCGACCGTGCCGGGCTGCACGCTCGATCCGCTGCCGGTGCGGCGGCCAGCGGCCGCGCGGCTGGTCGCGATCGGTGACCTGCACGGCGATCTCGCGGCGACCCGCGCGGCGCTGCGCGCGGCCGGGGCGATCGATGACCACGATCGCTGGAGCGGCGGCGATCTGGTCGTCGTGCAGACCGGCGACGCGCTCGACCGCGGCGACGACGAACGCGCGATCCTCGATCTGATCGCACGGCTCGAGCCCGAGGCGGCCGCGGCGGGCGGCGCGCTGATCGCGCTGCTCGGCAACCACGAGCTGATGAACGCCGCCGGCGACTTCCGCTACGTGACGCCCGCCGGGCTCCACGCGTTCGACGACGCGCCCGGCCCGGCGGCGGCGCTGGCGAGCCGCGCGCCCGCGGCGATGAAGCCCCGGATCGCCGCGCTCGGCCCCGGCGGCAGCTACGCCCGCCAGCTCGCCCGCCACGCGGTGGTCGCGATCGTCGGCGATACCGTGTTCTCGCACGCCGGCGTGCTCGCCGCGTGGGCGCCCGAGATCGACGGCGCCAACCAGCGCGCGCGGTGCTGGCTCGACGGCCAGGCGAGCGAGCCGCCGCCGGTGATGACCGCCGATGACGGCCCGGTATGGACCCGCGCGTTCGGCGGCTCGAGCGTCGACTGCGCCGAGCTCCACGCCGCGCTCGACGCGCTGCACGTCCAGCGCATGGTGGTCGGCCACACCGTGCAGCCCGGCGGGATCAACGCCGCGTGCGACGGCGCGCTGTGGCGGATCGACGCCGGCATGACCAAGGTGTTCGGCGGCCCGATCCAGGTGCTGCAGCTGGCGCCGGGGCCGCCGAAGGTCCTCGCCGGCGCGCGGTGAGCCCGGCCGGCGTGCGGCCGGCGTGCGGCCGACGTCGAGGCGACTCGGGGCCGAGCGCCGGCTACTTCGGGATCGTCATGTGGAATGTCCACACCACGACGGACCGCACCGGCTGATCGTTGCTGTCCTTGGCCGGCTCGAACTCGATCTCGGCGGCGCGCTGCAGCGCGAGCTCGTCGAGCCCGTGGCCGAGCTTGTTGAGCAGCACCCGGGCCGTCACCTTGCCGCGATCGTCGACGATCAGCCGGACCCGCAGATCGCCCTCGATGCCGAGCGCGCGGGCCTCCGCCGGGTAGTCCTTGCCGAGGTTCATGTAGCCGAAGTCGCCCTTGACCTTCGCGCCGATCTTGATCGTCGCGATCGACATCGGCTTTTCGGCCTCGTCGCCGGCGCCTGACCCCGCGCCGGCGCCGGTCCCACCGCCGGTCCCGCCGCGGCCGATCCGACCGGTCGAGCGCTTGCCGGTCGCGACGCCGACCCCGGTCGCCGACGGCGCGATGTTGTCCATGTGCACGACCTCGTCGCCGCCCGACGTCTCCGGCGCGGGCGGCTCGGCGGGCTGCTGCGGCGTGGCCGGCTCGGCGCGGATCTGGGGCGTCGGGTGGGCGACCGCGTGCGGGCGGGGCGCGGGCCTGACGTCGGCCACCGGCGGCGGGGCCGCCTCCGGCGTGGGCAGCGGCGGCGGCGGTGGCGGCGGCTCCTTGAGCACCGGCGGCGGCTCGATCTCGACCAGCTCGATGTGCGGCGCCGGCTCCTTGATCCGCGGCGGGTGGGTGACGACCAGCGCGTCGCCCGCGGTCACCAGGATGACGTGGATCGCGATCGTGGCTGCCACGGCGAGCACGAACGGCGAGTCCCAGCGCACGGCAAACAGCCTAGCAGGCTGCCGAACCCGCAGCCTGCCAGGTCACCGAAGCTTCGCGCAGCGCACTGGAAACCTTGATCCGGTTCGACGATCGAAGTCGCCGAACCGGGGTGCTCAGCAGCCTGTGGGCGTGACCGGCGCTACGCGTGCCTGCCGCGTCGCGCGGCGCCGATCACGGGCGCTCGTTCTCGAGCGCGATCGCGGTGACTCCCGCTTGCTGGACCAGGTCGATCGCGCGCATCACGCCGCCGTACGCGCTCTTGCGATCGCCGGCGATGATCGCCTTGGGCTTGGACGTCGTCGCCGCGATCTGCTTGATCCGCGCCAGCGCGCCGGTGTCATCGGGGTACTTGTCGCCGTTGACGAACAGCTCACCGCCGGCGTTGACCGAGACCCGCAACGTGCTCTGGACCTCGCCGCCGGTCGCGGCCTTGGGCTTGTCGATCTCGACGCCGCGCGCGACGATCAGCTTCGCGGTCACGATGAACACGACGAGCAGCACCAGCACGACGTCGACGAACGGCGTGACGTTGATGTCGGTGATCGCGCCACCGCCCTCGTCGTCGTCGTGATACAGGCTACCTCCCGCCATGGGCCTTGTCCTGGCCGGCCTGGTCGGCGGCGGCGGGCTCGGTGCCGGTCTTGTCGGCGGCAGGCCTGGCACCTGGCTGGTCGTGCGCCGCGCCGTGTATCATCGCCAGCACGGCGTGCGCGATCTCGTCGGCGCTGCCCATCAGGACGCGGACCTTGCGGCTGAAGAAGTTGAACGCGATCACCGCCGGGATCGCGACCAGGAGGCCGATCGCGGTCGCGCTCAGCGCCTCGGCGATCGTCGACAGCGTCTCCTTCTCGGCATCCGCCGACTTCAGCGCCAGGTGCTGGAACGCGTTGATCACGCCGAGCACGGTGCCGAATAACCCGACGAACGGCACGTTGTTGCCGAGCGTGCCCAGGATGATCAAGTTGCGATCGGCCGCGCGCCGCCAGCGGGCGCGCTCGCTGTGCATCGCCTCGGCGACCGCCTCGGCGCCGTGGGACCGGACCGCGAGCCCGCGCAGCGCGACCTGGAGCGGCACGGCGGGATCATCGAGGTACTTGGCGTTCAGCCGATCGATCTCGCCGCGATCGAACGCGCCGCGCAGCTCGCGGATGAACCGCTCGCTGTCGGTATCGCGGTTGCGGAACCACAGCGCGCGGTCGATCATGACCCCGACCGAGACCACGGACAGGCCGACCAGCAACCACAGCACCCAGTTGGCGCCCAGCTGGGCGAAATCGACGAACGCGTGTGAGAGGTCCATCGACCCGAGTGTTACGCACCTTCCGGGTCGCCGTCGACCGGATGCGCTGGCAGCTTCTGAACCTCGCGCATGACCGCGGTGGCGTAGGCGCCGCCGGGCAACGCAAACCCGACCTCGATGGTCGAAGGGTCGATCGATGTCACCCGGACGTCGCTGACCTCGACGGTGGCGTCGCGCCGCGTGCCCTCCGCGATCGCGCGGACCCGGGCGAACGCCGCGCGATCGAGCTGGTGGTGCGACAGGATCTGCGCCTCGCGCTCCGCAGCGGCAGACCCTTCCGGAGGTTGCCGCATGCGATCGCCGAACATCGGCCCGGTGACGACCAGCTCGCCGGCGGTGAGCCGCGCGGTGTCGGTCGCCGGATCGCTGCACTCGAACATCCCGCCGCCGCGCTTGTGCAGCAGATCGCCGGCGATCGCGGTGCGGTACAGCCCGTCGGCGATCCGCGCGACCAGCCAGTCATTGAACATCTGCGACTGCAGCGCGGACACCATCAGGCGCGCCAGCCGGCGATCGCGGCCCGGCGGTTGCTCGCCGAGCACCAGCGCGCGGCCGCGCGCCGCGTTGTCGCCGTCGCGGCCAAACCGCTGCTCGCCGTACCAGTTGGGTGCGCCGGGGGCGGCGGCGAGCGCGTCGAGGATCGCGCGGGCGTGCTCGGCGGCGTCGCGCACGGTGTTGCGGACCCGCAGCACGAACCGGTTGGCGCGCACGTGGCCGGTCCGCAGCTTGTGCGGGTGGCGGTGGGCCTCGAGCACGCGCAGATCGGGCAGCTCGACGGCGAGCGCCTGCTCCGGCGTCACCGGCGGCGGCAGCGACATCCACTGGCGGGTCACCGCGTGGCGGTCCTTCATGCCGGCGATCCCGATGTCGCGGTCGTGGACGCCGAGTGCGCGCGCCAGCGCCTGCGCCGCGGCCGGCGAGGTCAGCCCGCGCTTCTCGATCCGCGCGAACACGTGATCGCCGGCACCCGAGGGCGCGTACGGCAACACCTCGTCGACCACGAAGTCGTCGGCGGTGACGCGCAGCACGCCACCGGTGCCCGCGAGGCCTGATGTGAGGTACGGCAACGTCACGCCGTCGGTGTACCATCGTCGCCATGTCAGGATCGCCCCGCCGATGTGTGGTTTGGGCCTTCGCGAGCATGGTGGCGCTCGCGGCGGCCGCGTGTGGCGGCACCTACGGCGCGCCCGCACATCCGCGGACCGCAGCGGACGGCGGCCCCGCGGGCGTGCCGGGCTCCGGCCCGGGATCCGGGATCGAGGCCGCGGCGCTGCCGTACCAGATCGTCGACGCGCGGACCAACAAGTCGGTCGACGAGGCCGCGTTCTGGACCCGGCTCGCGGCGGCGCGCGCGGTGTGCATCGGCGAGGAGCACTCCAACCCGCACCACCACTGGGTCCAGCTCCACGTCGTGCGCGAGCTCGCGCAGCGGCTGCCCAAGGGCACCAAGCTCGCGCTCGCGATGGAGATGTTCCAGCGACCGTTCCAGGGCGCGCTCGACGAGTATGCCGCCAAGAAGATCGACGCCACCCAGCTGCGGTCGCGCACCGGCTACGCCGATCGCTGGGGCTACGACTACGGGTTCTACGGCCCGACGATCGACGCCGCGGTCGCGGCGGGCGCCCAGTTGCTCGCCGCCAACGCGGTCCGCGAGCTGACCAAGAAGGTCGTGCACCACGGCCTGGGGTCGCTCACGCCCGACGAGCGCGCCCAGCTGCCCGAGCTCGTGCTCGACGATGCCTCGCACCGCGCGTGGTTCGACGCCCTCATGGAGGACATGGGCGGCAGCGCGGCCCACGGCCACGCGGCCGAGCCCGCCGAAGCCAAGGCCCCGTCACCGCCCGCTCCGTCGTCCTCGCCCTCGCCCTCGTCCTCGCCCTCGCCCTCGCCCTCGGTGCCGGCCCACGCCGATGACGGCGACGCCGAGATGCCGAGCGCCGACCGGGTCTACACCGTCCAGGTCATCTGGGACGAGACCATGGCCGACACCGCCGCCCGGTGGCTCGCCGCCAACCCCGGCGGCCACCTGATCTTGCTCGCCGGCAACGGCCATTGCCACGACTCTGCGATCATCCGCCGCATGAAGCGCCGCGGCGTCGCCGACGCGATCTCGATCCGCAGCGTGATCGACGACGGCGAGGGCAGCGTCGCCGAGGTCCTCGCCAAGCCGATCAACGACTACGCCGTCATCCTGCAGCTGCCGCCGGGCAGCAAGCCAGACGACCAAGGCTCCGACGACAAGTAGTGCCCGGCCAGCGATTCTACCCAAAGTGGGCATCTTAATACCCAAAATGGGTAAAAGTGACCTTATTTTGAGTTCTCTATGTTGATTTAATACCCAGAATGGGTGATATAATACCCAAAATGGGTATAGTGGACAGACATGGCAGCACCGGCATCCGGCGCATCGCAGATGCCTTGTTCTCCCAGACGCAGCAACGCGTGTTCTCATTGTTGTTCGGCCAGCCGGAGCGAGCGTTCGGCACGTCGGAGTTGATCGGGCTGGCTGATTCAGGGTCGGGTGCCGTGCAGCGTGAGCTCAAGCGGCTGCTCGATAGCAAGTTGGTGGTAACGAGCTCGATCGGCCGCCAAAAATTCTACCGGGCGAACACGGCTGCCCCGATCTTCGAAGAGCTGAGGTCGATCGTCGAGAAGACCACCGGCGTTCCAGAGCAGCTTCGGATCGCGCTCGCGCCGCTAGGATCGAGCCTGCAGCTGGCAGTGCTCTATGGATCGGTTGCAAAACAGAACGACACGGCGGCGAGCGACATCGATGTGCTATTGGTGTCCGATGCGCTCGCGCTCGAGGACGTGTTTGCCGCGCTGCAGCGCGCCGAGCGGCGGCTCGGGCGTCACGTCAGTCCGACGTTATACACCAGTGACGAATTTCATCGCCGTCGCCGCGATGGTCAGTCGTTCGTGAGCCGGGTGCTCACAGGCAAGCACATGGTACTGGTGGGAAGCGAAGATGCCGTCGCCTCAGCTCGATAACCTGGTCCGCATCGGCCAACTCAAGGCCGAGCTCGCGACGCAACCGGAGCTCGATGGCCTGATGCGTTCGGGAGCGGCGCGGATCAAGGACGCCGAGAATGCTCAGCTCAGCATCGAGAGTCGGTTCGATCTTGCCTACAACGCGGCGCATGCATTCTCGCTGGCCGCGTTGCGCTTCCACGGTTACCGCAGTGAGAACAGGTTCCTCGTATTTCAGTCCCTGCAGCACACCGTGGGGCTGGCTCCGCCGAAGTGGCGCGTGCTCGATCAAGCGCACAAGAAACGCAACCTGGTCGAGTACGAAGGCAGCACAGACGTCGACGTGAAGCTGCTGGAGTCGATGATCCGGATCACGCGCGAGGTGGAAGCGGTCGTCGCAGCGCTCGGACCGCTCCCTGGATGATCCGGGCTTTGGCGCAGCGCGCCGGCCGGCTGGTGGACTTTGGACAGGCGAACGGCGGAGGTTCGGCGGTTCGACAACGGGCGACAAGCCGGCGAGGCGTAAGGCCGCGAAGCGGCGAGGGCGGACGGGGAGAGGATCGAGGCGGGCCGAGGAGAGGATCGAGCGCGCGATTTGCTAGGAGGGATCCGCATGTCTAGCCTACGTGTCGTCGTCGTGGTCTTGCCGGTGGTTGCCGGGTGTGTTGGGAACGTTCAGCGCAGCGCGCGGGTGCCGCATCCGAGCGTGCCGCTCAGCTCGGGGCAGCCGATGGAGTCGCCGGCCGAGGTCAGCGCCGGGCTCGGTAACGTGACCGACTTCATCAAGCCGAGCGTGGGCGACGCGACGCAGGCCGTGGAGGTCCCGAGCACGGAGATGCGCGACGAGCTGCGGTTCCGGGTCGGCGATCGCGGGCAGCTCGGGCTGGTCTACGATCGGGGCTTCGCGTCGACGTCGAAGACCCCGGATCCGACCCAGGCGCCGGTCAAGGGCGGCGACGTCGAGGGCTACGGCGTGGCGTTCGGCTACTCGATCCAGACCTCGATCCCGGCGCTGTCGGTCGGCCTGCAGACCGACCTCATGGTGTGGTCGCTGCCGTACGTCCAGTACCAGACCTGCACGGACTGCGACTCGCCGTTCACCGTGGTCGATCGCGGCCGCGCGAACCCGCTGACCCTCGGGCTCGGGGTGACGCCGAGCTACAAGGCCGGCCGGCTGACCTACTTCGGCGGAGTCTATGGCCGCAACCACCCGACGACGAAGCGCAAGGACTTCGACGTGGCGATCGACAATGGTGACAACGACGTGGAGAGCGGGCCGTTCAACGTCCTGCTCGAGGCCGGCGTGTCGGTCGAGCTCAGCGACTGGCTGTCGGGGCTGGTCGTGGTCCATCAGGATCTGGTGGCGGACCCGGTGCAGTACGGCCCCGGGATCGGGGTCGGGGTGACCATGCGGCTCGGCGGCCGCGGCCCGAAGCGTGCGGCGCCGGTGCCGGTGCAACCGCTGGCGCCGGTGCCGACCGGGTCGGGCTCGGCGCAACCGGTGCCGCCGCGGTCGTGACCGACCGCCGCCCGGCCCTCGAGGCCCGCGGGTGCCATCAGCGCGGCAGCGCGCTGCCCGGCTTGGGGCCGTTCTCGTCGCTGACCATGCGCAGGTAGAGCTGGGCCGACTTGTGGGTCGGATCGGTCGCGAGCACCGCCTGCCACTCGGCGATCGCGGCGTCGCGCCGGCCGAGCGAGAACAGGGTCACGCCGAGGTGGATGCGCGCCGGAATATAGTCGGGGCGGATCCGCTTGGCGTGCTCGAGCTCGGTGATCGCGGCCTGGTGGGCGCCCATGTCGCGGTAGACGTTGCCGAGCCGGACCCGCAGGTCCGCGAACTCGGGGCACAGCTCGAGCGCCTTGGCGTACTCGCGGACCGCCTCGTCGAACATCGCGAGCCCGGCGTAGGCGGCGCCGAGGTCGGCGTGCATGTTGGCGAGCTTGCCGCGCGCGAACTGGTCGAGCGCGTTGGGCTGGCCGACGCTGGCCGACATCACCTTGCCGTAGACCTCGCGCGCGCGGTCGTACTTGCCGCGATCGTTGTAGGTGACCGACAGGTTGAGCGCGGCCTCGGTGTAGCGCGGGTTCAGCCGCAGCGCGGTCTCGAACGCTTCCTCGGCATCCTGGAACCTGCCCTGGGCGTGATAGATCACGCCGAGCATGTTGTAGACATCGGGGAAGCTCGGCTTGGCCGCGACCGCGTCGGCGAGGAACGGCTCGGCGCGCTCGAGCTCACCGGCGTTGTAGTGCTCGCGGCCCTGCATGATCAGCTGCTCGATACGGTCCACCATGACCGCCCGAGAGTAACGCAGGCGGTGCCGGGGGCGGTGCCGGGGCAGTGATCAACGCGGTGCCGGGGCAGTGATCAACGCGGTGCCCAGGGCGGTGAGCACCGCGAGCGCCGCGGTCAGCTCGGACCGGTGCCGCCGCCGGTGCCGGGAGTCGACGGGGTGTTCGGTGCGGGTGCGGCCGGCGCCGGGGCGCCCGGGGCAGCCGACCGGGGCGGCGCATCGGGATCGGGCACGGTCGCGGGCGGCGACGCCGGCCTGGCCGCCGGCGCGATCGGGGCCGGCGCCGCCGGGGCCGACGGCGCGAGCGGACCTACCGGCGTGGCCTTGGGCGCCACGCTGACGTGCATCCCCAGGAGCGCGGTCTTGGCGTCGCCGGCGCGCGGGCTCTTGGGGTACTTGTCGACCAGCTCGGACCACACGCCCTTGGCGCGATCGTTCATCGCGACGGCGACATAGGCCCGGCCGAGCAGCCACAGCGCCTCCTCGTCGTAGCCGACCCCGCGATAGCGCTCGAGCAGCCGGCGCAACCGGATCACGGTGCCCATCGGCTTGCCGCGATCCCAGTAGTAGCGCGCGACGTACCACTCGTGATCGGCGAGCCGCTTGCCGACCTTGACGATGATCTCCTTGGCCCGGTCGCGGTACGGCGAGTCCGGATACTTGTCGAGGAAGCTCTTGAGCTCGTTCGCGGCGTCCTCGGTCGACGACTGGTCCTTCTCGAAGCTCGGCGGGAACAACCAGAAGTCGCCCGACAGCTGCTTGAAGTAGCCCTCGCCGATCCGGAACGTCGCATAGCCGTTGGCGACCATCTCGTGGGTCGGATGAAACTTGATGAACAGCCGGTAGCTGTCGATCGCCTCGAGGTACTGCTCGGCGCCGAACTCGGCGTCGGCGAGCCGGAGCTCGGCGAGCACCGCGTACTTGGAGTACGGGAACCGGGTCTTGATGAACCCGAAGTACTTGGCGGCCGCGATCCAGTCCTTTTCCTCGATCTCCTTGAGGCCCTTGTCGTAGTTCTTCTGGGCCGAGACCGAGTACTCGACGGAGCCGGAGCCCGACTTGGCGCCGCACGCGGCAGCACCGAGGGCACAGAGCGCGATCACCAGGAGCAATTTCTTCGAAGTCATGAGCGTTTGCCGAGGAATCCTGCCGGAGTAGGCCCGCTGGGGCGCGATCTGAGCTCCAAGGTACGGTTGATACACTGCCGACCGCAGGGGATCAACCGCGGCGAATAGACCGCCGGGCCGGGGTTGGCGTTGCCTGGCCCGGGCCGGGGACGTGATAGGCGCGGCGTGTGGAGGCCGCGGCCGTGCGATAACCACGGCATGCGTATGGTTTCGGTACGTCCCACCGGGATCGCGTTGGCCGTCGCGGGCTTCGCGGTGCTCGGCTGCGCGAGCTCGGCGCACCAGGTCGCGATCGCACCGCCACCGCCCAAGGAGACCCACGCGGTCCTGGCCGGCAACCTGTGCCAGGAAGGTCGCTGCCGGTGCCGCGACGACGGCCCGGGCGATGGCGGGGCCGGCGTGCCCGACGACGTGGACCACAAGCGGTTCGAGATCCGGCTCGGGCCCTCGCCGTACGATCTGTGGCTGACGATCAACCAGTCGACCGTGCTCTACAAGAGCCCCGAGCGCGCCGACGCGTGCTTCTACGTCGATCTGCCGAGCGGTGTGCAGCAGGTCGAGCTGCGGGCGTCGAACCCCGACGGCGTGTCGCTCGCGCTGCAGATCCGCGAGCTCGGCACGCGGACCAAGAGCTGGTACGACACGTTCGCGTTCGCCTGCGGCTCGCCCGGGGTGTGCTCGTACGACGAGCTCGAGGCCAACAAGGCGCAGTACACCGGGGTCAAGAAGGGCCTGTACGACCGCTGCGGCACGACCAAGGTCAAGGCGATCTCGTGGGACCACGGCAAGTCGCCCGATCAGGAGCACCCGAGCGAGCTGGTCGTCCGGTTCACGCTCGACATCTACAAGTTCGCGGCGTGGAAGAACCACGGCGACGACAGCTGCGGCAAGGGCGAGCGCCATCCGCCCGATGAGCCGGAGCCGCCACCTCAGGATCCGCTCGCCCCGCGCTCATGATCTCGCCAACCGCCATGCTCGCCACCCCATGGAAACGTGTCGCGCGACGCGACGCGCGGAGGGGTGAATTTCGCGGCTTTGCCGCGGAAGAGGGGACGGGAAGGTCCCCTCTCCAATGATGTACCCCGACGGCTACGACGTGATCATCGTCGGCGCCGGTCACGCCGGCTGCGAGGCCGGGCTGGCCGCGGCGCGGCTCGGCGCGCGCGTATTGGTCTTGACCGGCAACCTCGAGATGGTCGCGCAGATGTCGTGCAACCCCGCGATCGGCGGGGTCGCCAAGGGCCACCTGGTCAAGGAGATCGACGCGCTCGGCGGCGAGATGGCGAGCGTGATCGACGACACCGGGATCCAGTTTCGCCGGCTGAACGCGTCGAAGGGCCCGGCGGTGCGCTCGACGCGCGCCCAGGCCGACAAGCGGCGCTACCGCGAGGCGATGCGGATGCGGCTCGAGTGCTGCCCCGGGCTCGCGCTGCGCCAGGGCGAGGTCGCGCAGCTCCACATCGATGACAGCGCCAGCGGCCGGCCGCGCGTGGTCGGCGTGACCACGGCGATCGGCGTGCGCTACCGGGCGCGCGCGGTGATCCTGACCACCGGCACGTTCCTGCGCGGCGCGATCTTCGTGGGCGACGCGCGCTCGGCGGGCGGCCGGGCCGGCGAGGCCTCCGCGGTCAGCCTGTCGCACGCGCTCGACGCGCTCGGGTTCCCGCTCGCCCGGCTCAAGACCGGCACGCCGTGCCGGCTCGATCGCCAGACGCTCGACGTCGCGAGCCTCGAGCTGCAGCACGGCGACGATCCGCCGCCGATGTTCCGCTGGCGCGGCGGCGGCGGGCCGGCCGCGCGGCCCGCGCTGCCGCAGGTCCCGTGCTGGATCACCTACACCAACGACCGGACCCACGCGATCATCCGCGACGGGCTGCCGCGCTCGCCGCTGTACCGCAAGGACATCCAGGGCACCGGGCCGCGCTACTGCCCGAGCATCGAGGACAAGGTCGTCCGGTTTGCGGACAAGGACCGCCACCAGATCTTCCTCGAGCCCGAGGGCGTCGAGGTCGCCGCCGGCCCGGGCGGCGAGGTCTACCCCAACGGGATCTCGACCTCGCTGCCGTTCGACGTCCAGCTCGCGTTCCTGCGCACGATCCCGGGGCTCGAGCGCGCCGAGATGACCCGGCCGGGCTACGCGGTCGAGTACGACTTCATCGATCCGCGCGAGGTCCTGCCGACGCTCGAGACCCGCCGGGTCGCCGGGCTGTACCACGCCGGGCAGATCAACGGCACGTCGGGCTACGAGGAGGCCGCGGTCCAGGGACTGCTCGCCGGGATCAACGCCGGGCTCGCGCTGGGCTTGGGCCCCGGCGACAAGGAGCCGCTGATCCTGCGCCGCGATCAGGCGTACGCCGGCGTGCTGGTCGACGATCTGACGACCCGCGGGACCTCGGAGCCGTACCGCATGATGACGTCGCGCGCCGAGTTCCGCCTGCTGCTGCGCGAGGACAACACCGCCGACCGGCTGCTGCCGATCGGCCGCCGGCTCGGCCTGGTCGACGACGCGCGCTGGCGGACCTACGAGGCGTGGTGCGCCGAGCTCGCCGCCGCCCACGACCGCGCGCAGCGCGCCTCGGTGGTCGGCAGCGACGCGGTCAACGCCCAGCTCGCCCGGCTCGGCTCGGCGCCGGTGGTCGGCCGGCGGGCCACGCTCGCGGAGCTGTTGCGCCGCCCCGAGCTCGACTGGCGCGCGGTCGAGCAGGTCGCCGCCGCCGGCGGGATCGCGGCGAGCTCGGCCGGGCCCGCGGCGCTCGAGCGGGTCGAGATCGAGCTCGGCTACGAGGGCTACCTCAGGCGCCAGGAGGTCGAGGCCGCCAAGCTCGCGCGCGCCGACGGGGTGCGGGTGCCCGACGCGATCGACTATCGCGGCATCCCGGGGCTGTCGAACGAGGTGGTCGAGAAGCTCGAGGCAATTCGCCCGCGCTCGGTCGGCCAGGCCTCGCGGATCAGTGGCGTCACCCCGGCGGCGGTTGCGATCTTGCTGACTCACATTGGGCTGGTGGAGCGTCGCAAGGCCGAGGTAGGTTCGCGCTTGCAATGAAGCTTTCCCGGCTCGCGCTGTGTGCTGCGACGGTGTGCCTCCCGCAGCTCGCGCGCGCGGGTAGCGGCTTGTTCCTGCCGGGCGCCGGCGCGATCTCGACCTCGCGCGCCGGGGCGGGCGTGGCCTCTGCAGACGACGGCGAGGCGATCCCGCTCAACCCGGCCGGGATCGCGAAGGCGAGCGGCACCACGATCACGATCTCGGCGGCGATGCTGCAGTACGCGATGCAGTTCCAGCGCCGCGGCACCTACGACGACGTGCCGGGCGAGGACTATCCGTACGCCGGCCAGCCATACGCGCTGGTCAAGAACGCCTCGAACCCGGCGACCGGCTTCGGCTCGACCCAGCCGGTGCCAGTCATCGGCGTGCTGAGCGATCTCGGCGGCAGGGTCCCCGGGCTCCACCTCGGCATCGGGGTCTACGCGCCGAACGCCTACCCGTTCCGCGACATGTGTACGCAGACCGCGAGCGGCTGCCTGAAGTACAAGTTCAACGACGACTTCACCGTGCCGCCGCCGAGCACGCGGTACGACATCATGTTCCAGCAGGCGGCGTTCCTCATGCCGTCGCTGGTCGCCGCGTACAGCGTGCTGCCCAACCTCGACGTCGGGCTGCGGCTCACCGCGGGCCAGGCGTCGCTCAAGTCGACGACCGCGTTGTGGGGCACACCGCTCCCCAACTACCAGGAGAACGTCAAGCAGGACGCGGTGTTCGCCGTCGACGCGAGCGACAACTTCGTGCCGGGGTTCGGGATCGGCGTGACCTATCGGCCGACCCCGAACATCGAGCTCGCTGCCAACTACACCTCGGAGGTCGACGTCCACGCCAAGGGCAACGCCCAGTCGACGCTGGGGCCCGAGGCCGGGATCTCCGGATCGGCGGTGACGATCCAGCCGGTGTCCGACGACATGGCGCGCTGCGCGACCGGCGGCACCCCGGACAACCTCAGGGCGTGCGTCGATTTCGCGCTGCCGATGAACGCGACGATCGCGGGACGCTACAAGTTCCTCGATCGCCACGGCAACCTCAAGGGCGACGTCGAGCTCGACCTCGACTGGGAGAACTGGGGCAAGACCTGCAGCGCGGACTCGTTCGAGGACGGCAGCTGCACCAGCCCGAGCGACTACCGCGTGATCGTCGACGCCCAGGCGCAGATCGACCCGCGGTTCGCCGGGATCAACCTGATGACGTCGGCGGTCCACCACGGGTTCAAGGACGGCTACGGCGCCCACCTCGGCGGCAGCTACCACGTCCCGATCGGCGCCGCGCGCGCCGACGGCTCGTCGAACGAGATCATCCTGCGCGGCGGCATCGGCTACGACACCGCGGTCGCCAAGACCGGCTGGCTGCGCGCCGATCTCGACGGCGCGGCGCGCACCACGCTGACGGCCGGCGCGGCGTACCGCACGAACCGGTTCGAGATCGACCTCGGGTTCGGCGCGGCGCTCGAGGGCTCGCCGAGTAACCCCAACAACGGCGATGCCGCCGAGCCGTGCAACCCGACCCAGGCCGCGCCGAGCTGTCCGGTCCCGCACCAGGGCCCCGATCCGATCAACCCGCTGTTGCCGACCACCAACCAGGCCGATAGCCCGATCGCGCAGGGCGACTACCAGGCGCACTACCTGATGTTCATGCTCGGTGGCTCGGTCTGGTTTTGAGGTTGGCCGGCCGCGCCGGCGTGTCATAACCAACCGATGAGCAACGCGCTGGTCAAGACGAGCGGCAAGGGCGAGGGTGGGAGTGGCATCGTGCCGGCGGTGTGCAGCGCGATCGTCCCCGGGGTCGGGCAGCTGATCAACGGCCAGACCGACAAGGCGATCGGCGTGTTCGTGGTCGCCGCGATCTCCGGCGCGAGCTTCCTCGGCGTGATCCCGGTGATCGGCTCGGTCGCGGGCCTGATCTACGGCGCGACCTGGCTGTACGGCGTGGCCGACGGCTTCGTGCAGGGCCGCAAGGGCCGGTAGCGTCCGGGTTTGCCCCGGGCGGCGGCGGGTCACTGGAGCTCGGCGGGAGCTCGCCGGGGCTGCCGGCCACAGACAGTCAGGGCTGACCGTTTGCACGAAATACGCTAAGGTCGGGTCAATGTCCGACGTCTTCGATCAGTTTCAGGGCACGGCCAGCTACATCGCGTCCGAGGAGCTGCGCCACGCGGTGAACGTCGCCGTCGCGCTCGCCCGGCCGTTGCTGGTGCGCGGCGAGCCCGGCACCGGCAAGACCTTGCTCGCCGAGAACCTCGCGGCCGCGCTCGGCTTGCCGCTGATCCGCTGGCACGTCAAGTCGACGACCAAGGCCAAGGATGGGCTCTACGTCTACGACACCGTGGCGCGGCTCCACGACAGCCGGTTCGGTGGCACCGACGGCGCCAACGTCCGCGACATCGCGAAGTACATCAAGCTCGGCTCGCTCGGCGAGGCGCTCGCGGCGCCGTCGCGCGTGGTGCTGCTGATCGACGAGATCGACAAGGCCGACCTCGAGTTCCCCAACGATCTGCTGCACGAGCTCGACGCGATGAAGTTCCGGATCGACGAGACCGGCCGCGAGATCGCCGCCGCCGAGCGGCCGATCGTCATCATCACGTCGAACAACGAGAAGGAGCTGCCGGACGCGTTCCTGCGCCGCTGCGTGTTCCACTACATCCAGTTCCCGAGCCGCGAGCTGATGACCGAGATCGTGCGGGTCCACCACCCCGACATCACCGACCGGGTGCTCGACAACGCGCTGGAAGTCTTCTTCGGCCTGCGCTCGACCCCGCGGCTGCGCAAGAAGCCGTCGACCTCGGAGCTGATCGACTGGATCTGCGCGCTCAAGAAGGCCGGCGTCGATCTGTCGCGGGTGTCGGGCGGCATCCCGTTCCTGGGCACGCTGCTCAAGACCGAGCAGGACGTCGAGCTGGTCGGCAAGCGAGCCAAGGCATGATGGCTTGCCGGTCCAGCCGCCAGTCGGCGGGTAGGCCCCCTCTATGCTGATCGACTTTCTGTTCGAGCTGCGCGCGCGCAAGCTGCCGGTGTCGACCCACGAGTGGATGGCGCTCATGGAGGGCATGGCGCTCGGGCTGCACGAGAGCTCGCTCGACGGGTTCTACCAGCTGTGCCGCACGCTGTGCGTCAAGGACATCGCGCTGTACGACGCCTACGACGAGGCGTTCCTCGCGTACTTCAAGGATGTCCACACCGACGCGCTCAAGCTGACCGAGGAGCTGCGGGCCTGGCTCGCCGATCCGCGGTCGCTCGAGGGCCTGACCGACGAGCAGCGCCAGGCGATGGCCGCGCTCGATCTCGACAAGCTGCGCGAGCTATTCGAGCAGCGGCTCAAGGAGCAGAAGGGCCGCCACGACGGCGGCAACCGCTGGATCGGCACCGGCGGCACGTCGCCGTTCGGCACCGGCGGCAAGAACCCGAACGCGATGCGGGTCGGCGGTGGCGGCGGCCGCAGCGCGATGCAGGTCGCCGACGAGCGCCGGTTCCGCGAGTACCGGCGCGACGTGGTGCTCGACGTTCGCCAGATCGACGTCGCGCTGCGCGGGCTGCGCCGGCTCGGCCGCGACGGCGCGGAAGACGAGCTCGATCTCGACGAGACGATCGACCAGACGTGCCGGAACGCCGGCGAGATCGAGGTCGTGTTCCGGCCGCCGCGGCGCAACCGGGTCAAGGTCCTGTTGCTGATGGACGTCGGTGGATCGATGGATCCGCACTCCGAGCTGATGAGCCGGGTGTTCACCGCGGCGTCGCGCACCGGCCGGTTCGCCAAGTTCCGCAGCTACTACTTCCACAACTGCGTCTACAACGCGGTCTACGAGGACGCGCAGTTTCGCAAGCCGGTGCCGGTCGCCGAGCTGCTGTCACACAGCGATCGCGACGAGAAGCTCGTCATGGTCGGCGACGCGCTGATGCACCCGGCCGAGCTGCTCGATCCGGGTGGCGCGTCGTTCCTGTACACCCAGAACCGCGCGTCGGGCCACGAGTGGCTGCGCCGGCTCGCCGCGCACTTCCGCAGCGCGGTGTGGTGCAACCCCGAGCCCGAGCGGTTCTGGCCGGGCACGACGATCGAGGTCATCGCGAGCGTGTTCGCGATGTGGCCGCTGTCGCTCGACGGGCTCGCCCACGCGGTGCGCTACCTGGTGCGCGGCGGCGAGCGCCCGCGGGTCGGCGACCCCAGCAAGTGGATGAAGTCGATGGTGGGCTGAGCCGCCGGCGCTGGTCGGGCTGAGCCGCCGGCGCTGGTCGGGCTGAGCCGCTTACGGCTTCTTGTTGAAGTCGGGCTCGGGCTCGGCCGAGCCACCGCCGCCACCGGCTGCGCCACCGCCACCACCGGCCGCGCCGCCACCACCGCCGGCTGCGCCGCCGCCACCACCGCCGGAGCCCGCCGGGTTCGGATCAGGCGGCGGGGTCGGGGCCGCACCAGATCCCGCCGGGACCGGTTCGGTCGTCGAGCCGCTGTCGCCATCGGAGCCGGTGCCCGGGTTCTTCGCCGATCCGGTGTTGCCGCCGGTGTGGGTCCCGCCGCCGGTCGGGACGGTCTGCACCGACAGCTTCTCCTCGAGCTTGGTCCCCAGCTTGGTGTCGTCCTCGGTGAGCTTGCCGAGATCGACCACGCGGTCGATCGTCTTGTAGCCGCTCTTGCGGAGCTGGACGTGGACCGACTTCTTGGCGGCCTGCGCCGCGGTCAGCTCGATCTCGGCCGGCGTCGAGTGGCCGGTCGAGCTGTTGTCGATCCAGATCAGCGCGCCCGTCGGATCACTCTCGACCGCGATCATCCGCGGCTTGGCGACCAGCTTGGCGATCTGCTTGTCGTCGCCGCCCTTGATGTCGAGCTCGAGCGAGGCGAAGCCGTGCGCGGTGATCCGCGCCTTGTACGGCTTGCCTTTCTCGAGCTTGGCGGTGAGCGGCGCCGGGCCCGACTGGCCGGTGCCGACGATCTCGACCGTCGAGCCATCGGCGCTCGCGCCGATCACGGTGTCGACCAGCTCGGCCTTGGGCGCGTTGCTGCCGGCCGTGGCCGGGACCGCCGCGGATCCGCTGGATCCGGGCCCAGGCCCAGTGCCCATAGCGGCCGAGCCGACGTTCGTTGCGGCCGGTCCTGCCGATCCGGCCGACCCGACACCCGCCGGGCCGTTCTGCGCGACCGAGCCCTGCGAGCCGGGACCGGGATCGGTGTGCACGGCCGCCTGCGGCCGGAGCACGAAGAACCACACCGCGGCACCACCGGCGGCGATCAACAGCAGGATCAGGATCGCGATCGGCGCGATGCTCCGACTCTGGATCGGCGGCATCCGCGCCGGCTCGGTGGTCTCGGCCGCGACCGCGCGGACCCCCGCCGGCAGCGGCGGCGCCTCGGCGGGGATCGGGCTCGGAGCGGGCGTGTTCGATCGGCTGCGCGCCGGCTCGACGCCGACGCCGATCCGGGTCCGCGCCATCGACTCGGACACGAACCCCGGCTGCGCCGCTTCGTTGCGCGGCGACGGCGAGGTATCGAGCAGCTTGGGCAGCGGCCGGCTCATCGGCTCCGGCGGGCTCGGCAGCCCGGGCGCTTCCTGCACCTCGAGCGCGGCGCGCGCGTTCTCGAGCCGCTCGCTCGCCGGCTCGACCGGCGGATCGACCCGGCCGTTGCGCCGGGTGATCAGATCGTCCACCGGGGCGCCGTTGGCCGCCGCGCCCAGCGCCGAGCTCGAGCCGCCCTCCGCGGTCTGCGCGATCAGCTCGTCGAGCGCGCGGACCTTGGTGGCCTCCTCGAACGCCTCGTCCGGAAACTCGTCGGCGTCGGAGTGGAACGGCATCGGCTTGGGCAGCGGCGTGTGCGAGTCGCTCTGCGGCTCGTCGCTCGAGCGCCGCGACCGGCTGTCCCTGCCGAGCAGCGCCTCCTGCACCGGTGCCGGTGCGACCCGGGTCGGCGTGTCGGTGAACATCGGCGGCTTCGCCGTGTCGTTCGATGGGCGCTGGGGCGCCTGCTTCGCTTTCTCGGTGAGGATGCGCTCGAGAATGCCCTGGCTGCCATCGGCGAGCCGCTCGAACCGGACGCCCATGCCCGGCGCGATCGCCGGACGGCTCGGATCATTCTCACGCGTCCATACGACGGTGCCCTCGCCCGCGATCAGCGGGGAAGCATCGCGTAGCTGGAATTCGAACTTCATCTGCGTCCCGACCGCGAGCGGTTCTTTGGTCCGGATAAAGATGCCGCCCTGGCTTACATCGACCGCATAGCGCTCGATGAACTGCTCGAGGGTCTCGCTCTTGAACTTGATCTTGAGCGTGACCGGAGTGCGTTTCCCTTGTCGGGTATTTGGATCGACCAAGCAAAATCTCCGCAATCGCCGGCCGCCTCGGCGCCTCATCGCGCCAGCGCAAGACGTCGATTTGGCTCGATTCTAGGGCGACCACGTACGCAATGCAACGCGACCACCGTTTTGTGTATTGTCCCACGGCCGATGTCACTGCCGATCCGGTCGATCCGTCGCGTCCTGGTTGCCAACCGAGGAGAGATCGCCGTCCGGGTGATGCGGACTTGCAAGGAGCGCGGCATCGAGACCGTCGCCGTCTATAGCGATGTAGATCGTCTCGCACCTCACGTTCAGATCGCGGACTACGCGGTCGAGATCGGCCCGGCTCCCGCCGCCCAGAGCTACCTGGTGATCGACAAGATCCTGGACGCCTGCCGCCAGACCGGCGCCGACGCCGTCCACCCAGGTTATGGATTTCTTTCGGAGAACGAAGACTTCGCCGAGGCCTGCGGGGCGGCCGGGATCACCTTCATCGGGCCGTCCGCGGACGCGATGCGCAAGATGGGCAGCAAGACCGAGGCGAGAAAGACCGTGTCAGCGGCCGGCACCCCGGTGGTCCCGGGCGACAATGGCCCGACCGGTGACGGGTTCCCGAGCGCCGAGCTGGCGGTGATCGCCGCCCGCCAGATCGGCTTTCCGGTCCTCATCAAGGCCGCGGCCGGCGGCGGCGGCAAGGGCATGCGGCTGGTGGCGGCCGAGGCCGAGCTCGCCGCCGCGTTCGAGGGCGCCCGCCGCGAGGCGACGTCCGCGTTCGGCGACGGCACGGTCTATCTCGAGAAGGCGATCGATCGACCGCGCCACATCGAGATCCAGGTGTTCGGCGATCAGCACGGCAACATCGTCCACCTCGGCGAGCGCGACTGCTCGATCCAGCGCCGCCACCAGAAGGTCATCGAGGAGGCGCCGTCGCCGGTGGTGTCGCCCGAGCTGCGGGCGCGGATGGGGGCCGCCGCGATCGCCGCCGCGGGCGCGGTCGCCTACGTCGGCGCCGGGACCTGCGAGTTCCTGCTCGGCGCCGACGGCGGGGTCTACTTCCTCGAGATGAACACCCGGCTCCAGGTCGAGCACCCGGTGACCGAGCTGATCTACGGCCTCGATCTGGTCAGCTGGCAGCTCGACGTCGCCGAGGGCCGGCCGCTGCCGCTGACCCAGCACGAGCTCGACGCGCGCCGCCGCGGCCACGCGGTCGAGTGCCGGATCTACGCCGAGGATCCGGTGAAGTTCCTGCCGTCGCCGGGCAAGATCACGCACCTGCGGGTGCCCGACGGGCCGTACGTCCGCAACGACTCGGGCTGCTACGAGGGCGCCGAGATCCCCGTGCACTACGATCCTATGATCGGAAAGCTCGTGGTGTGGGGCGAGGATCGCGCGCGGGCGCTGGCCCGGATGCAGCGCGCGCTCGACGAGTACCAGGTCCGCGGCATCGAGACCAACCTCGCGTTCCACCGGCGCTGCGTGCGCCAGCCGGCGTTCGCCGCCGGCGACTACGATACCGGCGTCATCGGCCGCCACGCCGCCGAGCTCGCGCCGCGCGCCGCGCCCGATGCGCTGCTCGCCGCGATCATCGCGGTCGCGCTCGACGCCGGCGGGGCCGGCGGGGCCGGTGGGCCGGGCGGGTCTCGGTCCGGCGCACCACCCGCCGGCCACCCGGCGCCCGGCGCCCCGACCGCCGAGATCTCGGGCTGGCGCCGCCAGCTGCGGTAGCGCGGCGCGATTTCCAGGAGGTGGGATCTCCGAACATACGCCCGCGCCGGGTCGGATTCCAACGCTGAATCGACCGCGTCGCGTGTAAGCACCGGGTCGCGGTTTCTCGCAGCGGATCCGCGCGCGGCCCCCCATTGCGCGATCCCGATGCAGTCGGTAGAACGCTCCGGGCGCAACGCACTCGCGCCATCGAGGCATTCCATGGCGCAGCAGACCAAGTTCGTGTTTGTCACCGGCGGGGTGGTTTCGTCGCTCGGCAAGGGCATGGTCTCCGCGTCGATCGGCGCGCTGATGGAGAACCGCGGCCTCAAGGTCGCGAACATGAAGCTCGACCCGTACATCAATGTCGACCCGGGCACGATGAACCCGACGCAGCACGGCGAGGTGTTCGTGACCGACGACGGCGCCGAGACCGACCTCGATCTCGGGCACTACGAGCGGTTCGTGTCGACCAAGATGTCGCGGCTCAACAACATCACGACCGGCCAGGTCTACTCGTCGGTGATCGGCAAGGAGCGCCGCGGCGAGTACCTCGGGTCGACGGTCCAGGTCATCCCGCACATCACCGACGAGATCAAGGCGCGGATCCAGCGCTGCGCCGAGGGCCTCGACGTCCTGGTCGTCGAGGTCGGCGGCACGGTCGGCGACATCGAGTCGCTGCCGTTCCTCGAGGCGGTGCGCCAGCTGCGGGTCGAGCTCGGCAGCCAGAACTCGGTCAGCGTGCACCTGACCCTGGTGCCGCACATCCGCGCCGCCGGCGAGTTCAAGACCAAGCCGACCCAGCACTCGGTGCAGAAGCTGCGCGAGATCGGGATCCAGTGCGACGTGCTGATCGTCCGCTGCGAGCAGACGCTGGCCGAGGACACGATCAAGAAGATGGCGATGTTCTGCAGCGTCGCGGCCGACGCGGTGTTCCAGTCGGTCGACGTCGACACGGTCTACCGCCTGCCGCTGACCCTGAGCCAGCAGGGCCTCGATCAGAAGCTCGCCGCGCTGCTCAACATCTGGTCGCGCGCATCGCGGCTCTCGGACTGGGAAGAGGTCGTCCGCCGGATCACCGGCAGCGAGCCCGGCAAGCGCAAGGTCACCGTCGGGTTCATCGGCAAGTACGTCCAGCTCGTCGAGTCGTACAAGAGCCTCAACGAGGCGCTGCTGCACGGCGGGATCGCGAACAACTGCAAGGTCGAGATCAAGCACATCGATAGCGAGGAGCTCGAGAAGGCCGGCACCGGGATGCTCACCGGCTACGACAGTATCCTGGTCGCGCCCGGGTTCGGCGCGCGCGGCACCGAGGGCAAGATCGCGGCGGTGCGCTACGCGCGCGAGAACCGGATCCCGTTCTTCGGGATCTGTTTCGGGATGCAGCTCGCGTGCGTCGAGTTCGCGCGCCACGTCGCCGGGCTCGAGCGCGCCAACTCCACCGAGATCGATCCGAGCACGCCGCACCCGGTGGTCGATCTGATGCCGGACCAGCGCGGCGTCACCGACAAGGGCGCGACGATGCGGCTCGGCGCATACCCGTGCGTGCTCAAGCCCGGCACCCGCGCGGCCGAGGCCTACGGCACGACCGAGATCAGCGAGCGCCACCGCCACCGCTGGGAGATCAACAACAACTACCGCGACGCGCTCGAGAAGCACGGCATGGTGATCTCGGGGCTGTCGCCGGATGGCCGGCTGGTCGAGATGATCGAGCTGCCGCAGCATCCGTACTTCGTCGGCTGCCAGTTCCACCCCGAGTTCACCTCGCGGCCGAGCGCCCCGCACCCGCTGTTCTCGCGGTTCATCAAGGCGGCGGTCGAGCGCCAGATGTCCCAGATGAAGCTGCACGCGGTCTGAGCGGATCCAACCGGATCCGAGGGGCCGGTAGATCCCGCAGCCGGCTGGTTGGACCACTCGCGGTACCGACAGCCAGTAACGGTCCGTTCCGGCACGAGCTCCGTATCGGATCTGTCGTGCCGCGGCACGCCTACATATGTAGAGCTTTGGTGACCTGATCGACCTGATCGGATGTCACTCCAGGAACGCGCGCTGGTCGAATGGTCAGTCGCAGTGTCAGGACATCGTTAGGCTAAAGCAAGAGCCGGGCCATCGAGCCTTTACAATTCATCGCACACGAAGTAGTCTTGATTCAAGCGTCGTACCAGCTTGGACGGCAGTGGCGGCCCGTAGTCCTACGGCCATACTAACCCCTCTAAAATACACAAGGAGTTTCTGATGGCCATGGAAATGCGCCAAGAGCTGAAGCTCTCGCAGCAGCTGGTGATGACCCCCCAGCTGCAACAGGCGATCCGGCTCCTGCAGCTGTCTCGCATGGAGCTGGCAGACCTCGTGCACGAGGAGATGCTCGAGAACCCCATCCTCGACGACGAGATGGATCTCGATCAGGAGCGCTCGCGCGAGCGCGACGAGATGGGGGGCGACGAGCAGCAACTCCACCAGCTCGAAGGGGCAGGGTCGACCGAGACCCCGATGGAGGGCTCGGTGGTGGACGGGGTCGCCCAGACCGAGATCAAGGGCGACGCCAGCGCGGTCAACGAGATCGACTGGGAGAACTACCTCGACAATTACTCGATGGCGCCGGCGATGCCGGCGTTCCGCGGCGACGGCGAGGAGATGCCGTCGCTCGAAGCCACGCTGACCAAGCCGCCGAGCCTGCACGATCACCTCGCGTGGCAGCTCAAGATGACCAACCTGCCGCTCGACCAGCTCGAGATCGGCATGACGATCCTCGGCAACATCGACGCCGACGGCTACATCAAGGATCCGCCGATCGACGAGATCGCCGCCGACCTCGGGGCCGATCCGGTGCTGTGCGAGCAGGTGCTCGAACGGATCCAGACGTTCGATCCGACCGGCGTCGGCGCCCGGTCGCTCGCCGAGTGCATGTTGATCCAGTGCGTCGCCGCAGGTCAGGACGACGACCTGTGCGTGAAGATGATCAAGAGCCACCTCGGCAACCTCGAGAAGAAGAATTACGCCGCGATCGCGCGCGACCTGAAGCAGCCGCTCGAGGAGATCTATGAGGCCGCCAAGGTCATCATGGAGTTCGACCCGCGGCCCGGCCGGCAGTACTCCTCGGACGACCCGCACTACGTCACGCCCGACGTCTACATCCACAAGGTCGGCGACAAGTACTTCGTCGTCCCCAACGACGACGGCCTGCCCAAGCTGAAGATCAGCGGGTTCTACAAGAACGCGATGGGCAACTCGACGGCGTCCAAGGACTACGTCCAGGACAAGCTGCGCTCGGCGCAGTGGCTGATCCGGTCGATCCAGCAGCGCCAGCGCACGATCATCAAGGTCGCCGAGTCGATCCTGAAGTTCCAGCGCGAGTTCTTCGACAAGGGCATCGCCCACCTGAAGCCGCTGATCTTGCGCGATGTCGCCGAGGACATCGGCATGCACGAGTCGACGGTGTCGCGCGTGACGACCTCGAAGTACGTCCACACCCCACAGGGCATCTTCGAGCTGAAGTTCTTCTTCAATAGCGGCATCTCACGAACCAACGGCGAAGACCTCGCGTCGCAGGCCGTGAAGTCGAAGATCAAGGAGCTGGTCGACAGCGAGGACGTCAAGCGTCCTCATAGCGACCAGAAGATCGTCGAGCTGCTCAAGAAGGGCGGCATCGATATCGCCCGCCGCACCGTGGCGAAGTATCGCGAACAGCTCGGCATCCTGTCGTCCAGCAAGCGCAAGCAAGTTTTTTAGCGCACCAGGCGCTCACCCCCGCACCCACGGCGCTCGGGCTTGCTGTACAATTCCCGCCGCGCTCGATAAATCCCGTCGACGATCGATGATCGAGGCCGCGGGGCAGGGGTATGCTCGCTCCACACCACCCTGGAGAGAGCTCGATGCAATTCGCGGTGACGTTCCGGCATATGGAACCGACCGAAGCCCTGAAGTCGTACGCGCGCGAGCGAATGGAGCGAGTCCGCAAGTACCTGCCCGATCCGATCTCGTGTCACGTGGTCCTCAGTACCGAACGTCACAACCATCGCATCGACGTCACCTTCCAGCTGCACAACGGCCTCGCGGTCTCGGGCCACGAGATCACCGAGAACATGTACAGCTCGATCGACCTCTGCATCGCCAAGATCGAGCGCCAGGTCCGCAAGTACAAGGGCAAGCTCGAGGGCATGCGCGCCCGGCCGCACCACGTGGTCGCCCAGCCGTGGTCGCACTCGATCGTCTCCGAGGCGTTCGACGGCGAGGCCACGCCGCCGGTTCAGGACCACCATGACGCCGGCCCGCACCCGGAGTTCCAGGTCGTCAAGACCGAGAAGTTCCATGCCCAGCCGCTGTCGGTATCCGACGCGATTGTACAGCTGAACCTGATGCACGAGCCGTTTCTGGTGTTCTGCCGCGACACCGACGGCCACGTCGCCGTGGTCTACAAGCGTGAGGACGGCAGCTACGGCCTCATCGAGACTGCGTCGGCCGCCTCATCCGCGGCCTAGCGAAAAGTGGTACGTTCATGAGCGACTGATGAAGATCGTCGACCTCATCCGGCGCGACATGGTCGTTCCTGCGCTGCAGGCGACGGAAAAGCGGGGCATCCTCGAGGAGCTCGCCCAGTACATGTCGGGGCGCCATCCGCGCATCGACCGAGCGACCCTGTCGCGCGTGCTGATCGAGCGCGAGCAGCTCGCCTCGACGGCGATCGGCGAGGGCGTCGCGATCCCGCACGGCAAGCTCGGTGCGGTCGGCGAGATCGTCGCCTGCCTGGGGCGCGCGCCGGGCGGCGTCGACTTCGACTCGATGGACGGCCAGCCGACGTTCCTGTTCTTCGTGCTGGTCGCGCCGGAATCCTCGACGGGCGCGCACTTGAAGGCGCTCGCGCGGATCAGCCGCGTGTTCAAGGACCCCGAGTTCCGTCGCCGGTTACTCGCGGCGCCCGACGGTGACTCGATGTACTCCGTGGTTGCCGACGAGGACGCCAAGTACTGAATGTCGACGGCGATCACCGTCGGTGAGCTGCTCGAGCGCGCGGAGCTAGAGGTGCTAGCCGTTGCGGGACGCCAGGGCCTCGACCGCATCGTGACGGTGCCGCGGATCCAGAAGCCGGGGCTCGCGCTCACCGGCTGGGCCGAGCAGTTGCACGAGCGTCGCGTGCTCGTGCTCGGCGGCACCGAGATCGAATACCTGCGCGATGTCCCGGCGGCGCGCGAGCTCGGGATCACCACGCTGATGGCGAGCGATCCGGCGTGCATCGTGGTGTGCCGCGGGCTGCATCCACCCGAGGAGCTGGTCGTGGCCGCCGATCAGCGCGGCGTCCCGGTCCTGATGTCGGAGCTGTCGACCGCCAACTTCATCACCGCGGTGACCGGCTGGATGTCGGATCGGCTCGCGCCGTCGACCGACATGCACGGCGTGCTGATGGACGTGCTCGGGATCGGCGTGTTGCTGCTCGGCAAGAGCGGGATCGGCAAGAGCGAGACCGCGCTCGACCTCGTGGTGCGCGGCCACCGGCTGGTCGCCGATGATGTGATCAAGGTCCGGCGCCAGGGCGGTCAGGTGATCGGCCGCGGCACCGGGATCATCGGCCACCACATGGAGATCCGCGGCATCGGCATCATTAACGTGAAAGATCTGTTTGGGGTTTCGGCGGTGCGCGATACCAAGAAGATCGAGCTGGTCGTGGAGCTGCGCGAATGGTCAGAAGGCGAGGAGTACGATCGCCTCGGGTTCGACGATCGGTTCGATCGGATCCTCGAGGTCGCGGTGCCGGCCGTCCAGCTGCCGGTCCGCCCCGGCCGTAACCTCGCGACCTTGATCGAGGTCGCGGCGCGCAACCAGCTGCTCAAGGTCCAGGGTACGCACTCGGCGCGCGCGTTCCGCGACCAGCTGCACCGCGCGATGGGGGCCCACGAGGTGAACGCCCCGGAGGCGACCATCGACGTACCGGCGGACGCGGTAGAGTAGATGCAGATCGTGATCGTCACGGGGTTGTCGGGTGCGGGCAAGAGCACCGCGCTGCGCGCGCTCGAGGACATCGAGTTCTTCTGCGTCGACAACATCCCGATGCCGCTGGTCGCGCAGATGGTCGAGCACCTCGCGCACGAGGGCGACCGCGACAAGCTCGCGATCGCGATCGACTCGCGGCAGCGCCGCAACCTCGCCGGGTGGTCGACCGCGCTGTCGCGGCTGCGCGGCGCCGGCCACCGGCTCGAGGTCATGTACCTCGACGCGAGCGACGAGGTCCTGCTGCGCCGGTTCAGCGAGACCCGCCGCCGCCACCCGCTGTCCGGCGACGATCTGACCGACGGCGTGCGGCGCGACCGCGAGGTGATGACCGAGATGCGCCAGGGTGCGGCGGTGATCGACACCTCGCACCTCAACATGCACCAGCTCAAGTCGATCATCCAGGAGCGCTACGGCGGCACCGGCAAGCTCGCAGTGACCCTGGTGTCGTTCGGGTTCAAGCACGGCCTGCCGATCGAGCTCAACCACGTGTTCGACGTCCGGTTCCTGCCGAACCCGTACTTCGAGCCGACCTTGACCCACCTCGACGGCCGCGATCCCGAGGTCGCGAGCTACGTGCTGGGGCCCGACGGCCTCGAGTTGGTGCGTCAGGTCGAGGGTATCCTGCGGTTCTCGCTGCCGCAGTTTCAGAAGGAGGGCAAGCTGTACGTCACGATCTGCGTCGGTTGTACCGGCGGCCGCCACCGCTCGGTCGTGATCGTCGAGGAGCTGCGCCGCCGGCTCGGCTCGACCTGGGACATTCTCGTGCGTCATCGCGACGTCGATCGGGGGGCATGATGGCAGCAGACGATCGATCCGAGAAGACGATCCAGATCCAGAACGAGCTCGGGCTGCACGCGCGCGCCGGTACCAAGTTCGTCCAGATCGGCTCGAAGTTCCCGTGCGACATCACCGTCGTCAAGGGCGGCAGCGAGGTCAACGGCAAGAGCATCCTGAGCCTCCTGACCCTGATGGCGCCCAAGGGCACCACGATCACGATCAAGGCCAAGGGCGAGCGCGCGGCCGAGGCCGTGGTGGCGCTCGCGGCGCTGATCGACGACAAGTTCGGAGAGGGCAAGTAGCAGCGATGTCCGACAGTCGGCCGGAAGTTCGGCGGCAAGGGCTCGGTGTCTCGGCCGGGATCGCGTTCGGCCGCGCGTACCTGATCGGCCGCGATACGCTCAAGGCGCCGCGCCATCACATCGAGCCCGACGATGTCGACACCGAGATCGCCCGGCTCTACAAGGCGATCGCGGCGAGCGACAAGCAGCTCGCGAAGATCAAGGAGAAGCTCGCCTCGGAGAACGAGAGCGACTACCACATCATCACCGCGCACCAGATGATGCTGCACGACGAGCACCTGGTCGGCGCCGCGGTCGGTTACATCCGCAACGACCTGATCAACGCCGAGTGGGGCCTGCGCCGCGCGGTCGACGACATCGCCGGCGTGTTCGATCGGATGGAGGACGTCTACCTGCGCGAGCGGCGCAGCGACGTCGAGTTCGTGTTCGAGCGCGTGCTGCGCAGCCTGCTCGGCCGCGAGACCGGTCCGGTCCAGCCGCCGCCCGACGCGATCGTCGTGGCGTACGATCTGTCGCCGGCGGATACCGCCCAGCTCCACAAGGCCGCGGTCGCGGGCCTGATCACCGACGCCGGTGGCAAGACCTCGCACACCGCGATCATCGCGCGCGCCCACGAGATCCCCGCGGTCGTCGGGCTCGAAACGATCACCGAGATCGTCGAGACCGATGACCTGCTGCTGATCGACGGTGGCTCGGGGATCGTGATCGTCAACCCGACCGCGGCGACGGTCGCCGAGTTTCGCGACGAGCAGCGCCGCCAGGTCGCGGCCGGCGCGGTGCTGCACGCGATGCGCGATCTGCCGGCGCACACGCTCGACGGCACCGAGATCACGCTGCTGTGCAACATCGACGGCCACGACGAGCTCGACGACGCGCTCGACTACGGCGCGATGGGCGTGGGGCTGTACCGCACCGAGTACCTGTTCATGGGCCAGGCCGAGCCGCCGGACGAAGAGCGCCACTACCAGAGCGCGTGCGAGGTCCTGACCAAGCTCGCCGGCCGGCCCGCGACGATCCGGACGTTCGACCTCGGCTCCGACAAGCTCGCGCCGTTCCTCGAGGCGGCGGCGTTCGAGGAGGCCAACCCGGCGCTCGGGCTGCGCTCGATCCGGCTGTGCCTGTCGCCGGTCGGCCGGCCGCTGTTCCAGGCCCAGCTGCGGGGCCTGCTGCGCGCGTCGGTCCACGGCCCGCTCAAGATCATGTTCCCGATGATCTCCGGCACGGCCGAGCTGCGCGCGACCAAGGCTGTGGTCGACGAGGTCATGCTCGAGCTCAAGCGCGAGGGCATCCCGTTCGACGAGCACGTCAAGCTCGGCATCATGATCGAGATGCCATCGGCGGCGCTGTCGGCCGACTTCCTGGCCGAGGAGTGCGACTTCTTCTCGATCGGCACCAACGACCTGATCCAGTACACGATGGCGGTCGATCGCGTGAACGAGTATGTCTCGTACCTCTACGAACCGCTGCACCCGTCGCTGATCCGGTTGATCGGCGAGGTCGCGCGGGCGGCGAGCATCACCAAGATCCCGGTCACCGTGTGCGGCGAGATGGCGGGCGAGCCGATGATGGCGCCGGTCTTGATCGGCCTGGGGATCCGCGAGCTGTCGATGAGCGCGGTCTCGGTGCCCGAGGTCAAGGCGATGATCCGCGCGACGTCGCGCGCCGAGGCCGAGGGCCTGGTCGCGCGGCTCAAGAAGCTGGCGACCGCGGCCGAGATCCGCGCGATGGTCTCGGACTACGTGTTCAGCCTGACCGCGCCGCAGCGCAAGGCCAAGGTGTGAAGCTTGGGCTGGCCGCGCTGGCGTTGATCGCGCTCTACGCCACGCACGCCTGGGCCGGGGATCCGACGCGGATCTACCGCACGGTCGAGACCGACCACTTCGTCATCTATTACTACACGCCGCTCGACGACGTGGCGCGCCGGCTCGGGGTGGTCGCCGAGCGCGCGCACCGCACGCTGTCGCCCGCGCTCGATCACCTGCCGGCCGAGAAGACGATCGTCGTCCTGGTCGACGACACCGACAGCGCCAACGGGTTCGCGAGCGTGCTGCCGCGCAACGCGATCCAGATCTACGCGACCGGCCCGACCGGGTTCAACGAGCTCGACGATCACGAGGACTGGCTGTACGGCCTGATCGCCCACGAGTACACCCACATCCTCCACCTCGACACGATGGAGGGACTGCCGAACATCTACAACCGGATCTTCGGCAAGACCTGGGCGCCGAACCAGATCATGCCGCGCTGGCTGATCGAGGGCACCGCGGTCTACGAGGAGTCCAAGCGCTCGGCCGGCGGCCGCAACCGCGGCACCCGGTTCGATCAGTACATCCGGATCGCGCGCGATCGCCACCAGGACCTCCGGCTCGACGAGGTCAGCGGCGCGCCGCGGCGGTTCCCGCACGGCAACGCGGTCTACGTCTACGGCTCGCACTTCCTGCGCTACATCTTCGACCGGTTCGGCGACGACACCGTGCGCAAGATGTCGCACGTCTCGGGCAGCTACGCGCCGCCGTTCGCGGTCAACCGCCAGATCGCCAAGGTCGTGGGCAAGCCGTTCACCGAGCTGTACGACGACTGGAAGGACTACCTGCGCGATCGCTACAGCCAGCAGGAGATGGCCGCCGAGCGCCGCGGGCTGGCCGCCGGCCGCGAGCTGACCCACTCGGCCGAGAATAACCTGTGGCCGCACTACAGCGCCGACGGCAAGCAGCTGTACTGGCAGCAGTCCGACGGCTACACCCTGCCGTGGGTGCGGGCGATGCCGGTCGGCGGCGATCACACGTCGGCGTACGACGTCGTGCAGGTCGACGGCATGGGGCCGTTCGATCTGCTGCCCGACGGCTCGCTGGTCTACGAGCAGAGCTGGCTGTTCCGCCGCGACTACTCGTTCGAAGATCTGGTGCGGTGGGACGCGCGGACCCACCAGACGGTGCGGCTGTCGTTCGGCCGGCGCGCCCGCGATCCGGCGGTGTCGCCCGACGGCCGGCAGGTCGCGTTCTCGATGAACGAGCACTCCGAGAGCGTGATCGCGGTGCAGGACGTCGCGCCCGGCGCGGCGCCCCGGGTCGTGTGGCGCGGCCAACGGTTCGATCAGGCGTACCAGCCGGCGTGGTCGCCCGACGGCACGCGGCTCGCGTTCTCGGCGTGGCTCGCCGGCGGCTACCGCGACATCCTGGTGCTCGATCTGGCGTCGGGCCAGCTCGACCCGATCACCCACGATCGCGCGATCGACATGACGCCGGCGTGGTCGAAGGACGGCCGCTACCTGTACTTCGACAGCGACCGGACGGGGATCTCGAACATCTACGCGTTCGATACCCGCGACCGCTCGGTGTGGCAGGTCACCAACGTGCTCGGCGGCGCGTTCCAGGCCGCGCCATCGCCCGACGGTGCGCGGCTCGCGTTCGTGGCGGCGGTGCCCGAGGGCGGCTACGACCTCTACGAGGTGATGCTCGACCGCGCGCGCTGGCTGCCGGCGCACGACTTCCTCGATGACAAGCCGACCGCGCTGGTGATCCACGACGGCGAGGACAAGGTCTCGGCGCCCCGGCCGTACCGTGCGCTCGAGACCCTCGCGCCGCAGACCTGGACCGGCTCGGTCAACACCGGCTCGACCACGACCGCGTCGCTGCAGACCGGCGGCACCGATGCGCTCAGCCTGCACTCGTACTCGCTCGCGCTGTCGACCGACACCGACAAGGGCGCGGCCAACATCGGCGCGTCGTACGGCTACAGCGGGTTCCGTCCGAGCCTGCGGGTGGCCGGCGCGCGGACCGTGCTCGATCGCTCGGGCTTCAAGGTCGACGGCAAGAACGAGCTGTACACCGAGGAGGACTGGAGCGGCACGGTGTCGCTCGGCGTGCCGCTCGAGGCCCGGCCGGGCACGACGTGGACGTTCGCGGCCGACTACGACATCGACTGGTTCCGCATGGTCAAGGGCCCGACGATCATGCCCGATCCCAACCAGCGCGTGCCGGTCGTGCCGGCGACCAACTACACCCAGGCCGGGCTCAGCACGCGGGTCGCGTACTCGCACGTCCACACCACGACGTTCGGCTACGGCGCGCAGGATGGCTGGGACGCCGCGGTCAGCTTCCGGCTCGACGACCCGGCGTTCGGCGCGACCTACCGCAATGTCACGCTGAGCTACGGGCTCGATATCTACCAGCGGCTGTGGGGCGTGACCCCGGTGCTCTCGGTCCGGCTGGTCGGCTCGCTGCGCGCCGGCGACCTGGTGCGGCCGGGCGGGTTCGGGCTCGGCGGTGTGCCGCCGCAGGACGTCGTGATGTCGATCGTCGACAGCACGCGGTCGTCGCCGAGCGGCTACCTGCGCGGCTACCCCAACCGCGTGGTGACCGGCAACCAGTACCACCTGCTCAACCTCGAGTACCGCCAGGAGCTGTGGCAGATCGAGCACGGCGTCCAGACCTTGCCGATCTACTTGCGCCGGCTGAACCTCGTGGTGCTCAACGACACCGGCACGGCGTTCGACGGCCCGTTCGACCGCGGCGCCGATCTGCGGACCTCGGTCGGAGGCGCGCTCCGGCTCGACGCGTACTTCGGCGACTATGTCCCCGGGACGTTCGAGATCGGCTACGCGCGCGGCCTGATGCACGATGGCATCGACGAGACCTGGTTCCTGCTGACGGGGAGCCTGTGACCCGCCACGACGCGCCGACCTCGCCGGTGGGCGCGCCGATCATCGGGCCGCCGGCGGACGCGGCCGACCCGGCGGCCGGGCCCACCCACCCGCTCGCCGGGGACGTCGCGGTCGATGTCGCGCGCCAGCTCGCCGATCCGGTGCGCGCGCTGCGCGAGCGGCTCGGGCTGGTGATCGATCACCTCGAGCGCCACGTCGCGACCTCGACCGGCCCGACCCCGTATCCCTGGCGCTCGCTCTTGACCCTGCGCCAGGATCTCGCCGCCGCGTACCTCGAGGCGACCGCGCTCGCGCGCCGGATCGACGAGCTCGATCGCGCGCTCGTGGACGCTCCGCCGGGCTGGTTCGATCTCGCCGCCGCGGTCGAGCTCGGCGTCCACCTCGCCGGCCATCACCTCGCCGCCGGCCTCGAGCTGTTGATCGACCTCGGCAACACGCCGCCGGCGCGCGGCACGCCGGGCACCGTCGCGCTGATCGTCGCGCAGCTGGTCACGGTGTCGGCGCGCTCGGCGCGCGATCTGCCGGGCAGCACGCTCAGCATCCGGGTCGTGCCCGAGGCTGCATGGGCGCTGGTCTCGATCGCCGACAACGGGGCCGGCAGCACGCGCGCCGCGGCGCTCGGCGAGGTCGCCCGCGAGCTGATGGCGCCGTGGGACGCGCAGGTCGACGCGACCTCGGTGCCCGGCGCCGGCTGCACGTTCGAGCTGCGCCTCGCGACGTCATTGTAAAGGGGACTTTCCCGTCCCCTCTTTCGCGGCGAAGTCGCGAAATTCACCCCACCGGACGTCGCGGCTATTACCAGGGGACTTTCCCGTCCCCTCTTTCGCGGCGAAGCCGCGAAATTCACCCCACCGGACGTCGCGAATCGCAGCTTGGTCGGCTTGGTGCCCGAGCTCGCTCAGCTCGGCTCGACTCAACGCCCGGCGGTGTGGCCCGACCAGGCTTCGTAGTCGGCGATCCGCTTGGACAGCACCACGACGTCCTCGCCGGCCGCCGCGCGCTCCTCGGCGGCGACGACGAGCAGGCCCATCGCCGCTTGCAGCAGGCGGCCGCCGGTCAGCGGCAGGTTGGCGCCGCGCAGCGCGTACTCGCGGACCTCGGTGATCCGGAACGCGACCTGGCCGACCTGCAGGTAGTCGCCGCGCAGGTAGACGACGTCGGCGCCGACCAGCAGCGCGTGCTCGAGCTCGCGGCGGGCCGACGCCTCGCCCTTGCCCTCGGCCTGGGCGCGCATCCGGCGCTTGGCGTCCTCGTAGACCTCGGGGCGGGTGATCGGCGCGTCGCGGGTGTACGGCGCGAGCTGCTCGGAGATGCCCTTGGCGGCCTCGGGGCCATCGGCGACGTGGAGCGCGACCTCGAGATCGCCGAGCGCGAGCAGCAGATCGCGGCTGCGCGACCGGCGGCGGGCCTCGCTGAACCGCTCGTGCGCGAGGTACGCCAGGCCGGCGCACGCGAACACGCCGCCGGGGACGAGCGAGGCCGCGGCGGCGCCGACCCCGGCCAGCGCGAGGCCGCACGCGACGAGCGGCCCGGTCGGCGACCGGCCGATCAGCTCGACGCGATCGAGCAGCCGCGAATCGAGCCGGATGATCGGGTTGCCGGGCGGCGCGATCACGAGCCACGCGCCATCGACGCCGATCCCGCTGCGCGGTAGCAGTCGGGCGCGATCGAGCGCAGTCGGGGCGACGGCGTCCATGAGCAGCTGTAACCCTACCCTAGCTCGACGACGCCGACTTCGGCGAGGTGCGCAAAGGCGAGGAGCGCCTCCGCTTCCCGGACCCCTGCCGACTTGATGAGGGATAGCAGGTCCCACCGGCCGTCGATCCGGTTGGCCAGCTCGAGCTCGGTGGCGCTGAGGCCGTGCTCGGGCCCCGGCGGGCGAATTCGCTTCGGCACGCGGTGGCGCGACAGCAGCTGCTTGGCGACCTCGGCGACGCGCGCGCGCTCGATCTGGGTGAACGTCTTGCGGACCTCGGCGTCGCTGGGGTCCTGGTGCAGCGCCTGGGTCGCCATCGCGAGGGCGCCGGCCCGATCGCCCTGGCGCAGCCGGCCGCGGGCCCCGGCGGCGAGCTCGACCGCCGAGTTGGTGCGCTCCCGGTGGCGCGAGATGGTGAGCCGGCCGGCATCGACCATGCGGGCGAGCGCGTCATAGGTCGCATAGCGCTCGCCGGAGAACGCGCTGGCGATCTCGGCGGCGGCGCGGCGATCGCCCGCGAGCGCCCAGATCCGTTGGACATCAATGACCTGGCCGGGATCGGGAGCCGGGGCGAGGGCGCCGGACGGGACCTCGAACGTCACGTCGTCGGAGCCGAGCACGTCCATGATCGCTGTCATCCGGGCGGCGCGGCGGCGCGCGACGGTCAGGCAGATTTCGATCGGGAGCTGGGCATTTACGCCGGTCGCCGGTGGTTGAGACCTCGGAACGACATCGAACTGGCCCTCGGTCCAGGTCAGGACATCCGTGATCGTCTCGCGGATCTTCGTGGCCAGGATCTCGATCAGCTCGGCCTCGGTGATCAGCCCCGACATCAACAGGACCTTGCCCAGCGGGACGCCGGTCTCGGCCCGCGCCTCGAGCGCGTCGGCGAGCGCGCGTTCGACGACCACGCCGCTGCGGACCAAGATCACACCGAGCTGCTCGTCGCGGCGGTTCGAGCTCGCCCAGATGATCGAGCCTGCCTCGACGACGAGGCTGCGCTGGATGCCGCGGCGCTCGAACGTGATCGGCGTCGACAGCTTGCGCCGGCCGACCCACTCGAGGACATCCTCGGCGGGCATCGTCCCCAGCGCTCCGCGCACCGACATCCCTTGAGCATAGCGGAGAATCGGTTATCTTGTGGCTATGTCCGTCGACGACTCGCAGGACGCGCAAGCGGCAGCTCCGGTGAACGCGCGCACCGGGAAGCCTGGGTCTACGTCTGGGCCTGGGCCGATCAAGCGCAAGCGGATCGAGCCGCGGATGATCGCGGTCGGCGGCGCGGTGGCGCTGGTCGGCGTTGCGGTGCTCGCGGCGTTCTTGTGGATGGTGCCGAACGCGGCCGCGCGCGAGATGCAGGCGGCGTGTCGCGGCCTGCGCCCCGAGCCCGAGCTGAAGCCGCAGCTGTGCGCGAACGGCGCGGTGTGCGCGTCGCCGGTGCCGGCGCCCGACTTCACGGCGCAGGACATCACCGGCCACGAGGTCAAGCTGTCGAGCCTCCGCGGCAAGGTCGTGCTGCTCAACTTCTGGGCGTCGTGGTGCGGCGTCTGCAAGACCGAGAAGCCCAGGCTCAACCAGATGGCCGCCGAGATGGCGAGCCGCGATGACTTCGTGGTGGTCGCGCTGGCGTCGGATCACTCGTGGCCCGAGGCGCTGACCGGCGTGCTCGACGCGCTGGCGCCGGACGCGGTGCCCCCGGGCCCGCCGACGATGGAGAAGGTCAGCGCGGCGTTCCGCCAGGCGTTGCCGAACGGTGCCCCGTTCAAGGTCTGGCTCGATCGGCCCAGCGGCGACGAGAACATCGGCAAGATCGCGGCGTCGTGGGGCATCACCGCGGTGCCCGAGAGCGCGCTGATCGATCGCCAGGGCAACATCCGCGCGTACTTCGGCAACAAGCGCGACTGGCAGTCGCCGGTCGCCGAGACCTGCCTGCGCTCGATCATCGACGGCCCGTAAGCCCCGATGGCGCGCGTCCTGGTGATCGACGATGAGCCGGATGTGGTCCGGCTGATCCTGAAGGTGTTGTCGCCGCGCGGCCACGTCGTGCAGACCGCGCGCGACGGCGCGAGCGCGCTGGCGCGGGTCAAGCAGGAGCCGCCCGACGTGATCCTGCTCGACAGCGACGTGCCGAAGATCGACGGCGCCGAGGTCTGCCGCCGGATCAAGACCAACGAGGAGACCCAGCGGATCCCGATCGTGATGATGACGTCGTCGTACATCGACATCTACGACGTCGGTGCCGACGGCGGCCCGGATGCGTTCGTGGTTCGCCCGTTCGCGCGCGAGGTGCTGGCCAACGTGATCGATCGCGTGCTGTTTCGCCGGTGAACCGCGCGAATCGCTTCGTGCTCGCATACGATTCGTTGGATGACCGATCGCCTCGAGGTGGAGATCCGGATCGTGGTCACCGAAGGGATCCTGTCTCGCGAGCAGGCCTCGGCGCTGCGCCAGGAAGCGCTGCAGACCGGGCAGAGCCCGCTGGCGCTGCTCGTGGCGCGAGGCCGACTGTCCGACGAGTCGCTGCGATCGCTCCTGGCCATGGCGTTCGACGACACCGCGATGGGCGGCGCCGATCCGACCCCGGTCACCGCGATCGATCCGCCGCCGCGAGCCGGCACCGACGAGGCGCCGCGGTTCCCGGTCGCGGGCTGGGAGCGCTACGCGAGCGTCCGGTTCCTGGGCCAGGGCGGCATGGGCAAGGTGTTCCTCGCCGTCGATCCGAGGCTGCACCGCGAGGTCGCGATCAAGTTCGTGCACGGCGACAACCCCGAGCATGTCCGGCGGCTGATCGCCGAGGCCCGCGCGCAGGCGCGGGTGAGCCACGAGCGGGTGTGCAAGATCCACGAGGTCGGCGAGGTCGAGGGCCGGGTCTACATCGCGATGCAGTACATCGCCGGCCAGCCGCTCGGCGCGCTCGCCGGTGAGCTCAGCCTCGAGCAGAAGGTGATGCTGGTCCGCGGCGCCGCGGACGGGCTCCACGAAGCGCACCGCGTCGGCATCATCCACCGCGACATCAAGCCATCCAACATCATGGTCGCGCGCGGCGACGACGGCGCGCTCCGGCCCTACGTCATGGACTTCGGCCTGGCGCGCTCGGTGCTCGAGGACAACGCGACGCTGTCCGGAGCCGTGCTGGGGACGCCGCGCTACATGGCGCCCGAGCAGGCAGGGGGGCGCACCGGCACGCTGGATCGGCGCGCCGACATCTACAGCCTCGGCGCGACGCTGTATCACCTGCTCACCGGCGAGCCCCCGATCCCGGGGACCACGCTGCTCGAGGTGATGCACCACCTCCAGACCACGGAGCCCCGCGCGCCCCGCGCGCTCGATCCGGACATCCCGGTCGACCTCGAGGCCATCGTCATGAAGTGCCTGGAGAAGGACCGCTCCGCGCGCTACGACTCGGCGCGCGCGCTGGCCGATGACCTCGGCCGGTTCCTCGACGGCGAGCCGGTGCTCGCGCGCCCCGCCGGGGTCTGGTACCGGACGCGCAAGCGGCTCGCCAAGCACCGGCGCCTGGTCGCCGCCGGTGGGGCTGCGCTGGTCGCCCTCGCGGTCGCGCTGGGCTGGGGGATCCAGACCCGCCGCGAGGCCAGCGAGCGCGAGCGGCTGGCGCGCCGGTTCACCGAGCAGGTCGAGCACGTCGAGGCGATGGCCCGCTACTCGGCGCTGTCGCCGCTGCATGATATCCGCGGCGATCAGGCGGCGATCCGCGCGCAGATGGCGGAGCTCGAGCGCGAGATCCGCACGGCGGGTGCGGTGGCCGCCGGCCCCGGCGAGTACGCCCTCGGGCGCGGCGACCTCGCGCTCGACGACGACGCCGGGGCGCGCGCGCACCTCGCGTCGGCGTGGCGGCACGGCTTCCGCGAGCCGCGGGTCGCGTACGCGCTGGCGCTGGCGCTGGGCCACCTCTACCGGCAGAACCTGCTCGCGGCGCAGCACATCGAGCAAACGGACCTGCGCGCCGCCAGGACGCGGGAGGTCGAGCAGCAATATCGCGATCCGGCGCTCGGCTACCTCGCCCAGAGCCAGGGCGCCGAGGTGCCTTCCCCCGAGTACGTCGCCGCGCTGGTCGCGTTCTACGAGGGCCACCTCGACCAGGCGCTCGGCCACCTCGACGCGATCGGCGGCGCGCTGCCCTGGTTCTACGAGGCCCCCGAGCTGCGCGGCGACATCTTGCTCGCGCGCGCCCTGAGCCTGCGCGATCAGGGCGATCGCGACCGGGCGCGGCGCGACTTCGAGGCTGGTCGCGAGGCCTACGCCGCCGCCGGGGCCGTCGGCGAGAGCGTCCCGGCGGTGTCCGAGTCGCTGGGCGAGCTCGAGTACGCCGCGATGGTGATGGAGCTCTACGGTCGGGGCGAGGTCACCCCGCCGTTCGACCGCACGCTCGCGGCAACGACCCGCGCGCTCGCGATCATGCCCGAGCTCTACGCGGCGCTGGTGCTCGAGGCGCGCGCCTACCGCAGCATGGCCGAGCACCAGGCGAGCCAGGGCACGGACCTGGAGGCCTTGCTCACCAAGGCGATCGCGGCCGCCGAGCGCGCCGTGGCGATCGCGCCCGGACAGGTGCAGGCGCGGCTCGAGCTGGCCCGGATCTACCGGCAATGGGGCGAGGCGCGTCAGAGCAAGACCCAGGACCCGAGCGAGCAGATGCGCAAGGCGGTCGAGATCTCCGAGGCGATCACCCCGGCGGATCGCGACGGCGCGTACTACGGGAACCTCGGCCAGCTGTTCAGCGTGTGGGGCAGCTACCAGGATCAGGTCGGTGAGGACGCAGAGGCGAACCGCAGCAAGTCGATCGAGGCGTTCACCCGGGCGCTCCAGATCAACGACAAGATGAACGACGTTTGGATCAACCTCGGGATCAACTACTACAAGCGAGCGTCGCAGCCGCGCGCCAAGGATGCCGATCGCGACCTGACGCAGGCGCTCCGCGCGCTCGACCGGGCGAGGTCGATCAACCCCAAGCACGTCGTGCCGTATTTCTACGCGGGCGAGATCCACACGCTGATCGCCGAGCGCGCACGGCTGCGCGGGATCGACGCTGACCCCGAGCTGGTGCGCGCCCTGGAGGTGTACGAGGCTGGGCTCGCCATCAACCCCAAGCTTCCACACCTGCACAACGGCATCGGCCAGGTGCGGATCGACCAGGCGAAGCAAGCCTGGGATCGCGGCGCGGATCCCGAGCCGTGGCTCGACCAGGCCCGCGCGGCGTTCGCGCAGGCGATCGCCGTGGCTCCGGACCAGGGATTTGGCTACAACAACCTCGGCGACCTGCTCGCGCTGCGGGCGCGATGGCAGCGCGCGCGGGGCGAAGATCCGAGCGCGAACGTCCAGGCGTCGGTGGCGGCGCTGAACCAGGCGATCCAGCGGATCCCGGACAACGCAGAGTTCTGGGCCAACCTCGGCATGGCGCACGCGATCTCGGCCGCGTACGAGCTCGACCACGGGCGCGATCCGCAGGCGAGCCTGGCGGAGGCGTCGTCGGCGATCGACCAGGCACTCGCGAAGAACCCCAACGACGCGCTCGCTCAGCACTACCTCGGCGAGACTCGCGGGCTGCGCGCCCGGCTCCATGCACTACACAGGCAGGATGGCGCCGCGGACTTCGCCGAGGCCGCGCGGGCGTTCCAGCGCTCGATCGAGCTGGCGCCCGAGGATCTGGACCACCAGCTCGGCTTTGGCGAGCTGTGCCGGGCGTGGGCCGCCCTGCAGCAGGACGCGAGGCAGGACCCGGATCCGACGCTGCAGCGCGGCCTCGCGCTGGCGAATCAGCTGCTCGCCACGCACCCCACGTGGCCGGACGCGCGGATCCTGCGGGCGAGCCTGCTCGTCATACAGTTGCAGCGCTTACCGGACGTCGCCCAGCAGCGCGAGCAGGCGGCCCGAGCCGCCGAGGACTTCACCCGGGCGCTGGCGGTCAACCCCGCGCTCGACAACGTCTGGAAGATCCAGGCCGCGCTCGCGCAGCGGCTCGCCGCGCCGCGGCCCTGACCCCAGGGGGTCACCTGATGTGACCCGCCTCGAACCGCTCAAACCTTCCCGACGAGGTACCCCCGCGCCAGGGCAGATCGTTACTGACCGGATCCGACGTACAAGTCCCCGTTGGTGCCTCCGTCGTGATGCACGACGGGCGTGTCCCGACCTTCAGGAGTCAGCGGCCGCTCTCGACGCGGTAGCCTGGTCGTCGTGAGCTGATAGTTCCGTTCACGGGCGCCATGCTGGACCGTGTACATCTTGCCAATGTCCAGTTGATGCGTTTCATTGCCCACGAGCTGCAGGGTCGCGTTGTGGCCGAGGTGCTCGGCATAGATGCTGCCGTCGTACGGGTCGTCCGCGGGAGTGCACAAGACGAACGTCTTGCCCGGCCCGAGGTTATGACTTCCCGTGATGACTCCGTTTTTGGTGACAATGAAGATCGCGTCTGGTGTCATGGCGAATACTCCTGTCTTCTCGAAAGAGTGTGAGATCAGTTGAACGACCAGTACTGAGACAAGCCGCTCTGGCAAGTATCGAGCACCACCGGCGCGCCGCTGGTCGCCATCAGGCCGCCGCTCGGCTCGACGCACTTGCCGAGCAACCCGAGCAGCGGACCGTTGCGCGTCGGCCCCGTGCCGGTCACGCTCCACGACTGCTCGCCATGCGGGCTCGCGTCCGGGGGGCTGTAACACACGGCGACGGCCGTCCGGCAATCGTCCAGCTCCAGGGCCGTCCCGTTCGGGATCGAGGACACGGTGGTGACCGCCGTGTTCACGCCGTGCACCGTGAGACACTTGCCGCCGATCCCGCGGATCGTGCCGTCATCGCTGAACGTCCAGTGCTGCTCGGGGGCGTTGCTGCAGGTCGCCAGCACCACCGGCGATCCGCTGGCATCGGTCCCGCCTTGCACGGTCAAGCATAGATTGTTGAGCACCGCGATCTGCCAGACCTTCTGCGGGAGCTCCTCGGAGACCGAATACTGGTACTGATAATACTGCGTGAAGTTGTTGGGAGTGCAGCTCGCGTTCGTCACCCCGCACAGGGCGGTGTTGCAGCCGGTGTACGGATCGCATTGCGCATACCAGCGGTAGATCGCGTCCTTGTCGGCCTGATCGGCCGCGGAGACGTTGGGCAGCCCGCATTCGGAATTGTATCCCCGATACAGCCGGTAGGTGTGGGCGGTCGCGTAGGCATGGTGGGCCTCGAACGCGATGTGACCTGCGACCTGGTGCTGCAGGTGATCGTACCCGTAGACCCCGGTGCCATCCAGGTCGTAGAGCCCGGTCCCGTCCAGGGTGCGGATATGGCCGGCGTGGAAGTCGTTCATCAGCGCCGTGTAGGTCGCGACGATCGAAGCTCTCGTGTAGGTGTTGGGGACCGTGTTGTCGTCGGTCACCGACGTCCCCGGGACCGCCCACAGGTTCGTGATCGGCGCCTCGCTCCCCATGATGTTGGACGGCAGGCGGATGAACACCAGGCTGACGCGGCTGTTGTTCAGCGTGCATTGCCACAGCCCCTTGCCCGCCAGCGTGAACGTCGCGCAGGCCCAGGTGTTGGGGACGCCGGCCATGGCGGCATAGGCGGCCTTGACGCCATTCTCGCGCTGCGCGGTGTTCGTGGTGTCGCCCTGCACGGCGCCCGTGGTGAGGTAGACCGTCCGCACGTAGTTCTGCGCCTTGATGCTCTTCGAGATGTCCGGGTTCATGAACAGGAGGTCGTCGTCTTCGTGCGCCACGAAGTACATCTCGCGCCGCGGGCCCAGCGCCTCCACGGCCGTCGTCGCGACGCTCTCGCGCTCGATGACCAACGTCTGGGGACCCGACACGGTGCCGTACAAGCTGTCCAGCGTCGTGTCGGAGATGGTGAACGAGGTCGCGGGCGGCGCGCTGGTGTCGATCAGCTGCCCGAAGTCGGCGTCGATCCAGACCTTCACGCTGGCGTTGAACCGTCCGTTGGCGTTCGCCGCGCCGAAGTCGTAGCGGGCGAGCCAGGTCTGGTTCGCCGTCGCCAGCGTGCGGGACGGCGCCGTGCTGTTCACCCCCGGGAGCCCCCACCAGCTCGAGGCATCGAAGTGAAGGCCCGGGTGCTGGTCGGAGGTGGTGCTGGCGTTGACGCCCATCGGCACGTGGTACGCGTAGTTCGTGCCGGTGGGCAGGGCGCTGAGCCGTCCGGTGATGCTGATCCAGACGGTCGTGTTGGGCTTGCTCAACGGGGCGGTGAAGTAGCGCCGGCCCACGCCGGCGGTCTCCGTGAGCGCGCCGCCCGACGTCGGGTAGAACCAGTCGCCCTGCCATCCGACGGTGCCGCCACGGTGGCCATCGAACTCGTCGTAGGCCAGGACGTCGGCGTGGGCGCCGGCCCCGTGCCCCACGAGGACCATCACGGCCGCGGCCGCGGCCAGCCAGGTGGCACGCGCGCCGCGACGCAGGGCGTTCGAATCATCGCGCCTGCGCGGCATGTCGAGCCTCCGATCCGCGTGGGATGGCGCTGCAGGACGTCGCTGGGGTCGACCGTGATCGGTGATGCGGACTGAATCGTCGTGTTCCATGATGGCTGGATCCGTTCTGCCCGCGGGCGTGCGGGCCAGGACCGGCATCGCAACCGGAGTGCCACCTCGAGGGCCGGACCCGCAGCGATGTAACCTTGCGAGATCACCTCGGGAGGGCGCGCCATCGTCGCCGGCAAGCGTGCCGCAAGGCGGTCGTCGACATGACGAAGCGGCCGTCCGACGTGTCGAAGCTGTCGGCCCCGAGCGGCGCCGATGACACAGGCCGATCCGCAGGGCCGATCTGCGGGGATGCTCGGTCAGGTGCGCGGCACGAGCCCGAGCTCCTTGATCCGGCGGCTCAGCGCACGCTTGGAGACCTGGAGCTGCGCCACCATCGCGTCGAGATCGCCGTCGCACGCTCGAAAACACGTGGTGATCTCCTCGGCGCCGAGGTCACCCGCCGTGCGGATACTCGTGCTCTTGTCGATCAGATCGTAGATCGATGGTCGCGGAATCCGTAGCCGATCCGCCGCCGCCTTGAGGTCCCACGCGCACGCCCGGAGCACCTCGAGCAGCTCGTGCTCGGTGACCTCCGACGGCTTGCGCCGCGGTGGGGTGGTCGGCGACGTCGGCATCCGTGCCGCCGTGTCGCGTGCCGGTGTGCCGCGTGCCGGCATGGCGAGCTCCTCGGCGAGCTGCGGGTCCAGCCGCAGCTGCGCGAGGCCACGGCTGTCGATCACCAGCTGGCGCGTCACGTTCCTCAGCTGCCGGATGTTGCCGGGCCACGCGTAGCGGACGAGCTGCGCCGCGATCGGCGCCGGCAGCCACGGCCTGGCGTACGGATCCTCGGGCGCGAGCCGGTGGGCCTCGCCGATCGCCTCGAGCTCCTCGCGGGCGAAGTGGTAGAACAGGGGCCCGATGTCCTCGCGCCGCTCACGCAGCGGCGGGATCCGTACCTCGTAGCCGGCGAGGCGATGCAAGAGCGGCGCCTTGAACCGCCCGTCGCGGATCTGCTGCTCGAGGTTGGCGTCGGTCGCCGCGATCAGCCGCACCTGGGTCTGGACCGGCACGTCGGCGCCGACCGGGTACAGCTCGCCGGTCTCGAGCACCCGGAGCAGCATCACCTGGACCTCGGGCGGTGCCTCGCCCACCTCGTCGAGGAACAGCGTCCCGCCGTGCGCGGTGCGGAACAGGCCCTCGCGGTCGCGCGTGGCGCTGGTGAACGCGCCTTTCGTCGAGCCGAACAGCTCGGCGGCGGCGAGCTCGCGCGGGATCGCGCCCAGGTTCACGCTCACGAACGACGCGTTCCGGCGCGAGCTCCGGTCGTGGATCGCGCGGGCGACCAGCTCCTTGCCGGTCCCGGTCTCGCCGCGGATCAAGACCGGCACGGGCAGGTCGGTGAGGCGCTCGATCGCCGAACGCACCCGGCGGATCCCCGGGCTCGCGCCTACCATCTTCAGCGAATCGGCGGCGTCGATCATGCGCTCGGTCGCGCGCTCGGTCGCGCGCTCGAACAGGTGCAGCAGCACCACCACGCGCTCGGCCAACGCCAGCGGGATCCCGGCAGCGACCTCTTCGGCCGTGAACTCGATGCTGCGTTCGATCGGCGTGTCCGCGATGACCGGGGTGCCGCCCGGCTCGATGACCAGCCGCACGCGCCCCTCTGGTCCCGCGGTGAACCGGATCGGTCGCCGGCTCACGAATGGGTCGTTGAGCGGTGCGCCCAGCGCCCGGCCGGGCCTGGTGAAGTCCGGCGCGTTGCGCGACAGGTTCAGCTCTCGGCCCGCGGCCACGGTGTCGAGCAGACAGCGCTCGCCGGCGCGCTGGGCCAGGGGATGCGAGACGATGGTCAACGCCGGGACGAGATCGAGCACCTCGGCTTCGCGGCCCGGTCCAGCGGCCGTGGAGACATCCGCGATGGCTGACTTGCTCATGACGCGGCGCCGCGCCGCCCTTGCGTTCATCGTAACATATGCGCGAGGAGCGCTGCCCAGCTGTCGTGCGCCCCGGCAACGTCGTCGTGAGCGCGAGCCACGTGCGGTCCGCCGGAGGTTCGGTCGACCGCGTCGCGTCGCGTGGTTGTGCTCCGGTGGCTCCCGACCGGGCGACGATGTAGCTTGAGCCGGACATGGCACGCGTCCCGTTCACGATCCTCACCGGCTGGCTCGGTGCCGGCAAGACCACGGCGCTGAACCGGATGCTCGCCGCGCAGCACGGCAAGCGGATCGCGGTGCTGGTCAACGAGCTCGGCCGGATCTCGATCGACACCCAGCTGATCGTCGGGCGCGGTGGGGATGTCCTCGAGCTCGCCGGCGGCTGCGTGTGCTGCAAGGTCGACATCAAGAACGACCTGTGGGACGGCATCGGCGACATCGTCGCGCGGTCGTCGCCCGACTGCGTGGTGCTCGAGACCACCGGGATCGCCGAGCCGGCGGCGATCCTCGACGGCCTGGTCCGGGTGCCGGACAAGGTCCGCGATCGGATCTATCCGGCCGGCGTGATCTGCGTGGTCGACGCCGAGTCCGGGGCGGCCGCGCTCGAGACTCGCGACGAGGCGCGCGAGCAGGCGATGAGCGCCGATCGCGTGATGCTCGCCAAGCTCGACGTCGCGACCGGCGACGCGGTGCGCCGGACCCATGAGCTGCTCGACACGCTCGCGCCGGCGGCCGAGCGCGCGGCGTTCCCGGCGGGCGACGCCGGGGCCCGGGCGATGACGTCCTGGGTGATCGAGCCGCGCAAGCTGCTCGCGTGGAGCGATCGCCGGCTCGCCGCCGCCGATACCGAGTTCGACGTCGCCGCGCTCGAGGCGGCGCCGGTGGAGGGCGACGCTGGGGATCGCGATGCGGCGGACCGCGATGCGGTGGACCCCGACGACGATCACACCGGCCACCGCCACGGCCACGCGCACGGCCATCGCGGCCACCACCACCGCAACCAGCTGATCGCGGTCACGTTCTGCGACGACGCACCGCTGGTCGGCGATCGCGTGCTCGACTACCTGGCGTCGCTCGGTGACCAGCTGGTCCGCGCCAAGGGCTTTGTCCACCTCGCAGGCACCCTGGCCGGCGAGCGCGCCGGCGACGATCGCCGCGGCTTCATCGAGCGCGCCGGGATCCGCACCGAGCTGCGCTACGAGGGCACCTGGGGCGATGCGGCCCGGCGCACCGAGCTGGTCCTGATCGGCGACGATCTCGACGAGGCCGCGGTGCATCGCGCGCTGTGGGCGTGCCGGACCGGCGCGCCGTAGCCCGGGCCTGGGCCAAGGGCCGCTGCAGGGCGCGCGCGTGAGTCAATCAGCGCTCAAGGCGCCTCCGCGAGCTCATCCTCGACGGCGTCGCCCGACGGGAGCCATCGAGCTCGATCGAGTGATCCATCCGGGAGCTCTCACTTCCAGGCCGCGGCGCGCAGGTGGGTGAGCGCGGCCTCGCCGGCGACCAGGCCGACGTCGCCGGCGTCGTGGACCGCGAGGCCGACCAGATCGCCGCCGGCGGGCACCGCCCCGAACGCGGCGTCGACCGCGATCCACGCCCGGCCGGTCCAGCTGATCGCCCAGCGGTGGCGGATCAGGCGGTCGCCGTCGATCCGGAACCCGGTGACCACCCGGGTCGGGATCGCGCGGTCGCCGGCGATCGCGGCGTAGGCGAGCGCGAACGTCGTGCAGTCGCCGGCGGTCGCGGTGCGCGCCGACGCGAGCGGGGCGGGGCGCGCGGCGAGATCGGGGGCGATCCGGCGGTGGACGTCCGCGACCAGCGTGATGATCTCGCGCGTGCGATCGGGGCCCGGCGAGCCGGGCGGCAGGCCACCGCGCAGCCGCGCCGACAGCTCGAGCTCGACGCCGTCGGCGGTCTGCCGCGCGGCCTGGCCGGGGACCGGCGGCACGACGAGGTCGCCGTCGAGGATCAGGTGGAGGCGGGTCGCGCCGGCCGTCCGGACCGCGCCGGTGCCGCGCGCGCCGCGGGGCAGGTCGCGATCGGGGGCCGGGTCCGTGCCTGGGCCGGGGGCCAGATCGACACCAGCGCCGGCGCCGGCACCGGCATCGGTCAGCGGGATCGACGTCGCGGCGATCAGATCGACCGGCGTGAACGGCGCCGCGGCCTCGGCGGCGGTGATCCGGGTCGCGATCACGCCCTCGCCATCGACCACGCGGACCGGCATGGCGTCGTCACCCAGGTCGATCGTGGCCTCGGCCGTGGCCTCGGGCGTGGCTTCGCCCGTCGCCTCGGGCATGGCTTTGGCCGTCGCCTCGGGCGTGGCTCCGGGTGTCGCCTCGGGCGTGGCTCCGGGCGTCGCCTCGGGGCTCGCTCCGGCGGCCTGGTCGCTGGTCGTGCCGGCCGCGGGCTCGGGCGTGGCGGCGAGCCGCGCGACCAGGCGGCCGGGCGCGACCGGCTCGATCCGTCCGGCGCCGCCGGCGAACCCGCGCGCCGGCAGGAACACCGGGCCGGCGAACCGGCCGTCGCGGCGCACGATCAGCGGCGCGAGCTCGGCGGGGATCGCGGCCGCCGGCAGCCGCCGGGTGCCGGCGTCGTCGGTGACCTGCCAGCCGGCGGCGTCGCGCACGGCCTCGCCGTCGTGGCGCGCGGTCCCGGACGTCTCGGTCCACGTCACGCGCGATGGCACCAGCTGCGGATCGGCGGTGATCTCGATCGTGGTCGCCAGCGCGACCGGCGCGTCGCCTCGCAGGAACCGCATCGCCTCGGTGCGCCGCAGGATCACGCCGGCGCGCGACCACTGCTCGGTCTCCAAGGCGGTGCCGACCTGCGCACCGCCGAACCAGATCGCGTAGTGGCGCTCGGCGTCCGGCGGCGGCGGCGGTGGTGCGGGCGGCTCGGCGGCGGGCCATGGCGCGGCGGCACAGGCGGCGAGCCCGAGGCAGGTCCCGAGGCAGGTCCCGAGGCAGGTCCCGAGGCAGGTGACGACGGACAACCAGCGCACGCGGGAAATATCGTACCGAGCGCACGGCCGCGGGCGCAAACTCTTGGGCGGCGGCGGAGCGGGTGGTGACGGGTTGTGGCTAACTCGTCGGCAGATGACCCGTCCGTGGTGGATCCTCGGCGCCGGCTACACCGGGACCGCGCTGGCCCGCGCGCTGGTCGCGCACGGCTGGGCCGCCGAGGTCACGATCACCCGGCGCGATCGCGAGGCGGCCCGTGCGCTCGGCGCGGCGCTCGGCGTGCGCGGCGAGCGCGCCGACCTGGCCGACCTGGCCGACCGCGCCGGTTCGGCCGCGTCTGCTTCGGGCGCCTCGTCTCCCCCGGGCGCGATCGCGCCGGGCGCGATCGTGGTGTGCACCGCGCCGCCGGGCCGCGATCCGGCGGGCGAGATCGCCGCGCTGCTCGCCGCGGCGGCCCACGCGAGCAAGCTGGTCTACGTGTCGTCGACGGGGGTCTACGGCCCCGGCCACGGCGCGTGGGTCGACGAGCAGTGGCCGATCGCGCCGGTGACCGAGTCCGGCCGCGCCCGCGCCGCTGCCGAGGCCGCGCTCGCGGCTTCGCCGGTGCCGTGGGTCGCGCTGCGCGCGGCGGGGATCTACGGCCCGGGCCGCGGCCTGGTCGAGCGCGTGCGCGCCGGGACCTACCGCGTGATCGGCGACGGATCGAGCCACGTCGGCCGGATCCACGTCGACGATCTGGTCGCCGCGATCGTCGCCGCCGGGACCTCACCGGTGACCGGTCCGATCAACGCCGCCGACGACGATCCGGCGCCGATCGGCGCGGTCGCCGACGCGGTCGCCGCCCGGCTCGGGCTACCGCCGCCGCCGCGGGTGCCGGTCGCGCAGGTGTCGCCCGAGGTCGCCGGCATGCTGACCGCGGACCGCCGGATCGCCAACCGCCGGCTGCGCGACGAGCTCGGCGTTGCGCTGCGCTATCCGAGCTGGCGCGATGCGCTCGAGGCCGAGCTCGCCGGCGCGACGTCGTGACGGTTAGCTGGCCGCGCCGGGAGCGACCCGGGCCCGGCGCCGCCTGCGCCAGCTGACCCCGGCGAGCGCGACCAGCGCCAGCGCGCCGGCGAGCGCGACCAGCGCGCCGGTGGCCAGCCCCGGCGCCGCGTAGCGCCAGCGCACGCGATGCGACCCCGCGGGGATCGCGACCGCGCGGCGCAGCACGTCGGCGGTCCGCCAGTCCGCGGCCTCGCCGTCGACGGTGACCGACCACCCGGGCGCGGTGGTCGACGACACGACCGCGTAGCCCGCGGCGTCGGACACGCACGCCAGATCGAGCTCGCCGTCGCGCCAGCCGCGCACCGCGCACGGCCGGGGCTCGCGGCCCGACGGGCCCTCGGGGCCGCTGCCGTCGAGCACGATCGTGCCGCGCAACAGGCTCGTACCGCCGGCGGTCGGGAACAGCAAGCGGAGCGCGTTGTCGGGATCGGTCGACCACCGCCAGCCCTGCATCACCGACGCGGCCGGCGCGACCGGCAGCTCGACCAGCGACCAGCCGGCGCGCCGGCCGAGCGCCGACATCTTGCGCGGGCCGACCACGGTCGACGGCAGGATCGCCAGCGAGATGCCGTAGCGATCGAGCAGCGCGCCGCCCTCGTGCGCGGCGGCCAGCCACACCGCGTCGTGGATCGCGAGCCGCGCGGGATCTTCGCTGCGCGCCGCGGCGATCCCCCACCGCCACGCCGAGCTACCCGCGAACGTCGCCATCGAGTCGCTCAGCGGCGGTGCTCCGTACGGTGCCGGGGCCAGCGCGGGGGCCGGCGCCGGCCGCTTGCGCTCGCTGACGTCGCCCGACAGGTCCTGCAGATAGCGCGGCCGGAACGCGCGCACCGGCGGCGGCACGTGCTCGGCGGCCTGGGCCCACGCCGGCGGATCGACGACCACCGCGCGCTCGGTCATCGGCGCGATCGAGTGCGCGGCGCCGACGCTGGGCGCGACCAAAAGCGCGAACAACAGCTCGATCCGGCGGCCCGGCATGCGCCACGCGAGCAGCGCGCCACCCACCATGCACGCGACGCCGACCGTGCCGTCGAACAGCGCGCGATCGATCGCGGGCGCGAGATCCGGTTGCTGCGCGCGCAGCGCGGCGAACGCGGTGAGCGCGAGCGCGGTGAGCCCGCCGCCGGCCGCGAGCGCGAGCACGGCGCGGCGCTGGCCGGTCACGAGCGCATCGAACCCATCGGCCGCGGCGACCGCGAGCACCAGGCCGAGCGCGGCGACGTGCAGCTCGGGCGCGCCGAGCCACGCCGGCCAGCTGCCGCCGCGGCCCCAGGCCAGCGCGGCGAGCGCGAGCCCGCCGATCACGCCGAGCGTGCGGCGCTCCGGCGTGCGCACCGCGGCGAGCGCGAGCAGCGGCGCGCCGATGAACACGCTCGGCGCCCACGGGCTGGGCCCGGCGAGCATCGGCAGCGCGCGCTCGGCCACGCTCGCGCCCGCCGCGCTCGGCACCACGAGCTCGACCAGCCGGGCGAGCGGCAGCCCCGAGACCTCGGCGCCGGCCTCGGCGGGTATCTGCAGGATCGCCGGGATCCATTGCACCGCGCC
>DATBBB010000374.1:0-7868 GCA_036271215.1 Kofleriaceae bacterium | reverse complement strand
GGACTTCGCGCAGGCCAGCCACGCCGGCAACGCGGCGCTGATCGCACAGGCCCGCGCGGCGCTCGGGCCGGGGCCGGGCCGGCTGCTCGAGCTGTACGCCGGCGCCGGCAACTTCACGCGCGGGTTCGCCGCCGACGGCTGGGACGTCGTGGCGAGCGACGCGGTCGCGCCGGCTCGGCCGCCGCCGGTGTTTCACGTCGGCACCGCGCCCGACGTCCTCGCGCGGCTCGCAGGGGCGGCCCGCGTGGCCGGCCGGGCCGCGGCGTGGGACGCGATCGCGCTCGATCCGCCGCGCACCGGCGCCGCCGACGCGGTCGACGGCATGCTCGCGGCGGCGCCGCGCGTGATCGTCTACGTGTCGTGCGACGTCGCCACGCTCGCACGCGATGCGGCGCGGCTCACAGCCGGCGGGGCATATCAGGCCACCGACGCGTGGCCGCTCGACGTCATGCCGCAGACCGCACACGTCGAGGTCGTGATGCGGCTGCAACGCGCGTAGGCAACGCGCATAGATCGAGTACGATCGCAGGCGTGTCGTCCGGCCGGGGGCTCGTCGTGTGTGCGTTGGCGCCGCTCGTGCTCGGCCTGCTCGGTGTGGCCGGCTGCGGCCACGGTCCGGGCAGTGATGCGCCCGGCGACGGCTCGCCGCCGCTGCCCGACGCGCCGGTGGCGAACGACGCGCCGCCCGATACGCTGATCGACGGCGCGCCGTTCGACGGCCCGCCCGGGCTGCCCGACCTGCAGTTCGCCGCCGACCTCATGGTCGACACCGTGGTCGTGACCTCGGACATCTTCACCGCCGATGACTGCGAGGTCGTCGAGGGCTGTGTCGGCGCGCCGGGGCGCCGGACCCTGCTGCGGTTCGATACCGTGACCTCGAACCTCGGCACCGGCGATCTGGTGATGGGCGTGCCGCCGCCACCGGGCGAGAGCAACGCGATCTTCGAGTGGTCGCCGTGCCACATGCACCACCACGTCAAGGACTACGCGAGCTACCAGCTGATCGACGCCGCCGGCAACGTGCTGACCGCGCGCAAGCAGTCGTTCTGTCTCGAGGACGGCGAGCCGGTGCAGCCCGGCGCGCAGCCGCACGGCTACTCGTGCGTCAACCAGGGCATCTCGCGCGGCTGGGCCGACGTCTACGCGCGCGGCCTGGCGTGCCAGTGGATCGACATCACCGACCTTTCGCCCGGCGCGTACACGCTGCGCGTCGAGGTCAACCCGCTGCACACGATCCCCGAGACCGACACGACCAACAACGTGTTCACGACCAGCGTCGCGTTCTGAACCAAGCGCCGGTGCTGGGCCAGCGTCCGCGCGGGCCGGCGGTTACGCGGCGGGCTCGCGGGGCGCGGCGGCGGCGGCGCTCGCCTTGGGCAGGTCGCGCAGCAGCGCCTGCACGACGCGGCGCTGATCGGACTCCGAGGCGAACCAGTCGCGCGGGAACGCCATCGCGCGCTCGCCGAGCTCGACGATCAGGACCGGCGCGGCGTGGTTCCACGGCACCGAGCGGCGCAGGAAGTACACGGCGGTGACCTCGCCGCGCGGCGCGGTGACCGGGCGCGGCATGCTGAGGCCGCGTGGCAGCGAGACCTCGCGCTCCGAGATGACGATCGTCCCGGGCGGGTAGAGCAGGGTCTGGACCAGGTTCCACGCGTGGTACACGGCGAACGCGACCAGCACGAAGCCGCCCCACACACCGACGGTGCCGAGCTTCCAGATCAGCAGGCAGCCGATGATCCCGCCGATCACGGTCCACGAGATCGAGCGCTGGCGCGAGGCCTCGAGCTCGATCTCGAGATCGTCGGCCTTGCGGGCTCGAGACTTCTTTCCACCCGGCTTGCCGCTCGGCTGGGCCGGTGCGCTCGGCTCGTCCTTCGCGCTGGCTTTGGCGGTGTCTTTGGTAGCGTCTTTGGTTTCGGGCCGCGGCTTCAGGTTGTCGCGCAGGACCTTGGCGGGCGGCAGATCGCCCGCCGGCTCGGCGCCGGCCTTGGCAGGCTCGGCATCGGCCTTGGCAGGTTCGGCCTTGGCAGGCTCGCCATCGGCCTCGGCAGGCTCGGGCGCGGCGTCGGCCTTGGCGGGCTCGGCGTCGGCCTTGGCGGGCTCGGCGCCGGCCTTGGCAGGCGCGGCATCGGCCTTGGCAGGCTCAAGGGCAGCGCCAGCTTCGGCACCCTCAGCCTCAGCCTTGGCCTCCGGATCAGCCTCAGGCTTCGGCACGTCGCCAGTCACGGGTGAGCTCTTCGACGCGGGCTTGGATCTCATCGAGGTCGACATGGCATAGCCGGCGCGCTGCGACGACCTCCTGACCATCTACCACGACGTCGGTAATCGCGCGAGGTGACAGCGAATAAACCACGTTCTTTTCCAGCGCTTGGACCGGCCACAGCGATGGGTCGGCGAGCTCGACGGCGACCAGGTCACACCGGTAGCCCGGGGCGATCCGCCCGATCGGCAGCCGCAGCACCTCGCCGGCGGTCCGGGTGCCGAGCGCGAAGCAGGTCTCGGCGTCGATCGCCTGGCCGTCGACCTTGTGGACCTTCTGGAGCAGCGCCGCCATCCGCATCTCGTCGAACACGCTGACCCGGTTGTTCGAGCACCCGCCGTCGGTACCAAGCCCGACCCGCACGCCGCGCGCGACCAGGTCGACCAGATCGGTGACCCCGTCGCCCAGGAACATGTTCGAGCCCGGGCAGTACGCGAGCGAGCCGCCGCGCTCGGCGAGCACCGCGCGCTCCGAGGCGTCGAACCAGCAGCCGTGGACCGCGATCATCTGCGACAGGTCGACCGGCAGCGCGGCGACCGCGTGGAGTGGCCGGGCGCCGAACCGCGCCAGCGACTGCTCGACCTGGTACTGCTCCTCGGCGAGGTGGATGTGCCACGGCACGCCGGCGTCGCGCGCGCAGCCGGCGCCGGCCTCGATCATCGCCGGGCTGGCGCCGTGCTGGCTGTGCGGGGCCGGCTGCACCGTGGTCAAGAACCGGTCGCGGTCGGTGTAGCGCCTGGCGAGCGCCTCGAAGTGGGCGACCGCCTGCGGCACGGTCTCGCGGTATGCCGCCGGGGCGCCGTCCCAGTCGTAGAAGCAGCGCGCGAGCACGGCGCGGATCCCGAGCCGGCGCGCGGCCTCGAGCGTGGCCGATGCGTTCGCGTTGCCCTGGCTGTTGAGATAGTAGAAGTCGCACACGGTCGTCACGCCGTGGAGCAGCATCTCGCCGAACGCGAACAGCGCCGCGGTCGCCATGTCGTCGGCGCCGAGCCGGGGCGAGTAGCGGTACAGCGCGCGGTCGCGCCAGGTCAGGAACGGCAGGTCGTCGCCGATCCCGCGCAGCAGCGACTGGAAGCTGTGGTTGTGGGTGTTGACGGTGCCCGGCACCATCGCGCGCCCGGTCCACGCGATCCGGCGGGCCCCGGCGGCGCGCGGATCGCCGGAGATCGCGTCCGGATCGCCGACCGCGGCGATCGCGCCGTCGATCGCGAGCACGCTGGTCGCGCCGCGGGCGGGCTCGGCCGGGTTGCCGAGCAGCGCGCGCTCGGCGGTGACGACGACGGCCGCGGTCATATCGCTTCGGAGATCGAGGCCAGGTTGAACTCGTGGCTGCGCAGCGCCGGCACGCGGAACCCGCCGTCGGTCTCGCCGCCGGACGGGATCGCCGTGGCGGTCAGGCCGTCGCACCGCGCGAGCATCTGGATCGGCGACTCGTTGAACCGGAAGTTGTTCACCGGGTGCGCGATCGCGCCGTTCTCGATCAGGAACACGCCGTCGCGGGTCAGGCCGGTGACCAGCAGGGTCTGCAGATCGACCGGCCGCAGGTACCAGAACCGGGTGATCAGCACGCCGCGCGGGACGCCCTTGATCAGCTCGTCGCGCGTGGCGGTGCCACCGTCGAGCGCCCAGCCGCCGCCGACCCCGGTGGGGAGCTTGTCCTGCTTCTTGGCCCAGTACCGCGAGTAGGGCAGGCCGGTCACCACGCCCTTGTCGACCCAGCGCCGGGCCGCGATCGGCAGGCCCTCGCGATCGAACGGCGTGGCGCCGAGCGCGGCGTCGGTCGGGTCGGTGCGCAGCGAGATCGCCTCGGAGAACAGCTTGTCGCCCGGCCGGTGCTTGGTGAAGTACGAGCGGCCCTCGTCGGCGCGCCGGGCGTCGAACGAGTACGCGAAGAACGCGGCGAGGCTGGCGACCGCGGCCGGCTCGAGGATCACGGTATAGCGACCGGGATCGAGCCGCCGCGGCTGGGCCGACGCGGTGGCCTTGTCGGCCGCGGTCTTCGCCAGCGCGCCGGGGTCGAGGTCGGCCATGCGGTTACTGCCGAGGCCCGCCCAGCCCGAGCCGGTGCCGTCGGGGGTGCGCGCGGTGCACGACATCTCGCACGTCGTCCACGCGTGGTACGCCGCCAGCCCCGCGGTGGTGCCGAGCGCGAGGCTCTCGCCGGCGTGGCGGACGAACCCGGCCATGCCGAGCTTGGCGGCGTCGCCCGCGGCGATCGCGGCCGCCGCGGCCTTGGCGCGGACATCGGGGGTCAGCTTGACGGTCGCCGGATCGACGGCGGTCTTGGCCGGGGTGTAGCTCTGGTGGCCGAGCACAGGCATCGCCTCGGGGTTCTCGGGCGCGAGCCGCGCCATCCGCACCACGCGGGTCACCAGATCGTCGAGCGATCGATCGTCCTGCTGGTTGGTCGCCGCGGACGCCGAGCGCTGGCCGAACTGCACCGTGAGCTGGACCGTGAGCCGCTCGACGTCGCCCGCCGAGGTGAGCTCGTTGACCGCGAACCGGGTGTTGCCCTCGCGCGCGCTCGAGACCCGGACCAGCGCCTCGGCGCCCTTGGTGGCGCCGGCGAGGGTCAGCACGCGATCGACGAGCCGCTTGGCTTCGGACGAGGTCTGCATCAGGCGGTCCGCCGGTTGGTGTTGAGGATGTTGATCTGCTTGAACCGCGCGGGCGGGCAGCCGTGGCTCATCGCGTTGACCTGCTCGGGCTCGCCCTTGCCGTCGGACATCGAGCCGCCGAGCCACCACGACTTGGCCCCGCCGATCTGGTCGCACGCGTTCCAGAACTCGATCGTGTTGGCCTGGTAGGCGACGTCGCGCAGCATCCGGACCTTCTTGCCATGCTTGATCTCCCAGAACGCCTGGCCGCCGAACTGGAAGTTGAACCGCTGGTGATCGATCGACCACGAGCCGTCGCCCGAGATCAGGATGCCGTCGTCGGTCGCGGCGATCAGATCCTCGAGCGAGCGGTCCTTGGGGCCCGGCGCGAGCGAGACGTTCGGCATGCGCTGGAACGGGATCGAGCCGTAGCCATCGGCGTAGCTCGTGCCGCGCGACGCCGGCTCGCCGATCCAGCCCGCTTGCTCGCGCGTGGTCTGGTAACCGACGAACACGCCGTTCTCGACCAGGTTCCACCGCCCGGTGGCGACGCCGTCGTCGTCGTAGCCGCAGGTCGCCAGCCCGCCGGGGGTGGTCTTGTCGGCGAAGAACGTCATGAACGGCGCGGCGAGCCGCAGCTTGCCGCGCTTGTCCGGGGTGGCGAACGACGTGCCGGCGAAGTTGGCCTCGTAGCCCAGCGCGCGATCGAGCTCGGTCGGGTGGCCGATCGACTCGTGGATCGTGAGCCACAGGTTCGACGGCTCGAGGATCAGGTCGCGCTTGCCGGGCTGGACCGACGGCGCCTTGAGCTTCTCGACCGCGAGCTCGGCGATCCGGCGGGCGTCGGCGACCAGCGGCGCGGCCTCGACGTACTCCCAGCCGGCCTGGCGCGGCGCGATCGGGTGATCGCACGATTCGAACTCGCCGCGCTTGTCGTCGATCGCGGTCACCGCGTAGCCCGGGCTCAGCCGGACGATCTCCTGCTCGATGTACGCGCCGTCGGTCGACGCGAGCAGCTTCCACTCGGCGAGCGCGCTGTAGTAGGCGTTGGTGAACTTCACGCCGGGGACCTTCATCGCCTCGCGGTTGACCGCGAGCAACAGCTCGGCCTTGTCCTCGAGCGGGATCTTGAACGGATCCTTGACCAGCGCGGTCTGCCAGACGTCGACGTTGGCCGGCACCGGCGCCAGGGTCACCGGCCGCTTCATGAACGGCGCGTTGGCCCGGGCGATCGCGACCGCGTCCTTTGCCGCGCGCTCGGCGGCCTCGGCGGTGACGTTCGGCGTCGCCGCGAACCCCCACGCGCCGCCGGCGATCACGCGCACGCCGACGCCGTAGCTCTCGCCGGACGCGACGTGCTGGACGCGATCCTCGCGGGTCGCGATGCTCTCAGTCCGGATCCGGACCACGCGCACGTCGGCGTAGCTCGCGCCGGCCTTGGTCGCCGCGGCCAGCGTGCGCTTGACCAGATCGTCGAGCCGAGGCTCGGTGAGCAGGCCGCGCGCCGCCGCGATGCGAGGAGCCGTGATCAGCGCGAGCGCCCCTGCGGAGCTGCCTCGGAGAAACGATCGCCGTGAGAGCTTCACGCCGGCCAGCCTAGCACCATCGATGTGGTAATTTCCCCGCGACGTGTCGGGCGACGCCACAGACGAACTGCTCGCAGAACTGACCGCTGGCCGGCTCGAGCCGATGTACGTGCTGCACTCCGAGCACCCCATCCTGATCGAGCGCGTGCTGACCGCGATCCGCGACGTCGTGGTGCCGCCGGCCGCGCGCGGCTTCAACTACGACATCGTCGAGGGCAAGCCGAGCGGCGTCCGGATCGTCGCGCTCGCCCAGACCCTGCCGATGATGGCGCAGCGCCGGCTGATCTACGTCCGCGATCTGTCGGCGATGCCGGCCGACGACGCCGAGGCGCTGCTCGGCTACCTCGCCAAGCCGAACCCGTCGACCGTGATCGCCTGCGTGGTGACCAAGCTCGACAAGCGGATCAAGCTGTACGCCCAGCTGTCGCGCAAGGGGTATCTGCACGTGCTCGAGGCGCCGCGCCAGCTCGCGCCGTGGGTCCGCGGCGAGGCCAAGCAGCAGGGCGTGCAGCTCGAGCCCGCCGCGATCACCCGGCTGATCGACGCGGTCGGCAACGATCTATCGCGGCTCGCGCTGACGATCGAGCAGCTCGGGCTGTACGCCGGCCGGCGCGCGGTGACCACCGCCGACGTCGACGAGCTGGTCGCCGATACCCGCGAGCGCACGGTGTTCGAGCTGACCGACGCGATCGGCGCCGCGGATCGCGGCCGCGCGCTGGCGGCGGTCGGGGCGCTGTGCGATCAGCGCGAGAGCGCGGTCGGCGTGGTCGTCATGCTGGCGCGCCACGTCCGCCAGATGTCCCAGGTGTTCGTGCTGCGCGATACCGGCGCGCCGCGGCCGAGCTGGGGCTCGACGCTCGGCGTGCCGCCGTTCGTCGTCGACAAGCTGATCGCGCAGGCCCGGGCCTACTCGCCGGCGGCGCTCGCGGTGGCGACCCAGAAGCTCGCCAACGCCGATCGCGCGCTCAAGGGCGACATCACGCTGACCTCGACGATCACCGCCGGCTCGCCGGGCGGCGCGTTCACCGGCCCGCAGATCAAGGCGCTCGGCCGCGACCTCGCGGAGCGGATCATCCTCGAGACTGTCGTGGACAGCATCGTCCAGCTGGCCGGGTGAACCCCGGCTGCGGGCCCCGGGCACTTGGCTTTGGTACTAAACCCCGTCGGTCGACCCAATCTGGGGGCGCCCAGTGCGAATTGTGGGCAGTCGAATTTGGGGCGCGTGACGCTGATCTCCGACGGAGTTCGGCTCGGTTCCGACGTCCACAAGGACGTAGTGTTTTGCCTCGGTTGGAACGTGACGGTCAGCCCGCCGTGGTATGTCAAGCTCCAAGCGTTCCCGCCGTCACTTCACCCGAGTGCACCGGACCACGTTTGTTCCGTGATCGCGGTGCCAGCGAGCGCTTAGCCGTCTTGCTCGCC
>DATBBB010000373.1:0-17248 GCA_036271215.1 Kofleriaceae bacterium | reverse complement strand
CAGCCGGTCGGCGTCGACGGCGCGGACCGCGGGCCGGCCGCGCGGGCCGGCTTTGCCGCGCGCGATCAGCGGCTCGAGCCGGGCGCGCTCGCCGGGCGCCAGGGTCAGCTCGACGGTGTGATCGCCGATCCCGCTGACCGCCGCGGTCAGCGTCAGCTCCTGCTCCATCAGGCGCTCGTCGCCGGCCTTGTTGACCTGGAGCTTGAGCGTCATCGGCTGGCCGACCTGCAGGCCGTCGGGGATCTCGGTGTCGAACGCCCAGTGCTCGCCGGCGGCCTTCCAGTCGTCGGCGAGCTCGCCGAGGCCGAAGTAGACGATCTTCTGGCCGTAGATCGTCCGCTGGTGATAGTAGGTGCGGATCGCGTCGCCCATGCCCCAGTGCGGTCCGGCGGCCGGCATGTACGCCTGCAGCGACCACACGCAGATCGCGAGCCCGGCGGCGCCGAGGCAGACCACGCCGAACCGGCGCCAGCGGGTCGCGGCGATGGCGAGCGCGAGCGCCGAACAAAGGCCGAGCGCGAGCACGCCGTCCGACGGATCGACCGACCACGGATCGCCGGCGGGCCACGGCCGGTCGTAGCGGAACACGAACATCTCGATCCAGCGCTCGGGCTCGTGCATGAGATCGCGGCAGATCAACAGCACGATCGCGACGCCGATCGCCGCGAACAGCGGGTGCAGCCGGTCGCGCCCGGCGACGATGTCGTCGAGCAGGAACGCGACCAGGATGCCGAGCGCCGGGACCGCCGGCAGGATGTAGTGGTGGAACTTGGTCTGGACCAGCGAGAAGAACGCGACGCCGCCGATCGCCCACAGCACCACCAGGAACCGGACCCGGCCCTCGCGGGTGGTGGTGCGCGTGCGCAAGAGCGCCGCGGTCACCGCCGCCGGCACCAGCGCGGCCCACAGCCACATGCCGTGGCCGATCTGTGATGTGTAGTACTCGAACGTGCCGGGCGAGCTGTCGACGCCGACCGCGGCGCGATTGAGGATGTGATAAAACAGATATTCATTGATGAACGTGGCGCCGTCGCGGAGGTACATCGCGATGTGCCACGGCAGGAACGTCGCGATCATGACCAATAGGCCGCGCTTGAGCTCGAACGCGCCGTCGTACAGCGCGCGCCAGCGGCCGAGCAGCACGACGTAGAACACGCCGACCAGCCCGATCACCGCGACCCCGGGCGGGCCCTTGGCCAGGACGCTGATCCCGAGCAGCGAGTAGCAGCCGATCAGGTAGAGCTGGCGCATCGTGGTGATCGCCGACATCGCGAGCGCGTGGTCGGCGATCGCGCGGCTGGTCCGCCACGCATCGATAACGCGGTTCGGAGCGCGGTTCGGGGCGGCGCCGAGCGCGTACCGGCCGAGCCACGCGAACGGGAACGCCAGCGCGCCGATCACGTAGCGGTCGGCGGCGTGGCGGTCCCACGGCTGCAGGATGTCGTCGAACACGTGGGCCGCGAACGCCTGGCCGGGCCGCCGGCGCGGCATCGGCTCGTTGGCGATCGCCGCGATGATGCCGCCGATCAGCAGCATCGGGAACCGGAAGATCAGCCAGCCGCGGCGGTTGATCCCGGCGAGCAGCCACAGCATGAACAGCGGCAGCCAGATCACCGGCGGCGGCACGCCGCGCAGCGCGAGCGGCGGCGACATCGCGAAGTAGCCCGCGTAGTAGATGAGCTGGATCGCGATGATGCCGCCGGCGAGGCCGAGCACGACGTGGCGCGCGTCCCACGGCACGGTCCAGCGGCCGAGCCGGAGCGCGCCGAGCCCGGTGATCGGCCGCTCGCCGTCCTCGACCGCCAGCGCGAACAGCGCGAACGCGCCCATCACGCACGCGAGCAGCGGCACGTCGGGGATGCCCTGGCGCGCGACCAGGCAGAAGAACGGGCACGATCCGACGACGAGCAGCGCGAGCCACGCGAGCCGGCGGTTGACCAGCCGCGCGAGCATCCACCACATGAGGACCAGGCCGCACACCGCCGCCGCCACGAACGGCAGGCGGATCGCGATCATCGTGCGTGCGTCGTGCACCATCTCGCCGGAGTAGCCGCCGTCGGCCGCCATGCCGACCGCGCGCATCCCGGCCGCCATCATCCAGAACGTCAGCACGGGCTTGCTGCGGAAGCCTTCGTTCTGCTGCGGCCACTCGGTGTGCACCCAGTCGTGGTTCTGCAGCATCATCCTGGCGACCTCGCCGTAGTGGGTCTCCCACGGATCGACCAGGGTGTAGCTCCAGATCCCGGGCACCATGACGGCGAGCGAGACCACCACGACCAGCGCGAGCTCGAAGCCGAGCGGGCGCCTGCGCGGGGCATCGGACGCGGGGGCGAGCGGGGCGCCGAGCGAGGCGCCGAGCGAGGGATCGAGCGCAGTGCCGGAACTAGGGTCGAGCGTGGTTTCGAGCGCGGTGCCGGAGCTAGTGCCGAGCGCGGTTCCGGAGCTGGTGTCGAGCGGGGTGCCGAGGGTGGGATCGCCGGTGGCGGTCGCGAGCTCGGGAGGCATCGCGGCGAACCTAGCACGGTGGACCTGACCCCAGAACTCACCTGATTTGACCCGCCTCGCTGTGCAGGTTTTGCGATCTCTTCGTTGCCGCTCCTCGAGTTACGCCCGGTAGCCCTGCGTCGCGGCGCCTCGACCTCGCAAAATCTGCTTTGCGATCCGGGTCATCTCAGGCGAGCTCTGGGGGTAGCACGGTGGATCGACGGGGCGTGGGCCGGCCGCGTGCTTGCGCGGGGCGTGCGGTTCGTGATGTCGTGCCGGCGTGATCGCGCGCGCCGTGGCCGAGGCGGTGTTCGCCGACGTGATCCGGGCGTGCGATCCGGCGCGCCGGGTCCGCGAGGCGCTGGGCGATCCGGCGATCGCCGCGCGGCTGGCGGGCCGGCCGCGCTACGCGATCGCGATCGGCAAGGCGGCGCGGGCGATGGCGAGCGGGGCGGGCGAGGTCATCGACGGGATCGCGGTGGTGCCGGCGGGCGCGGGCGCGGCCCCCACGCAGGCAACGCGATCCGCGCCACGGCCGGGGTCGGATGCGCCGGCGGGGCCCGAGGCCGGGCTGCCGGCGGGCTGGCGCGTGATCGAGGCCGCGCACCCGGTGCCCGACGCCCGCAGCGTGGCGGCCGGCCGCGCGCTCGAGGCGTTCATGCAGGCGCGGCAGGCCAGCGACGGCGTGCTGGCGCTGGTGTCCGGCGGCGCGTCGGCGCTCGCCGAGCTACCGATCATCGCGCTCGACGACTTCGTCGCGGTGATCCGCGCGGTGATGGCGGCCGGCGCGCCGATCGACGAGATCAACGCCGTGCGCGGCGCGCTGTCGGCGATCAAGGCCGGCCAGCTCGCGCTGGCGTCGGCGGCGCCGGTCGTGACCCTGGCGGTCAGCGACGTGATCGGCGATCCGCTGGACGTCATCGGCTCGGGGCCCACGGTCGGGCCGTGGCTGGCAGCGCGAGTCGCGGCACCGAGCGCGCCGGCGGCGGGATCGGGCGCGCCGGCAGCTGCCCCGGCGGTCGACGACGGCGCGGCGACTCGTCGGGCGCGGGCCCGCGCGGTGCTCGCGAGGTACGGGATCGCGGCACCGGCGATCCTGGGGGCTGATCTGCCGGCGCACGCGGTGGTGCGCGCCGACCACGCGGCGGTGATCGCGCCGATGGCGAGCGCGGCCCACGCGGCGGTCGCGGCGCTCGCCGCGCGCGGGATCGCAGCGGAGTGGCGCGCGGAGCCGATCGCCGGCGACGTCGCGGACGTCGCGCGCGCGCTCGCAGGGCAGGCCACGGCCGGGGCGATCGTCGCCTGGGGCGAGCCGACCCTGCGGGTCCCCGATCGCCACGGCGAGGGCGGGCGCGCCCAGCAGCTGGCGCTGGCGCTGGCGGGCCTGCTGCGCGGCGGCGATCGCAGCGCGCTCGTGGTCGGCAGCGATGGCATCGACGGCCCCCGGCCGGCCGGCCGCCCGGCCCCGGCCGGCGCCTGGATCGACGGCACGACCTGGGCGGCGATCGCCGCCGCCGGCATCGACCCCGCCGCCGCGCTCGCCGCCTGCGACGCCGGCACCGCGCTCGCCGCCGCCGGTGCGCTCGTCGTGACCGGACCGTCCGGAATCAACCACGCCGATCTCGTGATCCTGGGATGACGCCTGCTATACGGGGGCGTGGCGTGGACCATCCTCGGCGTGCTCGACTGGACGACCCAGCGCTTCACCGAAGCCGGGATCGCCGCGGCGCGGCTCGAGGCCCAGCTCCTGCTTGCCCACGCGCTCGGCTGCACGCGGATGCAGCTCTATACCTGGTTCGACAAGCCGCTCGGCGAGGCCGAGCTGGCGAGCTACCGCGGCCTGATCAAGCGCCGGCTCGCCGGCGAGTCGGTGAGCTACCTGGTCGGCGAGACCGAGTTCTGGGGCCTGCCGTTCTTCGTCGACGGCTCGGTGCTGGTGCCGCGGCCCGATACCGAGACGGTGATCGAGGTCGCGCGCGTGGCGCGGCCGGATCGCACCACCGCGTGCCGGATCCTCGATCTGTGCACCGGCTCGGGGGTGATCGCGGTCAGCCTGGCGAAGGAGTACCCGGCGGCGGTGGTCGTGGCGACCGAGCTGTCCCCGGCGGCCGCGGCGGTCGCGCGCAAGAACGCCGCGCGCAACGGGGTCGCCGATCGCGTCGAGGTCCGCGAGGGCGATCTGTTCGCGCCGGTGGCGCCGGTCGCACCGGACGCCCGGTTCGATCTGATCGCCGCGAACCCGCCGTACATCGCGTCGTCGGTGATCCCGACCCTGTCCGCCGAGGTCCAGCGCGAGCCGCGGATGGCGCTCGATGGCGGCGCCGACGGCCTGGGGTTCTACGACCGGATCTGCAGCGAGGCCCGCGCGTACCTGAACGCCGGCGGCGTGCTCGTGGTCGAGCACGGCTACGATCAGGCCGACGCGGTCCGCGCCCGGTTCGCCGCCGCCGGGTTTGCTGATATCACCGGCGTCCAGGATCTCGGCAAGAACCCGCGCGTGACCTGGGGCGTGGCGAGGTAGCGGGGCGAGGACCCGGACGCGCTCGCATGCTCGCGCTAGGAGACCGTATTGCATACGGTCTCCGTCGCATCGATCGCCTCGCGAAGCGCTCGGCTAGACGGAAAAGACGCGCTCGCATGCGCGCGCTGGCCGGGCGCGGAGTCGGTCACGCCCACGCGCGCGACGTGACCGCGCCGCCAGCGCCGCGCGCGCGGCTTGTGTACGATGCCGCCGTGCGTCGAATCGCGATCGCTTGCGTCGTGCTCGCGGGCAGCGTCCGCGCAGCCGCGCAGCCGCCGCCCGCCGATCCGGTCGCGCCGGATCCGTCGACCACCCCGGCGACCCCGGCGCCGCCGAGCCAGGCGCCCGATACCCAGCCGACCGCGGAGCCGCTGCCGGGGCCCGGCACGCCGGCGCCGCCACCGCCCGGCAAGCCGACCGCGTCGGGCCAGCTCGACCGCGCGCTCGCCGAGGAGCAATGCGCCGCGCGCGATCCCGGCTGCGACTGGCTCGCGACCCTGTCGAGCCTCGAGCGCGCCAGCGTGGAGCGGGCGCTCGCCGCGCGCGGCTTCGAGCTCGAGCCCGCGCCGTGGGGCAAGGTGATCCGCAAGCTGGCAGTCTACAACGAGGAAGTGTTCGCCGAGCCGACGCCGTTCCTGCGGTTCTTCAATCACTTCCACGTCACGACCAAGGAATCGACGATCACCGCCGAGACCGTGGTGTCCGCCGGCGAGCTGTGGGATCAGCTGCGGATCGACGAGACCGCGCGCCGGCTGCGCGATCCGCTGTGGACCTCGGTCGTCGCGGTGGTCCCGGTCCGGTCGCCGGCGCCGGGCACGGTCGACGCGCTGATCGTGACCCGCGATATCTGGAGCCTGCGGCTCAACACCGCCTACACGTTCCAGGAAGGCAAGCTGACCAACCTCACGACGTCGTTGTCCGAGAACAACTTCCTCGGCCGGCGCGACGTGCTCGCCGCCGCGCTGACGATGGACCAGGGCTCGATCGCGGTCGGCCCGCTGTTCATCGACAAGAACCTCGACGGCGAGCACCTGAACTTCCAGGCCCAGGTGGCCGACATCCTCAACCGCAACGAGCTGACCGAGCACAACACGCTGCACTCCGAGGGCACGCAGAGCACGATCACGCTGTCGCGCCCGCTGTGGTCGCTGTCGAGCGAGTGGGCCGCCGGCGCGACGTTCACCCACCGGTTCGCGATCAACCGCCAGTTCGTTGGCACCGGGCTGCGCGCCTACGACTACGTCGATCCGACCACGATGGCGGTCACCCAGTTCGGCCGCGAGTACGAGATGCACCAGTGGGACGCCAGCGCCTACGTGACCCGGCAGTGGGGCACCGACATCAAGAGCCAGCTGTCGTTCGGCCACGACGTCGACAGCCAGCGGCCGCGCCCGCTCGACAGCTTCGACGGCACCGCCGACCAGCGCGCCGCGTTCATCGCGAACGTGCTGCCGCGCTCCGAGGTGACCTCGGTGCCCTACGTCGAGTACGTGATGTTCACGCCGCGCTACCGGACCTTGCGCAACATCACCGCGTTCGACCTCGCCGAGGATCTGCGGACCGGCCCCGACCTCGACGTCGTGTTCGGGGTCGGCCTCAAGTTCCTGGGCTCGGACAACAACTTCGAGCGGCTCAGCTCGGCGGTCGGCTGGACGATCCCGTGGACCCGCGACGGCTTCGTGCGCGTGGCCACCGGCCTGGGCGGCCGCCACCAGGACGGCGAGTTCATCGACAACACCGCCACGGTCTCGGTGCGCGGCGCGTCGCCGCCGATCGCCGGCGCGGTCCGGCTGCTCGCGCAGTCGTCGCTGTCGACCCGCTGGCACGACACCCAGAACCAGTTCTACGCGCTCGGTTCGGACACCGGCCTGCGCGGGTTCGCGATCAACCAGTTCACCGGCCAGCGCTACTTCGACGCCGAGTTCGAGGCCCGGACCCTGCCGTATCCGATCTGGGTGCTGCGGGTCGGTGCCGTCGCGTTCTACGATCTCGGCGACGCCGCCAACTCGATCGCGCAGATGCAGCTCCACCAGGACGCGGGCCTGGGGCTGCGCATGCTGATCCCGCAGACCTCGGCGCAGCTGCTCAAGTTCGACTTCGCGGTGCCGTTCGACGGCCCGAGCCGCGGCACGCTGCGGTTCCTCGCCGGGTTCGGCAGCGAGTTCTAGGCCGGTCGCACGGTCACGGCCGCGCGCCGGGCCGGGTCCGGCTGCGGAACCGCAGCACGAGGTAGATCGCGGTCGCGGTCAGGCCGGCCGACAGGCCCCACCACAGGCCGGGCGCGCCGAGCCCGGCGCCGAACGCGAGCGCGAGCGCGATCGGCAGGCCGATCGCGTAGTGGCCGAGCAGGTTGCCGATGAACGTGGCGCGGTTGTCGCCGATGCCGCGCAGCGCGCCGGCGCCGATCGCCTGGGTGCCGTCGGACAGCTGGAACAGCGCGGCGATCTGGAGCAGCGGGATGGTCGCGGCGACCACGCGGGCCTCGTCGGTGAACAGGCTCGCGAGCGCGCCGGGCAGCGCGACGAACACGATCGCGGACGCGCCCATGAGCACCAGGCCGATCTGGAACCCGACCACGCCGCGCCGGCGGGCGAGCGCGCGATCGCCGGCGCCGATCGCGTGGCCGACCCGGACGCTGGTCGCCGAGCCGATGCCGAGCGCGACCGAGAACGCCAGGCCCGAGAGGTTGAGCGCGATGACGTGCGCCGCGGCGGGCAGCTTGCCGAGGTGCCCGGCGGCCACGGTCGCGACGCTGAAGATCCCGATCTCGGCGAACAGGTGGCCGCTGATCGGCAGGCCGTGGCGCAGGATCTCGAGCAGATCGGCGCGGGTCGAGGCCGGTCGCGGCGCACTGCCGTCGATCGCGCGCACGCCGGCGAAGTAGATCGCCAGGGTCGCGAGTTGCACGCTGGTCGTCGCGAACGCGGCGCCGGCGACGCCCAGCGCCGGGATCGGCCCGAGCCCGAAGATCAGCACCAGATCGAGCAGCGCGTTGGCGAGGTTGCCGGCGACCACCGCGATCACCAGCGGCTGCGTGACGTTGTGTGCCGCGAGGTACGAGCGCAGCGCGATCGACATGAGGAACGGCACGACGCCGATCGCGCGCAGGTCGGTGTAGACCCGCGCGTCGGCCGCCACGTCGGGCGCCACGCCGGCCAGGGTCAGGATCCTCGGCGACGCGAGCACGAGCAGGGTGCAGGCCAGGCCGCTCAGGATCGCGAGCCGCAGGCCGGCGTCGAGCGCGCGGCGAGCCGCTTCGGTGCGGCCCGCGCCGAGCGCCTGCGGCGCCACGGTGTCGAGCCCCATCACGACCCCCATGCCGAGCGAGGTGAACCAGAATAACAGGTTGTTGCCGATGCCGGACGCGGCGAGCCCGACGCCGTCGTAGTGGCCGAGCATCGCGGAGTCGACCAGGCCCATCAGCTGGAACCCGAGCTGCTGGGTCGCCAGCGGGATCGCGAGCCGGAGGTGCGGCTTCCATTCGCTCGCGGCCATCGCGGACCCCAGGTCAGGGAGCCGCGCGCGGCGTCATCGGCGCGTTCGCGAACGTCAGGTTCCGGGCGAGCATCCGGGCGAGCTCGAGCCGGCGCGCGGCGTCCTTGCCGACGACGCGGACGTAGCACGGCGCGTCGTCGTCGATGAAGATCAGGCCCTGGCCGTGGTGATCGAGGCCCTTGGCGCCGACCGCCACGTCGGTCGCGGGCGCCGGCGGCGCGGCCTCGACGCCGGCATCGGGCTCGTGGCCGCGCGCGTGCTTGCCGCCGGACCGCGCGCCGGTCTTGAGCGCGCCGGCGTCGGCGACCGCCGCGTACTGCTCGACGAGCTCGCGGCTGGTCTGGCGGTACTGCGCGAACAGCGCGTCGGCGCGCTGCTTCATGCCGTCGCGGCAGTCGATGTCGAACGTCCAGTACTCGAGGCGCGGGTCGGCGGCGTCGCTGCCGGCGGCGGAGCCGGCCACCGGGGTGCTCGCCGGGGCGCTCGCCGGGGCGCTCGCCGAGGCGCTCGCCGAGGCGCTGGAAGATGCACCGGCGAGCGCGAGCTCGTAGTTGCACGGATGCGGCACGCCGCGCGGCACCGACATCGGCGAGTCGATCGGCTTGACCGTACCGCCGAGCACCGCGCCGAGCGCGTCGAGCGTGGCGACGGACTCGCACTTCCATTGCTCGGGGTACACGCCCGCGAGCTTGCGCGGCGGCGGCGGCGGATCCTTGGCGGCCGCACCATCGTTCTGACAACCCGCAAGCACCAGGACCCACATGAAACGGCGCATCTCGACGCCGCGACGGTAGCGCGCTCCGGCGCGATGCTCAATCGGTGCGGGCGATTCGCCGGTGCGATCCAGTTCGATCCGGCGCGATCTAGCGATCGTCGGACGCGGCGACGCGGGTGGTTGCATCGAATACCAGCCGCAGCTCGGCGACCTCCGAGATCGCCTCCGCGAGCGCGAGCAGCGGCGCCGAGCGGCGGGCTTCGTCGAGGTGGATCGTGCCGCCGATCCGGCGCTCGACATAGGCGACATACATCCCACCCCGGCGCGCGGCGACCACCACGGCACGTAGGTGGAACAGCGGGATTGCTGCGCGCCTGCGCACACCGAAGATCCGCTGTTCGCTGCGGAGCAAGCCCTCTTCGCGATCGAACACCAGCCTGCGGTGCAGCGTTGCGAGCAGGATGCCGACGGCGAGCACGATCACGCCGCCGGCGGTGAACCACCGGCCGAGCGAGCACAGATAGCCGCCGGCCGCGGCGATGCCCCAGCCGGTCCAGGCGGTGGCGCGCGTCAGATCGAGCTCGACGCGCAGCGGGGTGCGCGTTCGGATCTGCACGGAACCGAGCCAGTCGAGCACAGATCCAGCGTACGGCGTCCGCGCGGTTTCGGCCAGCCGGATCCAGGCGACGCGGGCGGCGGTTGGCCGGGTGCCGGTGGATGATCCGGGCTGGCTAGGTGTTGCCACCGTCGGTGACCGCGCCGCCATGGTGGTGCGGCCGGTGGCCCAGGGCGGCGGTGGAGCTGGCTAGGTGTTGCCACCGTCGGTGACCGCGCCGCCGCCGCTGGACGGGGCACCGCCGCCGCCGTCACCACTGCCGCCGCCGCCGTCACCACCGCCGCCACCCTCGCCCTGGGCGCGCCACTCACGCTGCCGGCCGCCGCGGCCCCGCCGCCGCCTGCGGCGTCGCTTGCGCATCGGCTGGCCGTCGGGGCCGAGCATGATCGGTCCCGAGCCGCCGCCGCCGCCGCCGCCACCGATCGGCGCGAAGAAGCTGACCGGGGCCTCGCCGCCGGGGCCGCCGTTGCTACCCGGGCCGGGGCTGCTGTTGCCACCCGGGCTGCCGTTGCCACCTGGGCCGCCGTTGCCGCCTGGGCCGCCGTTGCCACCCGGGCCGCTGTTGCCGCCCGGCGCGAAGCCTTGCGCCGGCATGCCGTCCGGCCGCCTGCGCCTGCGCCGCCGTCGCTTGCGACGCTCACCATCGGCGCCGCCGTTGCCACCACCGGGGGCGCCCTGCCAGGGCTGCGCCGGGCGCGCGCCATCGGGGCGGGAACCATCGACGCGTGGGCCATCGGCGCGCGGGCCATCGGCGCGCGGGCCGAACCCGGCACCGCCGCCCGGGGCACCTCCGCCACCGCGATCGAACCGCTCGACGCGCGGGCCGCTGAACCCGGGACCGCGGTCCCAGCGCCGGAGCTTCTTGCCGCGCCGCTGCTGGCGGCCGACGCCGGCGTCATTGGGGTTGGCCGACGCGACCGGCGCCATCGCGATCCGCATCGGACCGCGCACGTACTCGATCACCGGGCCACCGCCGCCGGACATCCGGCGCGAGGTTGGCTCGGCGATACCGGTCGACAGCACCGGCGTTGTGAACGCGCTCTTGGGCGGCAGCATCGCGCGCCGCTTGCGGCGGCGGCGGCGGCGCCTCCGCCGTGCCTCCGCGGCGCTGGCCGACGGCGAATCTAGCTCGAGATCGGGCCGCTGCTTGGCGACCTTGGGGACGCGCTTGCGGGCGAGCACGGTGATCTCGCCGGGGCCCTCGATGCCCTCCTCGGCGAGCTCGGCGGCGGTCTTGTCGATGACCTCGTAGTCGTCATCGTCGTCGTCGTCATCCTCGTCGTCGTCATCGTCGTCGTCGTCGTCCTCGTCGTCGTCGTCATCCTCGTCGTCATCGAGGTCGTCGTCCTCGCCCTCGGCGAGCTCGTCGCCGTCCTCGTCATCGCCGTCCTCGTCGTCGCCGTCCTCGTCGTCGTCGAGCTCGTCATCGTCGAGCTCGTCATCCTCGAGCTCGTCGCTGTCCTCGAGCGGCTGATCGGCGCCGGGCGGGCCCGGGTGCGCGATCGCCGGATCCGCGCCGTGGCCGTTGCTGCCGGCGTCGGTGCGCACCGCGCTGACCGGTCCGCTCGACTCCGCCGCGACCGCGAGCGGCGCCGGGATCGGCGGGGTCGGGACGGGAACCGCGACCGCGGGGGTGGCCGTCCCCGAGGAGCTGCGCCGGAGCACGGTGGGGCCCGACTTGGGCGGCGGAGCAGCAGCGGCGGTGGCCGCCGCGGCCTCGGGCGGCTGATCGATCCGCACCATGCGGGTCCGGACCTCGCGCCGCGGCTTGATCTCGGCGGTCTCTTCTTCGAACAGGCGGAGCAGCGAGGCCCCCAGGCGGGTCGCCTCGGTCGACGCCGCGAGCGCCAGCTCGCGCGACCGCAGGCAGTTGTCGCACCGGCCGCACTTCGGCGGATCTTGCTCGCCGAGGTACTCGAGGATCACCTGGTTGCGGCAACCCGGCGCCTTGACGTACGCGAGCAGCGCGTCGAGCCGCTGGCGGTCGGCGATCCGGCGCGCCTCGTACTGCCGCGCGCGATCCATCAGTTGCTGGCGCTCGGCCGGCGGATCGTTGACGAAGTAGACCCCGCCTTCCTTCTCGGTGATGAACTGCTCGTCCTTGAGCAGCGACAGCACGGTGCGCGTGCGCTGCTGGCCGACGCTCGCCGACAGCGCGACGTTGGCGACCGTGGGCGGGCTGTCCTCGGCGAGGTGGTTGCCGCTGCGGTGCAGCTCGGTGAACGCGTCGAGCGCGTCGTAGACCTGCAGCACCTGGCGCTTGGTCGGATAGGTCCCCGACAGGAAGTACTCCTGGATCGCGACGTCGTCGGGCGAGAACAGCAGCACGCAGCGCGCGGGCCTGCCGTCGCGACCGCCGCGGCCGGCCTCCTGGGCGTAGGCCTCGAGCGAGCCGGGCACGTGGTAGTGCAGGACGTTGCGGATGTTCGACTTGTCGACGCCGAGGCCGAACGCGTTGGTCGCGACCATGATCAGGTCGGACGAGTCCATGAACGTCTGCTGGCTCTCGTCGCGCTCGCGCTTGTTCATCCGGCCGTGGTAGCGCGCGGTCGGCACGCCCCACCGGGTCAGCGCCTCGTACAGCTCCTCGACCTTCTTGACCGTGGCGCAGTACACGATGCCCGGACGCGGCAGCTTCTTCAGCAGCGTCACGAGCGTCTTCAACTTCTCGTCCTCGTCGCCGAAGACGATCACCTCGTAGTGCAGGTTGGGGCGGTCGAACGTCGTGGTGACGGTGCGCGCGCCCTCGATGCCGAGCTGGAACAGGATGTCGTCGCGGACGTGCGGCGGCGCGGTCGCGGTGGTCGCGAGCACCGGCGGGCGGCCGAGATCCTCGAGCGCCTTGCGCAGCGACAGGTACGCCGGGCGGAAGTCGTGGCCCCACTGCGAGACGCAGTGCGCCTCGTCGACCACGAACCGCGACACGCCGATCCCGCCGCACGCGGCGCGCAGGAACATCCGGAACTCGGGGTCCGCCATCCGCTCGGGCGTGGTGAGCAACAGCTTGCCGCCGGGCGAGCGCAGCAGCGCGTCGACCTCGCGGCGCTGCTTCACCGTCAGGGTCGAGTCGATCTTGCAGGCCGACACGCCCTTGGCGACCATCTTGTCGAGCTGATCCTTGATCAGCGCGATCAGCGGGCTGACCACGACGGTGACACCGGGGACGATCAGCGAGGTCAGCTGATAGAGCAGCGACTTGCCGCTGCCGGTCGGCATCACCGCGAGCAGGTCTTCGTTGGCCAGCAGGTGACCGAACGCCTCGGCCTGGCCGGGGCGGAACGTCTTGATGCCGAGCGCTTGCTGGCCGATGCCGAGCAGCGCGCCGACGTTGCTCGGCAGGCCTTCGGCCTCCGGGGGAACCGGGCCATCGAGCGTGTACGCGGCGCGCGGCGGTGGCAGCGGCTCGGTGAACGGCAGCGGGGCAGGCTTTCGGCCGCGCCGCTTGGCCACCGGGGCCGCGGGGGTCGCGCCGGGTGCGGCGTCATTGGTCTCGCCGGCCTCGCCGGTCTCGTTGGCCTCGCCGACGTCGTCGGTCTCGCCGGCCTCCGGTTCGGCCGCTTCGTCGTCCTCGAGCTCGTCGTCGTCTGCTTCGTCGTCTGGGTCCATCGGAGCCCCCCTGGGCGTGGCAGCCTCGGCGGCGAGCGCCGCCTGGGCCTCGGCCAGCAGCGCTGCCTTGGCCGCTTGCGCCATCGAGGCGACCTTGGCCAGGAACGCCGCCTCGGAGGCAGCGGGATCGTAGTTGCCAAACCCACCGAAGCCGCCGCTACCCCCACCGCCGCCGCCGCTCATGCCGGTCATGGTTGTTGTCGATGCTGCTCGGCCGTTTGCCGCCCCGGGGCTCGCGGTGCGTCCGGCGCTGCGCGGGGCGCGCTCGGAGGACTTCGCCGCGGCTTCTCGCTTGACCGGGACCGCCGCCGCCGCTCGTCCCGAAGCGGCCGAAGCGGCCGAAGCTCCCGCAGACCCGCTCGGCTTGCTGCGACTGGTTGGCTTGGGCACGGCCCGCGCGCCCCGTTCGGGCAGCTTTGCAAATAACTCGGTCTGCGCGGAATTCCGGCGAGCCGGGCGTTTTCCCTTGGCCGCGGTGCTCGCGGTCCTGGCCGAGCTCCCCCGGGCGGCGGGCTTCTTCGTCGTTCGTGAACGTTTGGTAGGGGACATCCAGTGTCCTTCTTCACTCTCACGCCACCCAGCAGGAACTTAGATCCCAACCGGAGGCCGCGACCCGGAGCATCCTCACAAGGACCGCTCCGCGTCACCCAATCATCAGCATACTCCAACCAGCGGTGCAAGGCGCAAGGAGAAGATCCGCGCCGAACTGCGTGATATCACCACAACCATGGGCAGTGACCGGCCAGTCCGGGAAGCTGAAAACCGCCTCGAGCGGTTCAACGCCGATCGCGAGCGCTTGCTCGCCGAGGTCGAGCGCCGCGTCATCGCGCGCAAGATCGACGACGCGCGGCGCGGCGGTGACGCGTCCCTCGAGTACGTGCTCAACGACGTCGCCTACTGTGAGATCCGGCGGCTCGAGGCCGGCGGCAAGCCGGGAGCGACCGACCGGTGGCGCGATCTGTCGCGCCGGTTGCTCGCGATGTCCGATTCCGACAAGCAGGACGAGCTGCGCGCCCTGGTCCGCCACTACGGCAAGGACGTCGTCGGCAACTTCGATCCGCGGGTGTATCGGTTCGCGACCGGCGTGGGCCCGATGTTGCTCGGCTTCATCTTCTCGCCGATCGGCAGCCTGCGCGAGGGCGTGCAGACGATCGGCAACCTCGACGCGCGGATCCACGCCGACGGCGAGCTCGCGGTCGCGCGCGCGTGCGCCGAGCGCGGCACGATCATCGTCACGCCGACCCACTCGTCGAACATGGACTCGCCGGCGATCGGCCTGGGCCTGTTGCGCGCGGGGCTGCCGCCGACGACGTACGGCGCCGGCAAGAACCTGTTCTCCAACCCGTTCATCTCGTACTTCATGCGCAACCTCGGCGCGTACCGGGTCGACCGCCGGCTCAAGTTCGAGCTCTACAAGGACGTGCTCAAGGAGTACTCGGCCGTGCTGCTCGAGCACGGCTACCACTCGCTGTTCTTCCCCGGCGGCACGCGCAGTCGGTCGAACCTCGTCGAGAAGAACTTGAAGCTCGGCCTGCTCGGGACGTCGGTCACCGCGTACAAGAACAGCGTGCGCGACGGCGCGCCCGGCAAGCGGCTGTACATCGTGCCGGCGACGATCAACTACCGGCTGGTGCTCGAGGCCGAGACCCTGATCGAGGACTACCTCGCCGAGACCGGCAAGAGCCGCTACATCATCACCGACGACGAGTTCTCGCGGGTCGGCCGGCTGCTCGAGTTCTTCCGCAAGATCCTGGTCCACGAGGGCTCGGTGATCGTCCGGTTCGGCCGGCCGCTCGATCCGTTCGGCAACGACGTCACCGACGACGGCGAGTCGATCGATCGGGCGGGCCGCGCGGTCGATCCGGCGAGCTTCGTGCGCGGCGCCGACGGCGAGGTCACCGACGACGATCAGCGCGACGCCGAGTACACCCGGGCGCTCGGCCGCCGGCTCGCCGCGGCGTACCCGGCGCTGACCGTGTTCCACGCGACCCACCTCGCCGCGCGCGCGGTGTACGACGCGATCGCGCGCGCCGCCGGGACCCGCGACATCTATCGCCTGATGCGGCTGGCGCCCGGCCAGCTCGGGGTCGACTTCGCCATCGTGCTCGAGCAGCTGGTGCGGCTGCGCGCGCGGCTCGCCGATCACCCGGCGTGGGGCGCCGAGCACCCGCTCCTGGTCTCGCACGCGGCGGGCTCGATCATCGACGACGCGGTGCGCGGGCTGTCGAGCTATCACACCCGGCCGATCGTGTCGCGCCGCGACCAGACCCTGCAGGTCGACGACGTCAAGCTGCTCTACTACTACCAGAACCGCACCGCGCACATTCCGCCGGAGGCGACGTGAGCGCGCGCGGCGATACCGTCGGCATCGTCGGCGCCGGGGCGTTCGGCACCGCGCTCGGCTCGGTGCTGGCGCGCGCCGGCCGCCGGGTCGTGCTGCTGTCGCGCGACGTCGGGCTGGTCGAGACGATCCGCACCACGCGGCGCTGCCCGCGGCTACCGGCGGCGCCGCTGCCCGAGCCGCTCGAGGCGACCGCCGATCCCAGGTACCTCGCGCGCACCGCGCGGTTCGTGATCCTCGCGGTGACCTCGACCAACGTGCGCGACCGGTCGCGCGAGCTCGGCGACGTGCTCGACGGCAGCCACATCGTGGTCCATGCGGTCGGCGCGCTGGCGTCGCACGATAACCAGCGGGTCTCGCAGGTCATGGAGGCCGGGCTGCCGACGCTCAAGATCGGCGCGATCGCCGGGCCGGCGCTGCCCGACGACCTCGCCGCGAGCCACTACTCGTCGATCGTCATCGCGTCGGCGTTCGACGAGGTGGTCGGCGAGGGCCGCCGGCTGCTCAACGCGCCGCCGGTGCTGCGGGTCTACGGCTCGAAGGATCTGGTCGGCGTCGAGCTGGCGTCGGCGCTGTCGGGTGCGTACACCGTGGCGCTCGGGCTGTGCGACGGGCTCGGCGTCGGGCCGGTGCCGCGCGCGGTGCTGATCACGCGGGCGGTCGCGGAGGCGTCGCGGCTCGGCGTCGCCGCCGGGGCCGAGGCGCGGACGTTCGCCGGGCTCGCCGGGCTCGGTAATTTGTTGGTGCGCGCCAGCGATCGCTCGGCGGACTACCAGCTCGGCCGCCGGCTCGCCGATGGCATCGTCACCGCGGACTCGGCGCGGACCGAGGGCGCGCGCGCGGCGCTCGCCGGCGTCGAGCTCGCCCGCGGGCTGCGGGTCCGGATGCCGGTGCTCCAGGGCGTGGCCGCGGTGCTCGCGGGGCGGATCGAGCCCAAGGAGGTCGCGAACCTGATCGGCGACTCGGTGGCCGAATCCGAGTGACCGCGCGGCACCGGCGGTCGAGCGCTCGTGCATGGCGCGCTCGCGCGTAGCGCGCTGGAGAACGCGGACACGCGAGAGCGTCGCGGGCTGCTGCGCGGCCGGGGCATCGTGGCCGCGCCTGCCGAAGGACCGCCGGCGCGTGCGCAGGCGGCGCGAGGTATGTGCGGACGCGAGCTCGTCGTCGTAGTCACAGTCGCTGCCCCGACCCCGTCCGCTCGCGGTCGCCCGCGGCGCGTCTCGCGTGGGCGTCTCGCGTGGGTCTCGCCGGAGGACCTGTCGCCGCTTCTCGCCGGAAGACCTGCCGTCGCTTGGCGAGAACGCCAAGAGATCTGAGGGACTTAGCTCATGACCATGGCTTGACCGGATGACGGCCCGACGGTAGGGTCCCCGCTTCCGCGCCATGTACCTGCAAGATCTCATCTTCACGCTCCAGCGCTTCTGGGCCGATCGCGGTTGCGTCGTCGAGCAGCCGGTCGACGTCGAGGTC
>DATBBB010000372.1:0-30511 GCA_036271215.1 Kofleriaceae bacterium | reverse complement strand
GGAGGCCACCCGGGAACACTGGAGCACATGACCTAGAAGCCTAGGAGCTGACCAGAATCCGGAAATCCCTTGCCCTTCGGCAACGCGGCGGGATCATCGAGGCACCGAACGCCTGTGGCCAGAAACGACCGGCTGACGCCCCCCCCCAGAGACGACGACGCGCCGGCGAGCAAGCTCGCGTATCGCCCCGAGGGCTGCATACGGGTTGCTTGCCGTCGCGACGGACAAGCTCGGTGCGGTAGTCGAGCAGGGACGCGCCGCGCTGGCCGCGATCGATGACACGAACGTCACGATCGAGCTGATCAACCCGCGAGCGGACGCCGGGAGCGCCGACGAAGCGCGCGGGGTGCGCGAAGTCCTGGCGGCGGGCTCGCGCAGCGCGTAGGCGCCGCGCCGGACGCCGCCGCGGGTATGATGGCCGCGGATGCCATGACCACGCCGCGGTTCTTCTCGCTCGACTACCTCGAGCGCGCAGTGCTCCAGGATGGTACCCAGGTCTTGGTGCGGCTGATCCGCCCCGAGGACAAGGAGATCCTGCGCGCCGGGTTCGTGCGGCTGTCGCCGGCGTCGCGCTATGCACGGTTCCTGGCGTCCAAGCAGTCGCTGTCCGACGACGAGCTGCGCTACCTGTGCGAGGTCGACCACGAGCACCACCTGGCGATCGGCGCGGTGCTCGAGGCCGCCGGCGTCCCCGTCGGCTCCGGCAGCGTCCCCGTCGGCCTGGCGATCGCGCGGTTCATCCGGCTCGATCATCCGCAGAACACCGCCGTGGCGGCGTTCGCGGTCGCCGACGAGGCCCAGCACCGCGGGCTCGGCAAGCTGCTGTTCCTGCGCCTGGTCGCCGCGGCGGCCGAGCGCGGCGTCGAGCGGTTCCGCTGCGAGATCCTCGGGTCCAACGCGGCGATGGCCGCGCTGCTCGCGCAGATCTCACCCGAGCGCACGATCGAGGTCGGCGCCGGCCTGATGTCGATCGAGATCGCGCTGCCGAACGTCGCGCCGACCCAGCCGTCCGCCGAGCCGCTGCAGAACCCGATGTACCGGCTGTTCCGCGCGATCGCCGAGAACGCCGTCGAGTGGACCGGCGTGGTCCGCAACCTGTGGCGGCGCTGACCGCTCACCGGCCGGCCAGCACGGGGCTCCGGTGGCCGCCAGACCGGGCCCCGGCCTGCCGCGACGGGAGTGACTTTCGGGCTGGGGGCGCCTTCTGGGGATCGCCTCGAGCGGATGCATCCCGCAGTAGACGTCTACGACCCCCGCCTCCCTGGGGCGGCGTCCGGAGTGGGTCTGATCTACCTGAGATCGCTTGCGGCCGATCGTGGCACGTCGGCTGCTGTAGTGACTGGTCGACGTATCCGACAAAGGACACCACCCATGTCGAACAAGGACCAGTTTCAGACCATCGACCCCACTGCCCTCGCCCAGGTCAGTGGCGGCACCTCCACCACAACCGCCACTGGCACGAGCAGCGATCAGGTCCTCACGGCCCTGACCGGCATCCTCAACTCGCTCCAGTCCATGAGCCAGCAGAACAACAACAGCGGGATGAACCCGCAAGAGATGATGATGTTCATGATGGTGATGCAGGAGCGCAACCAGCAGAACGCGGTCGCCGCTGCGTCGTCGCCGTGGGGCTGGGGAGGACAGCAGCCGATCGTCTACTACTGATCGGCGCGCCGTACGCTATGGATCGAAGCTCGGCGCCTGCGGCCACTTCGCTCGTCGTACGCTACGGAATCGGCGCTCGCCGCCTGCGGCCACTTCGCTCGTCGCTTGCCCGGAGGCTGCCCCGCCTCCGGCGCCTGCGACCGCGAATACCCGGCGCTTGCTCGGCACTGGCCGGCGATCGTGGCTTCGACCCCGAGCGCGGCTTGGGCTGCACGGCCTCGCGATGCCCATCGCGATTCCATGCGCGCTCGCCTCACTCGTCATCGCTGCACCTGACGACGATCACACCGCCTCACCTCCTGCTCCGGCTGCCCACCGGATTGGCCGGCGGCTGCTCGTCCTGGCGTTCGGTGACACCTAACCGTGCCCGCTTACTCGCGCTCGCTCCGCGATTCGCGCCTGACCCGCGTACCAGCTCGAAAATACTCGCAGACGCAAAGCTAGATCCGCCTCCCAAGCGCATTCACAGCATGCAGCGCAGCCATTCGCGCCTCACGTGGCATGACAGCCGTTGCGTCGACGCACCATGTGCGCGCTGCTGCCACGAAGGTTTGTCTCCCATGAAGCCAGGTGTGCGTCCTGGCGCGCGGATCCCGGCGGCATATCGCTTGCTGTTCAGTACTGCATGAACACCTTCACGTTCGTTGAGAAGCCGGCCGCGAACGTTGGCCCTCTGCCCTCGGTGTTTTTCCATCTGCCACGGCCGGCGACCGTGGCACATCAACCGGTCGGCTGGCGCCGGCTCGCGCTCCTCGGCAGCCTGCTGACGGTCCCAGCAGCGGCGGGGATCGCGTATGCCCGGGCCACCACGACTCGCCGCGGCCTGCTCGCCGGCGGGTTGACCGCGCTGGCGATCAGCACCTTGCGCGTCGAGCTCGCCCGCTGGTTCATGGAGGAGCCGGCCTACCAGGTCGAGGCCAAGATCGGCGACCTCGAGCTCCGGCACTACGGCACTCGCATCGAGGCCCGCGCCGAGGTCGACGTCCCCTCGCTCGAGCAGGCGCTCGACCATGGCTACGGCCGGCTCGCCAACTACGTCTGCGGCGCCAACCGCACCGCCGAGATGCTGCGCCGCGCGGCCCCGGTCATCACCGCGATGCGCGACGGCCGCTACGCCGTGTCGTTCGTGATGCCGCCGGGCCGGACCCTCCCGAGCCTGCCGCACCCGACGCACCCGGGGGTCGAGCTCCACGAGGTCGCCGCGCGCACGGTCGCCACGCTCCGGTTCCGCGGCCGGTTCACGCGCGACAACATCGCCGCCCACGAGCGGGTGTTGCTCGATCAGGTCCTCGAAGCGGGCCTGGCCTCGCGCGGCAGCGTGATGTTCGCCGCGTACGACTGGCCGGTGACGCTGCCCATCCTGCGCCGCAACGAGCTCTGGCTCGAGGTCGCCTGAGCCTGCCCGCGGCTCGCCTGATAAGTTTCGGGTCAGGGACCGCGAATGCAGAACTGCATCGTCTCTTCGAACCCGGGCGGCAATCCGGCGTTGACGGCCCGGCGGACCGCAGCGATGGCCGCGCGACGCTCCGGATGGAGCGAAGTGAGATACTGGCGGATGGAGCTGGCAGAGCTCGAGACCATGAAGGGAACCATAACGCGGCAGTCGCTGGCGGTCGCAGCCCGGCACTCCCGGCTCCGGCTATCTAGCCGATTTTTCTGAGGCGATGCCAGAGCGGTGGAGCACTGTGACGCTGGCGCCACGCTCCGAGTGCGTACGGGCGCTCATAGTGGGGGCGTTTTGGACGTGTTTTCGCATATTATGACGGTGGCATGGGGCATGCTCGCGGTGCTCACCTACTGGAGGCAATCTGATTATGCGTGGAACGATCCTGTCCGCCGTGCTGCTTGCGGCGGCTGCTGCTGCGGGTGGCTGCTTTACGTCAGCTGATGTTGGCTACACCGCGAACGCGAATGTTGGTGTCAGTGGCGATTTCGCCGCGACGCCCGATCTCGTAGAGGTGAGCCCCGGCGTTCAAGTGGTCGCCGACTACGACGAGCCGGTGTTCTATACCGACGGCTTCTACTGGCGGTACTACAATGACGCCTGGTACCGCTCGAACAACTACGCGACCGGCTGGTTCTATTACGACCGGCCGCCCAGCGCGGTGCTGCGCATCGACCGGCCCTACGCGTACGCGCACTACCGGCCCGCGGGCTACGTCGTGCGAGCCCGCCCCCGGCCGTATCGCCCGGCCGAGCCGATCCGCGCCACCACCACCGTCCGCGTCAACACCGGCGTTCGCGTCGACGCTGGCGTCCGCGTCGACGCCAGCGCTGGCGGCGGCGGCTCCAGCGGCGGCGGCGGCCACCGCGAGCAGGCACAGCCAGCCAAAGGCGACAGCGGCGGCCAGAAGTCGCAGCCGGCCAAAGGCGACAGCGGCGGCAGCCACCACTCGGGGTCTGGGAAGAAGGACGACGAGCATCACCACTAGCTCCACGCCGGGTCGCACAAGGCCCTGAGGACCGAGACCGACCCCATATCCACGGGCCGGGATCGTCCCGCGCAGCCACCGAGCCGGACTCGTCGCCCCGGCGTGGTAACGAAGGCCATGAGCACACCGCTCGTGGCCTGTTTTGTCGAGCGCGGCCGCGTGGCCGCCGGTTCCGTCGAGCGCGGTCGCGTGGCCGCCCGTTCTGTCGAGCGCGGCCGCGTGGCCGCCCGTTCTGTCGAGTGCGGCCGCGTGGCCGCCCGTTCCGTCGAGCGCGGCCGCGTGGCCGCCGGTTCCGTCGACCGCGGCCGCTGGTCGGCCCTCGGGATTTTCGCCGCCGCGGCGCTCGGGGCGGCCTGCGCGACCCCGGCGCGCCCGGCGCTCGTCACGACCGCCGAGGCGTCGCAGTACGTGAGGACCGGTCGCTACGACGAGGTCATCCGGCTGTGCCACGACTTCGCGCGCGCCTACGCCGGCGCGCACTGCGACGAGATCGGCCGCACCGGCGAGGATCGACCGATCCTCGCGCTCCACGTGAGCCGCGGCGCCGGCCACCCGGTCGTGTACTTCCAGGCCGGCATCCACGCCGGCGAGATCGAGGGCAAGGACGCCGGGTTCTGGTTCCTGCGCGACGTGCTCGACGGCAAGATCGCCCCCGGCGCGCTCGACGCGGTCGACCTGGTGTTCGTGCCGGTCGTCAACCCGGACGGCCACGAGCAGGTGAGCCCGAACAACCGGCCCAACCAGCGCGGCCCCGCCGAGATGGGGTTCCGCACCAACGACGCGCGGCTCAACATCAACCGCGACTACGTCAAGGCCGACACCCCGGAGATCCGCGCGCTGCTCCACGCGTTCCTCACGTACCACCCGACGTTGCTGCTCGATCTCCACACCACCGACGGCGCCAAGTTCGAGCACGACATCAGCATCAACATCGCGCCGCTCGCACCGCGCGCCGATCGACTCGAGGTCACCGCCGGCGCGCTGGCGGCGTCCACCGTCCAGCGGCTGACCGAGCTCGGCCACCTGCCGGTCGCGTTCTATCCGTCGTTCGTCACCAACGACGATCCGGCGTCGGGGTTCGCGCTGTCCGAGGCGCCGCCGCGGTTCTCGCAGAACTACGCCGGCGCGCGCAGCCGGCTCGGCATGCTGGTCGAGACCCACAGCTGGCGCACCTACAAGGAGCGCGCGACCAGCACCTACCACGCGCTGCAGGCGGTCGTCGAGGCCGCCCGGGCGCACGGCGCCGAGTGGCTCGCCGCCGAGGCCGCGGCGGACCGCGCCGATCAGGCGCTCGGCGGCCGCGACGTCACGCTCGCGTGGGACACCGGCGAGCACCACACCGAGATCGCGTTCCGCGGCTACGCCTATCACAAGACGCCGTCCGAGCTGTCGGGCGCCGACTGGATCGTCTACGACGAGCACGCGCCCGAGGTCTGGCACGTGCCGCTGTTCGACGAGCTGGTCGCCAAGACGACGATCCACGTCCCGCGCGCCGGCTACATCATCGACGGCGGGTTCGCCGCGCAGGTCGCCGCGGTGCTCGACCGCCACGGCCTGCGCTACGCGCGGATCGCCGGCGAGCCGCGCGCCGTGCTCGAGGTCTACCGCGCGACCAAGGTCAGCTACCAGCCGCCGTTCGAGGGCCGCACGCCGGTCGTGCTCGACGGGCGCTGGACGTCCGAGACCCGGACGCTCGAGCGCGGCGCGATCTTCGTGCCGATCGACCAGCCGAGCGCGCGGCTGGTGATGCAGCTGCTCGAGCCGGCGCTGCCCGACTCGCTCGCCCGGTGGGGCAGCTTCAACGCGGTGTTCGAGCACAAGGAGTACATGGAGTCGTACGTCGCCGAGCAAGCCGCGCGCGAGCTGCTCGCCGCCGACCCGGCGCTGCGGGCCCAGTTCGACGCCGCGCTCGCCGCCGACCCCGAGCTCGCGGGCTCGCCGCAGCGCCGGCTCGACTGGTTCTACCAGCGCCACCCGTCGTGGGACGATCGGGTCAACCTGCTACCGATCTACCGGACCGACGCCCCGGTGCCGACCCGGCCGGCGCGCCCCGCTACACCCGCAAGATGATCTTGCCGAACCCGGCGTTGCTCGCCATCCGGGTGTGCGCGGCGGCCGCGGCGTCGAGGTCCATCACGGTATCGATCACCGGCACCAGCAGCCCGCGGCGGAACAGCGGCACCACGTGGGCCTCGAACGACCGCATCGCGGCGATCTTCTCCTCGAGCGGCCGCGCGCGCAGCACGGTCCCGAAGATCCGGAGCCGCTTGCGCAGGATGCCGCCGAGATCGACCTCGTTGCGGCCACCCGCGAGCAGCCCGACCAGCACGATCCGGCCCAGCGGGGCGACCGCCCGGATGTCCTCGTCGACGTACGGCCCGCCGACCAGCTCGAGCACCACGCTCGGCTCGCCGTGCGTGCGGACCTGGTCGGCGAACTTGCCGTCCTTGGCGACCACGCCGGCGGCCATGCCGAGCGGCCGGGCGCGCTCGAGCTTGTCCGCGGTGCGCGCGGTGCCGATCACGTACACGCCGAGCGCGCGGCCCAGCTGCACCGCCGCGGTGCCGACGCCGCTGCCGACCGCGTGGACCAGCAGCGTCTCGCCGCCGCGCAGCCCGGCCTGACCGACGATCGCGTCGTGCGCGGTGATGAACGCCTCGGGCACCGCCGCCGCGTCCTCGAACGACATCCCGTCCGGGATCACGGCGAGCGCGCGCTCGTGCGAGACCACCGCCTCGGCGTACCCGCCGCCGCCGACCAGGCCGAACACCCGGTCGCCGACGGCGAGTCGCTCGACGCCGGGGCCGAGCGCATCGACCTCGCCGGCCAGCTCCAGCCCCGGGATGTCCGGCGGCGCATCCGCCGGCGCTGGGTAGGCGCCCATGCGCTGGAGCAGGTCGGCGCGGTTGATCGCCGTGGCGCGGACCCGGACGCGGACCTCGCCCCGCGATGGCTCCGGCAAGGGCCGGTCGACCAGCGCGAGGACCTCGGGTCCGCCAGGTTTGGTGATGGCTATCGCTCTCATGCGGGGACCATCCCGCAGGAGCCCACCGATCACCAGAACGGACGGCGGACGACGACGACGTTGTTCCGCTGGCTCATCATCATGCCCATCATCAGGGCCTCGGTGGTCGTGAACCCACCGTTGTTGTTGTTGCTGCTGCCCATCGAGCTGATCGAGCTCTGGATGGTGTTGAGCGTGGTCATCAGCTGGTCCGAGCTGCTGCAACGGGCGGTGGTCGTGCCACCGGTGACGGATTCGAGCATCTGGGCTTCAACGGGCATCAGCAGGTTCGACATGACATTTCTCCTTGTGGTGTGTTGCCCCATAGGAGCAGCCGGCGTGCCACCCCGTAACCCTGCGGTGATCCGTGGGTCCGAACCCCGATCATGCGGATCTGCGGGTTACATCCCGCCGACCTCAGGTGACAACTCGTGCCCTCACCCCCGGCCTCGGAGCCCGGCTTCCGCTGCCGTCAGGGCCCGCATCCAGCCCAACCACCAGCGTCGAGATCCCGGGTGCGCGGCACTTTTGCGTCCCCGACTGACTCTGACGGGAGTGGCGATCAGGACCCCTCGTCACCGCTACACGTCACTCTTGCACCGCAACGCCCTGCACGAGTGGTGAGCGCGTCGGCGCCGCGCATCGGCTCGCCGCATCCAGCCTCGCCGCATCCAGCCTCGCCGCCCCAGCCGCCGCATCCAGCCTCCGTGCGGCAGTTTGCCGGCCGGGGCCCTGTGGCGAGTATGATGCCCGGCGATGGAGCCGTTCGTTCAGGGCTGGGGGCTGACGATCCTGCTCTGTTCGTTCATCGTGCTGGTGTTCCTCGCCGGCTGGTGGCACGTCCATCGCGAGCTGACCTGGGTCCGCTCGCTGACCGACTACCTTGGCGAGGCCCTCGTCACCGAGCCTGATGCCAAGCCCGCATATTCGCTCGAGATCCAGACCATCCGCGACGAGGCGCACGCGATCCTCGACGCCAGCGACCCAGCGTGGGCGCAGAAGCAGGTCCGGAGCTGGCAGATGCGCGCCCAGCGCCTCGAGCCGGCGCTCGGGTTCTGGACCGACCTGCTGCGCCAGCTCGGCCTGCTCGGCACCGTGCTCGGCCTCGGCCTGTCGCTCGCGTACACCGGTAGCGACCTGACCAAGCTGCTCGGCCCGCTCGCCCTCAAGGTCTGGACCACCGTCGCCGGCCTCGCCTGCAGCATCCTCTTGTCGGCGAGCTTCAGCATGCGGCTCACCGCCTGGATCGACGCCGCCGAGAAGAACCTCGAAGCCTGGGATGCTCGACGCCGCGCCCGCGCGCCCCGAGACCCTGCCCGAGACCCGGCCCGAGACCCGACATGAAGCGTCACGTCCGCCGGCCGCCGGACCTGACCTCGCTGTTCGACGTCCTGTTCATCGTCGTGTTCGCGGCGCTGATCCGCGCCACCGCCGCCGAGCACGCGGCCCAGCCCACTCCCGCGCCCGCCCCGCTGCCCCCGGCGCCGCCACCCGCCGTCGCGGCCCTCCGCCGGCGCGCCCTCGCCAACCTCGACGCCGACCTCAGCTCCCGCACGCCGCTCGTCATCCGGATCTCCAGGGCCGGCACGATCGACGCCCTCGAGGCCGGCGACCGGCGCCTCCCGATCGACGCCCCGCTGCTCGAGCACAGCCCCGATCCCGACGTCGCCCTCGCCTATCTGGGCGATCGCTCGGCCGACCTCCGGATCTGCCGGATCGCCGCGCTCCACCTGGGCACCACCGAGCTGTCGCGCTATCTCGTGATCATCGCCCCCGCGCTCACCCTCGCCGAGCTCCCCGCCGCCCTGTTCAACGGCCTCCACCGCGACCTCGACCGCTGCCTCACCGAGCAGCACGCCCTCGCGACCCTCGTCGACCCCGCCGCCCTCACCCCACCGGCTTCGCCTTCACCTCCGTCTTCGCCGCCGCCAGCTCCTTCGCCGCCGCCAGCTCCTTCGTCCCCGCCGGCTCCTTCGACTCCGGCTCCTTCGACGCCAGCTCCTTCGACTCCGCCGACTCCTTCGTCCCCGTCAGCTCCTTCGCCGCCGCCAGCTCCTTCGACCCCGCCAGCTCCTTCGACCCCACCGGCTCCTTCGACCCCGCCGGCTCCTTCGCCATCACCGACCACGCCATGACCCAATCGACACCCCCGCCGCCGCAGCGAGATCCGAAGTTCGTACGCGACGTCGCCAAGCAGGTCGATCGCCGTCGGGTCCGGCGGCGGGTCACGCTGTGGACCCTGCTGCTCGGCGTCGTCGCGGCCGCGGCGATGTACCTGCGCTGCGGCACCGGCTTCGGGCTCGGTGGCGGCGGCGGCTCCGGAACGGGCCCTGGCTCCGTCCAGCCCCTCGTCTCCCACCGCTGCGCCCTCCGGATCTCCGCCGCCGGCATCACGGTCGACGGCAAGCCGATGTCGCGCGACCAGGCCGTCGCCGCCTGCCAGGCCGCCGGCAGCGCCGAGCTCACCGAGGTCGGCGACACCCCGGAAGGCCGGATCGACGAGCTCCACGCCGCGCTCAAGGCCGCCGACGTCCCGTTCTCGGTCCGCGACTCCTCGTCCCCCAAATCCAAGCACTGACCGGCGTCACCCAGACATCGAGTCGGTCGGGCACCCATCGGCCCAATCGGGCACCATGGCTCAAGCCGCGCGCGTCATCCGACGCCACCGCGGCAGCGCGCGTCATCCGACGTCACCGCGGCAGCGCGTCATCCGACGCCACCGCGGGCGCCCAAGCCGTCGGGCCCCCCTCGTCCGCGAGTTCCGCAAGCGCTCCCACGTGACGAGGTAGGGAAACGCCGCCCGACGAAAAGGCACGCCGTCCGCGGTCTCGCAGCGCGAGGACTGTCTGAGCGGCGAGGGGGGACCCGACGGCGCAGCGCCCGCGGCGTACGCGTTCTCCCACCGCTCCTGCGAACCACCAACCGGCAGAACCGGAAGCCGAGGGACCCGACGGCGCAGCACCCCCGGCGTACGCGTTCTCCCACCGCTCCTGCGAACCACCAGTCCTGCGAAACACCAGCGGCAGAAACCGGAAGCCGAAGGCACGAGATGAGTGCGAGGCCGGACTCGGAGAGGCCGGCTCAGAGGTGACTGGCGCCGTCGCGACCACATCGGCGTAGCCGAGCATTCGCAGGGTGTCATTCGCAGCAGATTGAGAATCAATGAATGGTCACAGAAGCCAACGCTGGATTACATATTCCGTGACCTGCGCTGCGCTCGTCGCCAACGTGTGCCCTCGGCGCACATTGCCATAACTTCCGACGGAGCCGAGTCCCGCATATCATGCGCGCCATGGCCTCCCTCCACGTCGGATCGACTCTCGCACTGATAATGGCTCTCGGAGCGTCCTCGTTGACCGCATGCTCGCATCACGGCGGTGATGACGACGACGGCAACGGCGCGGCGCTGACGATCACACCGCCCACCGCGATGGTGACCCTCGCACCGTCGGGCAGCGGCTACAGCGCGACCCAGGCGTTCAAGGTCACCGCCAAGGACTCCAGCGGCAACACCAAGGACGTCACCAGCCAGATCTCGTGGGACGGCGGTGACGACGTCAACATCTCGTTCGACCAGAGCGGCAACGCCACCGTGCTCGCCGCCGGCCCGTACACCATCACCGCCCAGCTCAGCGACCAGATGGCCACCGCCACCCTCACCGCCAGCCTCGCCACGACCGGCCTCGGCGACGGCTTCAACGACGGCGACCAGGGCAAGCTCGACGGCCCGCCCAGCGCCGCCGCAGCACCGTCGATCGCGTACCCGCTCGCCGGCTCGCTGTTCCCGGTCAACATGACCCCGATCGAGATCCACGCCAAGAAGTCCGATCCGTCGCAGACCCTCGCGCGCATCGCGCTCGCCGACGGCACCTTGCTCGACTACAAGTTCTACGCCGCCTGCAAGCCGTCGCCGAACGCCGCCACGTTCCCCGACGCGTGCATCGTCACGATCCCCGACGCGATCGCCAACCAGCTCGCCGGCGTCAGCGAGGCCGCCGACGTCCAGCTCACCGTGCGGCTCGCCGCCGCCGACGGCTCGATGCTCGCCGAGTCCGCCCCGACCGCGCTCGCGTGGTCCAAGGTCGCGCTGACCGGCGGCCTGTACTACTGGACCACCGCCGGCAAGGGCGACACCACGTTCAACACCGCGATCGCGCGCTACGACTTCAGCAAGGCCAGCCAGCCGCCCGAGATCTACCTGTCGAGCGACAGCGCACCCAAGGTCCCGACCGACACCCAGTGCGTCGGCTGCCACGCCGTGTCGCCCGACGGCGCCAAGCTGTCGTTCTCGCTCGGCGGCAGCCAGCCCGGCTACTTCTCGGTGTTCGACGTCGCCACCACCCAGCCGATCGTCCCCGGCTCCGGCCTCACCGCCAAGAAGTTCGCCGGCATGTCGACGTTCTCGCCCGACGGCAGCCGCATGGTCACGATGGAGTACGGCGACCTGACCCTGCGGACCGGCGACGGCACGCTCACGATGATCAAGGATCACCTGTTCACCGACTCGATCACCGGCGAGCAGATGAGCCACCCGTTCTGGAGCCCGACCGGCGGCCACTTCGCGTTCGTGTCGTGGACCCCGTCGGCCGCCGACATCCAGGCCGATCACATCACCGGCGACATGGTGCAGGGCGGCCAGATCTGGCTCGCCGACTCCGACGGCCAGCAGATGACCTCCGCGCCGCGCATGCTCGTGCCGCGCGCCGCCAACATCACCAGCTACTACCCGGCGATCAGCGACGACGACCAGTACGTCGTGTTCAACCAGTCGCGGTGCGACGGCCCCGCCAACAGCAACCCGAACACCGCGTGGGGCGGCGGCCCGTGCGATGGCTACAACGACATCTCGGCGACCCTGCACGTCGTCCCCACCACCGGCGGCACGCCGATCGCGCTGACCAACGCCAACGGCGGCGACGACCCGCTGACCACCAACTCGTGGCCCAGGTGGAGCCCCGACCACGGCACGTTCCGTGGCAAGCAGCTGTACTGGGTCGCGTTCTCGTCGCGCCGGACCTACGGCCTGTCGCTCGCCGGCTCGCCCGCCAGCGCGCCGACCGACACCACCAAGCCCCAGCTGTGGTTCGCCGCGGTCGCGCTCGATGGCACCACGCCGACCGTCGACCCGAGCTTCGCCCCGGTCTGGCTGCCCGGCCAGAACAGCGACCTGACCGGCCCGCGCGGCAACCACACGCCGGTGTGGACCTCGAAGGTCGTCATCATTGAATAGCGAATAGCGCCGGCAATAGCGAATAGCGCCGGCAAATAGCGCCGGCGAATAGCGCCGGTTGCCCCGCACCCCGGGGCCCCGGCGCGCAACGGCGCACGCTGGGCGACGGCGCACCCGGGGCCGTGGCAGTACCGCACGGCCCGCCTCATCGATTCACATAGATGGCGCTGCGCTCGATCTTGCACGGTCAGCGTAAGTCATGCCGCCCTCCCCCACGACCATCCGCCGCGATGGTCGGTCCGCGATCGTTCACCTCCATGGTGATCTGGTCGTGCAGACGGCGCGCGTGGTCCACGCCAAGCTGCGAGCGACGATCCGGCGGCGCAACGTCCGCACCCTGGTGCTCGACTTCTCGTACGCCGGCCGGATCGACTCCGCCGGCCTCGCCGTGCTGTCGCTGATCCACCGCCAGCTCGCCCAGAGCGGCAAGCAGGTCGAGCTCGTCAACATGGCCGATCAGCACCGCGCCGCGCTGGTGCTGCTGCCCGACGACGGCGCCCGGATCCCCGAGGCCGTGATCGAGCTCGGCACGCTCGACGCCCTGCTCGAGCGGCTCGGCACTGGGCTGCTCGAGCTCCGCGCCAGCATGGTGGCGTTCGCCCGGCTGGTCGCCGAGACCGTGCACCAGCTCGCGCGGATCGTCACCCGGCGCGCCCGGCTGCCCGCCGGCGCGGTGCGCCACCACCTCGAGGTCATGGGCGTCGAGGGCATCTTCATCGTGTCGCTGCTGTCGTTCCTGACCGGCATGACGATGGCGTTCCAGGGCGCGGTCCAGCTGCAGCGGTTCGGCGCCGGCGTGTTCGTCGCCGACATGATCGGCATGTCGATGGTGCGCGAGCTGGTGCCGCTGATGACCGCGGTGATCATCACCGGCCGCACCGGCGCGGCGATCGCCGCCGAGCTCGGCACGATGCAGGTCCGCTCGGAGATCGACGCGCTGTCGACGATGGGGATCAACCCCGTCCGGTTCCTGATCGTGCCGCGGTTCCTCGCGATCACCGTGATCGGCCCGGCGCTGACCCTGATCGGGATCTTCGTCGGCATCCTCGGCGGCATGCTGGTCGCCTCGGCGACGCTCGACCTGCCGGCGGTGACGTTCTGGGCCCGGATCGTCGACCGCGTGGTGCTGCTCGACTTCATGCACGGCCTCGGCAAGAGCCTGGTGTTCTCGTGGATCATCGGGTTCACCGCGAGCCACATGGGGCTGCGGGCCGGCGGCGACGCGAGCAGCGTGGGCACCGCGACCACCAAGACCGTGGTCACCAGCGTGTTCTTCATCATCCTGGTCGACGCGATCTTCGCGACGATCACCACGTTCATGAGGCACGGATGAGGCACGGATGAGTCCCCGAACCAGCAACCGGATGTCCGACCGCGAGATCTTGCTCGAGTGCCGCGATCTCGCGATCGGCTACGACAAGCCGATCCTCGAGCACATCAACCTGACGATCGCGCGCGGCGAGATCGTCGCGCTGCTCGGCGGCTCGGGCTGCGGCAAGTCGACCTTGCTGCGCACGATCATCGGCCTGCTGCCGCCGCTGGCCGGTGAGGTGATCGTGTTCGGCCAGTCGATGTACGAGCTCGCCCCCGAGGACCGCAGCCGGCTGCTGCGCCGGACCGGCACCGCGTTCCAGCAGGACGCGCTGTTCGGCTCGATGACGCTCGAGGACAACATCGCCCTGCCGCTGCGCGAGCTGACCAAGCTACCGCAGTCGATCATCTGCGAGATGGTGCGGATGCGGCTCGCGCTGGTCGGGCTGCCCGGCATGGAGCACCGGATGCCGACCGCGATGTCGGGCGGCCAGCGCAAGCGGGCGGCGCTCGCCCGCGCGTCGATCCTCGACCCCGAGCTGGTGTTCTGCGACGAGCCCTCGGCCGGGCTCGATCCGGTGGTCGCCGCCGGGATCGACGAGACCTTGCTGCGGTTCCGCGCCGCGCTCGGGGTCACGCTCGCGGTGGTGACCCACGAGCTCGAGAGCATCAAGACGATCGCCGACCGCGCGGTGATGTTCGCCCACGGCGGGATCCAGGCCGAGGGCTCGATCGACGAGCTGGCGCACAGCGACGACCCCGAGGTGTTCGGGTTCTTTCACCGCGTTGCGGACCACCCGGCGGGCGCCGGCGCGACCGCGGCGACCTAGAGGGCATCATGGCGGCCAAAGCACAAGAGATTCGCGTCGGACTGTTCGCGGCGATCACGCTGGCCCTGCTGGCGATGGTGCTGATCGTGTTCGGCGGCCTGCGGTTCTGGGAGCACTCGGATCACTACCGGATCGTGTTCGACGGCTCGGTGATCGGCCTCGAGCCCGGCGCCGAGGTCTATCTCAACGGCATCAAGGTCGGCTCGGTCGAGGACCTCAGCGTGCCGCCCGACGATATCCGCAAGGTCGCGGTCAAGATCAAGGTCAAGTGCGGCACGCCGATCCACGCCGACACCCGCGCGCTGCAGCAGTACGCCGGGATCACCGGGCTCAAGATCATCGACCTGCGCGACGGCACCATGGCGGCGCCGGTGCTCGCCGACGGCGCCGACATCACCGCCGGCACCGGGGTGCTCGACAAGCTCGAGGCCCAGGCCCAGACCATCGTCGACCAGACCACCGCGCTGATGCAGCGCGCCGACCAGGTCATGCAGGGCGCCGGCGCGGTGATGCAGCGCGCGAACGCCTTGACCGACAGCCTGATCGGGGTGACCGGTCCGGCGAAGACCGCGGCGACCAACCTCGCCGCGATGAGCGGGTCGCTCCGGGCGATGGTCGACGAGAACCGCGCCGGGCTGCGCGCTACGCTGGCGTCGATCCGCCACACCACCGACGGCGCAACCCAGCTGGTCGCCGGCGCGTCGCAGCTGATCGATGGCCAGGTCGCGCCGCTACTGACCGGCGCCGGCGACGTGGTCGCCGAGCTGAAGCAGCTGATCGGCGCGAACGCCGGCCCGCTGCGCGCCGCGGTGTTCGATCTGCGCCAGGCCAGCCGCAGCTTCAAGGAGCTGGCGCGCGACGTTCGCCAGCAGCCGTCGCGGCTGTTGTTCTCGAGTGCGCCCGCGGAAAGGCAGCTGCCATGAGCGCGACCCGTGTGGTGCTGGGGGCCGCGCTCGCGTGCGCCGCGTGCGGCGGCAAGCTGCCCGACACCCGGTATTATCAGCTCGCGGGCCAGCCCGCGGCCCCGGCATCCCAGGCCCCGACATCCCAGGCCCCGGCGTCCCAGGCCCCGGCGTCCCAGGCCCCCGGCGGCGAGGCCCTGCTCGTGCTCGAGACCCCGTCGACCGATCAGGCGTACGACGACGATCGGATCGTCTACCGCACGACGCCGTACCGGCTCGACTACTACCAGTACCAGCGCTGGAGCAGCCCGCCCGGCGCGATGGTTGGCAACTACCTCGAGCAGGCGTTCCAGACCAGCGGCAAGTTCCGCGGCGTGGTCCGCGAGCTGGTGCCCGATGCGCCGGTCGTGCTCGCCGGCCGGGTGCTCGCGATCGAGGAGGTCGATCGCTCGAACACCGCGTGGGTCGGCCGGATCGTGCTCGAGCTGGTGCTGACCGACGCGCGGACCAACGAGGCGCTGTGGACCCGGCAGTTCGAGGAGACCGAGCCGCTGCGCCAGCAGACTCCCGAGGGCCTCGCCGCCGCGCTGTCGGTCGCGATGGCGCGGATCGCGGCGACCGCGGTGCCGGAGGTCGCGCGGATCGCGGCGAGCCGACCGCAAGCCCCGCGCGCCGCGGTGAGCGCTGCCGCGATCAAAACGATCGATGGCCGCTAGCGTTTGCAACGCTGCGGCCGTCGGGTAGGTGGAGTGGCGCGACTACGCCGCCCAGCAGGTTGCTGAGAAGCCCCGGTTTGCCGACTCGTGTTGGCAAATCGGATCCAGGTTCCAGCAGCCTGCTACGCGGCCGGCTGGCCGTTGATGCTGACGCTGGTCGAGACCTGCGGGCCCGACGACGGCGGCGGCGGCGCGGCGGCCGGGGCCTGCGGCATCTGGATGATCTGGGTCTGCTGCGGCGCCGGCGGGGCCGGCGGCGGCTGGCAGCAGCCCTTGTGACAGCCACCGCTGACGGTGGCGAGCAGGTCGAAGTCGATCGATTCGAGGGCGTTGACCATGGGCGTGGTGGTTTGCATGAGGCAACCCTTGTGCAGCGCATGTGCCACGAGCTGCCCGATGTGGTATCGCGCGGTTATCCGTGCGGCCGACCCTGGGGCTTGTCTCCCGCGGGTTGCAAGCCGGGTATGATCCGGACCATGAAGCGCGTGGTGCTGGTGCTCGCGGTAACCGGGATGATCCACGGCGGCTGCGTCACGACCGCGGGCTTTGTGAAGCACCAGGACGTCAGCGTGCCGGTGCTGCTCGGTGCCATGGCCGCGGACCTCGTGGTCACGTCGATCGCGGCGTCCCAGATCCAGCAGTACTCGTACGGCGGCTCACTCGCGACCGGCCTGGCGCTGACCGCCGTCGACGTGGCGGTGGGCTGCTTGACCGGCGCTTGCTCCGCGCTGAAGCTCTAGGGATGCGTCACCCCAGCATGACGTCGCGGGGGACCCGCATCTCGTTCGTCATCGCGATCTTGCTCGTGTGCCTGTTGCCCAAGCGCACCGAGTGCAGCTACCCCGGTGCGAGCTGTGGCCACGCCGGGCGTGGGCGGACGACCTGCACCGACTTCGACATCGAGCCGCTGGGATTCTACCTGATCGAGGTGGTCGCCGAGCGCAACATCGGGTTCGCGTACACGCACGACGAAGAATGCCACTGAGCCGAGGCCTCGAGGGAGACCGCCCTACGACCGGTGGCGCCGCCGCGCGGCAAAGTAGGCCCTTGCAAGCCCGCGGCAAATCCCGAACACTCTTGATCGATGTATCGCGACGCGCAGACATCCCTCGACGAACGTGATCGCGCGGTCGGCGCGATCTTGATCGGAGAAGCGTTGATCGCCTCGTGCGAGCGCGCGCAGGAGCTCGGGGCGAACGCCGCCCCCGAATCCTGGCGTGCGATCCGCGATGCCCACGACGACTTCCCCGAGATCTGGCGCAGCCTCGACCGGGCGCGCCAGGTGCTGGCCCGGCGCGGCATCAACGTCACCGGCTACGACGAGCTGCGGCCGCACGTCCGGACCCGGCTCGCGACCTCGGGCGACGACGCCGACGACGTCAAGGTCGATCCGGCGGCGCTCGACGACGCGCGGCGCGCGACCAACGAGCTCAAGCTCGCGGTGCCGGGCGCCGACTGGCAGGCGATCGACCAGCGGACCTCCGGCCTGATCCAGGCGCCGCTGCACCGCCGGCGCAGCCAGCGCCTGATCGTCGGTGCGCTGATCGCGGGGTTCATCGTCGCGGTGGTGACCTGGGCGGCGGCGATCATGCCGAACCGCAAGCCGGACCGCGCCGCCGCGATGCGCCGCGAGCTGGCCGACATCGCGCAGCATCGCCGGATCAAGATCATGCAGCTGACCTCGGCGCTCGGCGACCGCTGCGAGCCAACGACCGCCCACGAGCTGGCCAGGGAGCTGGTGATGGACGGCCGCAGCGATGACGCCAAGCAGCTCGCGAAGACGTACACCGCCCGCTGCGGCGACGACGCCGTGCTCGTGCGCTGGGCGCACGCCCCGCGGCCGTAGGCCCAGCGGCCCGCGCGACGCACGCGACCGGCGACCGAGCGCTGACTCGGCCGGTGCCGCCGTGAGTGTTGGCGGGTTTCGCCTGACCGCGCCTGACCATGACGCATTCATCCATCCATGATGCATCCGGCGCGGCGATCCGCTGGACCGCTCAGGCGTAGTCGATCGCGACGACCTCGACCTCGCCGCGCGGCAGCACGACCGCGTCGCCGACCCGCGCCGCATACAGCGCCTCGCCGATCGGCGACTGCCAGAACACCTGGCCGCGCCGGGCATCGGCCTCGAGCGCGCCGACGATCCGGTACACCGTCCGCTTGCCGGACTCGTCCTCGACGGTGACCGTGGCGCCCAGGCTCACCGTGCCGCGATCGGCCGGCGGCTCGAGGACCTGCGCGGTCGCCAGGTGAGCGGTCAGCTCGCGCAGCCGTTCCTCGTCGGTGCAGCGCGCCGCCTCGAGCCGCGCCGCGCGCTCGCCGGCCGGCGTCATGTAGTTCGGCTCGGGGACCGGCGCCCCGCGCAACCGCGCCTTGGGCACGGGCGCGTCATCGGACTCCTTGGTGAAGGCCTTGCTCACCTGCGGAGTCTACCTCGCAGCGCGCGTCGCAGTCGTCGCAGCAAGCACCGGCCGCGTCGCACGCGTCTCATGCGGATATCGCTCGACGGCGAGATTGGCAATGTGCAGAGTCGATCGCGCGCGTGACCGCTCGATTCGATCCTCGATTTGATCCTCGCCCGGCACACCCGGCGCGGTCCGGCGCCGAGCTCGCGGTCGCGCTGTGGGGCGCGCTGACGTTCGCCGCGCTGCTCGCGAGCTACAGCGCGTTCCGCCCGGTGCGCGATGCCCTGATCCTCGACGGCAATCCCGATCAGATCCCGTGGCTGTTCCTCGCGACGTTCGCCGCGGTGTGCGTCGCCTCGCCGGCGTGGAGCGCGCTGCTCGCCCGCCGCCCGCGCCGCACCGTGGTGCCGTGGGCGTATCACGCGTCGGCCGCGTGCGCCGTCGGGTTCTTCGTCGTGATGCGCGGCCACGTCGCGCCGATCGCGGTCGGCCGCGTGTTCTACGTCTGGTCGGCGGTGTTCAACCTGTTCATCGTCTCGGTGCTGTGGAGCCTGCTCGCCGATCTGCTCGACCCGGAGACCGCGCGCCGGGTCTACGGCCCGATCGCCGCCGGCGGCACCGTCGGCACGTTCGTCGGCCCGCTGGTCACGCGGTCGCTGGTCGCCACGATCGGCCCGGCCGGCGTGCTGGTGATCTCGGCGCTGCTGCTCGAGCTCGCGGTGCTCGGCGTTCACCAGCTGCGGCGGGCGGCCGCCGCGCTCCCGGCCGGGCCGGCCCCGCGCGGCCCCGACGCGCCGTCGGGCGGCGGTGCGTTCACCGGGATCGCCGGCGTGGTGCGCTCGCCGTTCCTGTCGACGATCGTCGGCTACGTGCTGTGCACGTCGTTCGCGGCGACGTTCCTCTACCTCCAGCAGGCCCACATCGTCCACGACGCGATCTCCGACCGGGCCGCGCGCACCGAGTACTTCGCGACGATCGATCTCTGGGTCTCGGTCGCGGCGCTGATCCTCCAGACCGTGATCGCGCGGCCCGCGCTCGGCGCGCTCGGGGTCGGCGCCGTGCTGGCCATCCTGCCGGTGCTGCAGCTCGCCGGGCTCTCGGTGCTCGCGGCGGTGCCGTCGCTCACCGTGCTCGCGGCGGTCCAGATCGCCGGCCGCTCGGCGACCCACGGCCTGACCCGGCCGGCGCGCGAGCTGCTGTTCACCGCGGTCAGCCCCGACGACAAGTACCGCGCCAAGCACGCGATCGATCTGATCGGCTACCGGTTCGGCGACCTCGCGGCGAGCTGGCTCGAGGCCGGGCTGACCGCGATCGGCGGCGCGGGCGCGATGATCGGCGCCGCGATCCCGCTGGTCGCGATCTGGATCGGATGTGCCACGCTTCTCGGCGCCGGGTTTCGCCGCCGGATCACGCAGCTGTCCCGCAAGGAGCCGTCATGACCCTCGACCGTCGTTCGTTCGTCCTCGGATCGCTCGCCGCCGGCGCGGCCGTCGCCTGCACCGCGAGCCGCACCGGTAGCCCGGCCACCGCCGCCGCCCCGTCGCCCCAGCCCGCGCCGACGCCGGCCAAGAAGTCGATCCTGGTGCTCGGCGGCACCGGCTTCCTCGGGCCGCACATCGTGACCGCGGCGCTGGCCCGCGGCCACACCGTCACCCTGTTCAACCGCGGCAAGACCCACCCCGGGCTGTTCCCCGAGGTCGAGAAGCTACACGGCGACCGCGACGGCCACCTCGAGGCGCTCGCGAACCGGTCGTGGGACGCGGTCGTCGATCCGTCGGGCTACGTGCCGCGGCTGGTCAAGGCCTCGGCCGAGCTGCTCGGGCCGCGGATCAAGCAGTACGTGTTCATCTCGACGATCTCGGTCTACGCCAAGGAGGACATCGTCAACGCCGACGAATCGCTCGCGGTCGCGACGATCCCGGATCCGACCAACGAGGACATCAAGACCAACTACGGCGCGCTCAAGGCGCTGTCCGAGCAGGCCGCCGAGGCGGCGATGCCGGGCCGGGTCGCCAACATCCGCCCCGGCCTCATCATCGGGCCCGGCGATCCGAGCGGCCGGTTCAGCCACTGGCCGACCCGGCTCGCCGAGGGCGGCGAGGTGCTCGCGCCGGGCGACGGCGCGACGCCGGTCCAGTACATCGATGGCCGCGATCTCGGCGCGTGGATCATCCGCGTGATCGAGGACGGCACGGTCGGCACGATGAACGCGCTCGGGCCGGTGCAGCGCACGACGATGCGCGACGTGCTCGACGCGGTCAACCGCGCGGTCGGCGGCAAGGCCCAGCTGACCTGGGTCGCGGCCGACTTCCTCGACCAGCAAGGGGTCGAGGGCTGGAGCGAGCTGCCGATGTGGATCGACAACAAAGGCGAGTACGCCGGGTTCGGCACGCTGCAGAACGCCAGGGCGGTCAAGGCCGGCCTGACGTTCCGTCCGATCGGCGATACCGCCAAGGACACGCTCGCGTGGCTCGACACGCTGCCCGAGGATCAGCGAGCCAAGGCACGCTCGTCGGGGATCAAGCCCGACAAGGAAGCGAAGGTCCTCGCGGCGTGGAAGGCGCGCGGCTAGCGACTAGCGCCACCAGCGGCCGTACGCCGGGGCGTAGGCAACCGGGCGGGCATACGCGTACGCGGGTGCATACGCCGGAGCGTACGCGGGGGCGTAGGCCGGCGCATACGCCGGGGCGTACGCGTACGCGGGGGCGGCATAGCCGTAGGCAATCGGGAAGACGTGGCCGCCGGTGGCGGTCACCAGGTTCTCGCTCTCGATGGTCTCGATGACAGGCGCGGCGGTCTCGGTGGCTTCGGTCTTGGTGGCGTTGTTCATGGTCCTGGGTCCTATGTCTTGGGGTGGCGATTGCGGTGGACGAGATCGACGGCGGTGGCCGCCGAGGAATCAAGCGCTGAGGCTGGCCTTGGGTTCCGACGGCGTGAACGGTCCCAGCGGGATCGACTTGGGCGGCGGGCCCAGCTCGGGCATCTCGACCTTTTGCAGCGGCTGGATCTTCAGCGGCTGCTGCTGCGCCTTCGGCTGCTGTTGCTGCGCCGGTTGCGCCGAGGACAGGGTGCCGCCGGTCACGGTGGCGAGGACGCTCGGGTCGAGGTGGGTCATGGGGGCTCCTGGTGACCGGCATCATCGGCGCCGGCGAACCTGGCTAGAGCAGTTGCCATGCCATGCTCTGCGGCGCGTGATTCTGGGCAGTTGCCCCGCCGCTGACCCCGGGACCCGCATCCTCGAAGGAGCGGCGCTGTTCACCGAGGTGCGCAACCTGGTGAAAGACGTCTACGCCCCTCGCCTCTACACGCGCCCTCTCCCGCGCTCCAACTCCCGCACCCCTCCGCTCGCGCGAAGGTTGGCGCGCTGAGGGTTTGCACGCTGAAAGTGCCACGCTGAAGGTTGGGAAGAACGCGAACACGCTTGGCTGCGCTGCACGCGGGTCTGGGCCCCTCGCTCGGGTGAAAGCGGACCGCCGACGAGAAAACGCCACTCCATGCCTAATACTCGCAAGCGGCCTGCCCTCGATGATCAACCTGTGGAAGCTACCTCGCTCGAAACCCAGCCCGCGTTCGCTTCGCCCGCGTTGACGATCCACATCCCCTCGCCGCTCCCTCCACCCTCGCCGCGCGCCCGCCCTTGCTTCGCCCGCGTTGACGATCCACATCCCCCTCCACGCTCGTCCGCCCTCCTTCACCTGCGTTGACGATCCACATCCCCTCCACAGCTCCCTCCACCTTCGCCGCGCTGCCTGCCCCTGCGGGGCCGCTATCGCTCGACGCGCTCGACCCGGCCGTCGGCGTGGCGCGCAAACCGGCCCTCGTCGCGACCATGGACGGGCGCCTGGGTGGGCCACGGCCAGCCGCCGAACTGCGTGCGCTGGTAGTCGGTGAACGCCTGCTGGATCTCGGCGCGCGTGTTCATCACGAACGGCCCGTGCTGCGCGACCGGCTCGCCGATCGGCCGGCCCTGCAACAGCAGGAGCTCGACGTCGCCGGCCTCTGGCGTGCCACCTGCCGCCAGCGACACCGCGACGTCGGGCACCAGCGCGATCCCGCACGGCTTGGACAGCGCCCGGTCGGCGACGCGTAGCCCCGCGCCGCGGAACCAGTACAGCGTCCGGTTCGTGCCCGGCCGGGCCGGCGGTAGCGTCCAGACGGCGCCCGGCTGCATGCGGATCGACCAGATCGCGACGTCGGCCTCGGCGCGCGCGGCCCACGAGTGCGGCGGCGGCGGTGGCACCGCGGCATCGCCGAGCGCACCGGCGACGACCGTGACCTCGGTGGTCCGGCCGGCGGCATCGTGCGCGACGTGGCGCGGGATCTTGTCCGACCACAGCATCGAGAAGTGCGGCTCGACGAGCTTGTCGGCGCGCGGCAAGTTCAGCCAGATCTGGAACAGCTCGACCGGATTGGGCGCCCCGCGCTCGAGCAGCGGGAACATCTCCGAGTGCACGATGCCCTTGCCGGCGGTCAGCCACTGCACGTCGCCGCCCCCGAACCGCGCGGCGGCCCCGAGCGAGTCCGCATGATCGATCAGCCCGCGGCGCACCACGGTCACGGTCTCGAAGCCGCGATGCGGATGGCCCGGAAATCCGGGCACCTGCTCGCCGTGATACATGCGCCAGCCATCCTTGCCGGCGAAGTCCTGGCCGAGCTCGCGGCCGGCCAGGGAGGCCGCCGGCCCCATCTGCTCGTTACCGGCGGGATACGCGTCGTCGTGGTGGACGCAGAACAAGAACGGATCCTGGGTCTGCCACGGGAAACCCAGGGGGAACGTTGCGCGAATTGGATCGCTCACCCACCCATGCTAGCCACGCCACGTGCCGCCGGCCACATCACCGAATAGCCAGGCTGCCGCCCCCGCTGCGCTCGAACGCTCCGTTCCGAACGCTCCGTTCCGGATCCACGACGTTCGCCCACCCGCCACCGCTCGATTCTCCGGAGCCTCTATGCGTGCCGCCACGCCGCGTGCCGCCAATCTGGGCACCGCCACGACGGGAGATGGTTCCTGAGCGCAACGTCGAGATAGAGCTGTGCGGTGCCGCGAATCGGGACCGCAGAAGCGCGGGCGTGGAGACGGTTGTGGATCGTCAACGCGGGCGAAGCGAACGCGGGCTGGGTTTCGAGCGAGGTAGCTTCCACAGGTTGATCATCGAGGGCAGGCCGCTTGCGAGTATTAGGCATGGAGTGGCGTTCTCTCGTCGGCGGTCCGCTTTCACCCGAGCGAGGGGCCCAGACCCGCGTGCAGCGTAGCCAAGCGTGTCCGCGTTCTCCCCCAACCTCCGCAAAGCTCGGTGACGACCACGAAGCGATTGCCGTTGTCGTCCTGTCGCATCACGTACCAGACCCGATCGCTCGTGTCGTTGGGACGCTACGCCAGCCCTGCTAGGTTCATTCCATGCCCGAGCGTTATACGCTGACGACGCTCGACGCGCTCGACGAGATCTTTGGTGCCGTCCCCGAGGGCAGCGCGCCGCGGTGGAACATCGCGCCGCTGCAGCTCGCGTTGATCCGCACCGCGAGCGCCGTGGTCGCCGCGCGCTGGGGCTTGTTGCCGCCGTGGCGCGGCCATGGTGGCAAGCGCGGGCCGCACGTGCTGCATGCGCCGGTCGCGCTCATCGAGTCGACCCCGCTGCTGCGCAACGCGTTCAAGAGCCAGCGCTGCCTGGTGATCGCCGACGGCTTCTTCGTGTGGCACAAGACCGCGAAGAAGTCGGTTCCGATGTGGATGCACGTGCCGGATCCCGAGCAGCCCGGGCGCTCGAAGCTGCTCGGGTTCGCCGCCGTGGCCGCGACCCATCGCGACGATCATCAGCTCAGCTTCGCGCTGATCGCCGGCCCCGCCCCGGCCGGACAACCTGGTATCGGCCCGATCGACACCGAGCTACCGGTCGTGATCGCCGCCGCCGACCACGCCGCCTGGCTCACCGGCAAGCCCGACCGCGCCCTCGCGCTGGTGGCGCCGCAGGCAACCGCGTGGCGCGCCGAGCCGGTGTCGACGTGGGTCAACTCGGTCGACCACGACGATCCGAAATGCGTCGAGCCGCTCTCGAACCCGCGGCAAGGTGAGCTGTTCTGACGCCGGCGCCCACTGGGGCACCACCCGGGGCTCGCATTACACCTGGCCGCGCGCTGGTGCGTCTGGAGTCCGGATGCGATCCGCTGCGCTGACCGTGCTCGTTGCTTGTGCTGCCCAGGCCGCGCCCAATCCGGCCACTGTGCCAGCCGCCGCGCCCAATCCGGCCACTGCGTCCAACCCAGCCGCCGCGCCCAACCCAGCCGCCGCGCCCAACCCAGCCGCCGCTCCCAACCCGGCCCCCGCGCCCAACCCAGCCGCCGCGCCCAACCCAGCCGCCGCGCCCAACCCAGCCGCCGCGCCCAACCCAGCCACCGCGCCCAACCCCGCTGGCCCGCCGGCCGCCGACAGTTGCGTGGACGACGGCGCGCCGTACGACGTGACGGCGCTGCGCGTGCGCGTGGCGCACCTGGCGTCGGTCGAGCTCGACGGCCGCGCGTCCGGCAGCCCCGGCGACGTGGCCGCCCGCGCCTACATCGCCGAGCGGTTTCGCTGCCTCGGCCTCGTGCCAGGCGGCGACCACGGCTACGAGCAGACATTCTCGATCGGCCGCGGTGCCGACCGCCGCACCACCGCGAACCTGATCGGCTACCTTGCCGGCGCCGACAGCAGCGATGCCGACGCCGATGCCGCTCACGGCCACGATGCCGCTCACGACGCCGGCCGCGGCGGCGACATCATCGTGGTCGGCGCGCACCACGATCACCTCGGCGACGGCCACCTCGGCGCCAACGACGACGCCTCGGGGGTCGCCGCGCTGCTCGCGATCGCCCAGGCGGTCCACCAGCACGGCACGCCGCACCGCACGATCGCCTTCGTCGCGTTCGGCGGCGAGGAGCTCGGCGAGCTCGGCTCGACGTACTACGCCGCGCACCCGCCCGCCGCGCTGCCGCTCGACCGCGTGGTCTACGACGTCAACCTCGACATGGTCGGCAGCTACCGCGCGGCCGGCGCGGTCTACGCGATGGGGACGTTCCCCGGGCTCGCCGGCACCGAGCTCACCCGTGCGCTCGCCGGCGAGCACCGCGCACTCAAGATCGCCACCGGCGGCCGCGGCGAGGGCTCGGACCACGAAGCGTTCTGCACCGCAGGCGTGCCGTACGTGTTCTTCTGGACTCCCGACAAGCGGTGCTACCACGCGCGCTGCGATACCGCCGACCGGCTCGACGCCGACCACGCCGCCGCGATCGCCGAGGTCGCCGGCGCGCTCGTCGAGCGGCTGGCCGCCAGCCCGCGCGATCTGGCCGGGCTGCGGGCACGCCTCGGCTGCTCCGGCCGCGGCCCCAGGTAAGCGGAGCGTGGCGAGCCGTGTTCCCGACGGCGCTAGCTGGCCAGCGCGAACAGCGCGTCGACCGCGATCGCAACCCCGGGCAACTCGGGCGACCGCACGGTCTGGCCGCGATCGAACCGGCGCGGCAGCTCGTCGGCGCGCGCGACGTACACCGCCTCGTCGCTCGGGTCGACCAGCCAGACCTCGCGGACGTGGCGGTGCCAGACCTCGACCACGAACTGCTCCGACGGCAGCCCGCCGATCACGATCACGATCGCGAAGTCATCGTCGCGCCGGACCTCGATCTCGGCGTAGGCGGCCGATTCCTCGTCGAACACATGCTGCTGGGGGCCGGCGCTGACCGCCAGCGGCGCCTGGATCTGCATCGCGAGCCGCGCCCGGAGCCGGGCGATGACCGGAGAGTCCGCCATGGCGCGCCCGCCGTCAGGCCTTCGGCGGCTCGTCCCAGTCGACGAAGCTCTCGCCCTTGGCCTCCGACAGGATGTCGATCGCCGCCGCGGCGCCGTCGCCCGCGCTGATGATCGCCTGGCTGCGGCCCGGCCGCGCCGACCGGCCGACGATGTACACGCCGGTCAGGCTCGAGCGCGCGTTGCGATCGGTCGCGATCCCGGTCGCCTCGTCGAACGCGAGCCCGAGTTGCTTGGCGAGCCGCGGCCCCTTGCCCTCGGACAGGATCACGTACGGCGCGATCAGCTGCTCGCCGCCCTCGAGCGTGACGGTCCAGCCGCCGCCGCCGGCGACCGCGGCGATCGACTCGACGCGCTCGCCGCGCAGCTTCGCGCCGTGCTCGGTGATCTGCGCGCGCGCGATGCGCTGGAACTCGGACCCGAGGATCTCGGGCAGCCCCAGGTAGTTGCGAACCAACGCGTAGTTCATGGCGGTCTTGTCCTGACCGAACACGACGACGTCGATCTGATTCTTGGCCAGGAACAGCGCCGCGCTCAGGCCGCCTGGACCATCACCGATCACGATCACCTCGGGCATACCTTCTCCTTGCGTCCGAGCATGCCAGAACGCTCCGACGAGCACAGCATGTTGCCGGCGCCATCTGCCGAGCGCCCACGCCTCATCTGCCGGTGCCCGGGTACGGAGATGTCAGGGCTTGCAGTAACCCTTCATGTTGCACATCTGACCGCTCGCGCCCATCGGGCACGACGCGTTCATCCCCGGCGTGCACTGCACGGAGCACACCGGATGGCCGATCATGTCGAAGGCGTTCGTGCACACGCCGCTCGTGCACTCGGTCGACGCGTTACTGACCGTCACGCACGCGGCGCCGAACGAGCCCGCGGCCGGGCCAGCCGCGTCTGCCGGGCCGGCCGCGTCCGGGGGCGCCTTCGGCGAGTCTCCCGAACAGGCGCCGAGCAGGAGCGAGCAGATAAGGACGAAGCGATGCATGGCCGCGGACGTTACACCGAAGCCCACATCACCGCTGTGATCCTCGCCGTTACATCCCATGGCGCAGATGTGTGAGATCCGCCCGCCAGCTGTCAGCGCCTGATGCTGTCAGGTGGTGATCGTGGCGATCTTCTTCGTGAGCTGCTTCTGGGGCTCGCTCGGCTCGACGGTCTGCATCGCGACCAGCTTCGACAGGTCGCCTTCGGCGCGGATCTCGCCGGCCACGAACGCCTGCATGCCGGCCATGGCGTCGCCGTCGACGAAGATCTTGCGGGCCAGCTCGGCGCTCAGCGTGAGCGACGTCACGGCGCCGGGGCGATGGCCGCGGGCCAGCACGCCGTCCTTGATGAACAGCTGGGTGTCGCCGCCGGTCGCGGTCACGGTGACGTTGACCTCGACCGCCTTCATGGCCGGCGGAATCTGGAGATCGCCGGCAGCGGCGATCAGCGCGTCGACCTCGGTGAACCATTCGTCAGACAGGAACCGACTCGGCATGACCGCACCCTAACGCACTGCGTGAACCCAAGGGTTATTCGTGCGCGTTCGTCGTGCGTACGCCCCGCGTGTCGTCGTCGGGCGCCACGCGCGTTCCTGACAACATCGTGGCGCAGCCCTGCGTGACAACCACAGACCAGCGCGCTACGCCAGCAGCGAACTGATAGGTGCTGCCCAGATGCCCGATTCGACTCGTCCGATGGAGCTGTTGACCCTCTCGGCATATGCCCGGGACGTCAAGCCGCACCTGCCGGCGGCGGCGTTCGCGCCCGCACGGTCGCGCGCGCTGTGGGTGCCGGTTCACTACACGATCATTGCCGCGCTGGCATGGGCGCTGGCGACCGGCCATGTGCCGTGGCCGCTGTGGCCCGTGGTCTCGCTGGTGATCGGGTGCTGCCTGGCCGGGATCACGTTCGTCGGCCACGAGGCCCTGCACGGCGGCGTGGTCCGCGGCCGCACGGCCATCCGGATCGTCGGCTGGCTCGGGTTCCTGCCGTTCATGGTGTCGCCGCAGCTGTGGATGGCGTGGCACAACCGGGTTCACCACAACCACACCGGCAAGGCCGGCGTCGATCCGGACATGTACCCGACGTTCGAGGAGTACAAGACCCAGCGCGGCGCGCGGATCATGGCTGATTACTTCGGGATCGGCCGCAAGCGGTTCACCGGCGCGCTGAGCCTGCTGTTCGGGTTCACCGGGCAGAGCCTGCAGATGCTGTTCAAGGCGAACCAGACCGGTGTGCTGCGGCCGAACCTGCACCGCCGCGCGATCATCGAGACCGTGACCGGCGCGTGCGTGTGGATCGCGGTCGGGTTCCTCGTCGGGCCGCTCGCGTTCGTGTTCGTGTATCTGCTGCCGCTGATCGTCGCCAACACGATCGTCATGACGTTCATCATGACGAACCACAACCTGTCGCCGCTGTCGCAGGTCAACGATCCGCTGGTCAACTCGCTGAGCGTGACCCTGCCGCGCGTGCTCGAGTGGTTGACCCTCGATTTCGGGTTCCACGCCGAGCACCACCTGTTCCCGACGATGAGCACCCGCCACGGCCGGGTCGTCCGCGCGGTGCTGCGCGCGCGGTTCCCCGAGCGCTACCAGTCGCTGCCGCTGACCAGCGCGATCCGCCAGCTCCACCAGACCGCCCGGGTCTACCGCGACGACGTCACGCTGTTCGATCCGCACACCGGCGAGACCTGGCCGACCCTGCTCCCTGGCCCGCGCCCGCGCCCGGCGGCGCCGCCGGTGGTGCCACCGCAGCTCCGCGCCACCGCCGACGTCGACGTCGATTCCGCGCCCGCCACCGCCGCCATCGCAGCGTCGTGAACCACGCCGCCGCGAGGCTGCCCGGCGGTTCGTGCTAGCTTGTAGATCATGGTGGCGACCGCGACACCTCGTGCCAGCTACGCCGAGTACCTCGCGCTCGACGCCGCGAGCGAGCTGCGCCACGAGTTCGTCGCCGGGACCATCGTGGCGATGGCCGGTGGCAGCATCGAGCACGGTCGAATCATCGGACAGGTGCAGTACCTGCTGCGGGTGGCGCTCGCCGGCAAGCCCTGCGCCGTGCTGGCCTCCGATGTCCGGGTGCGAATTCGCGCCGCCGACCGGGCGACCTACCCCGACGTGCTGGTGGTGTGCGGCGCGATCCAGAACGATGCCGACGACGCCCACGCGATCGTGAACCCGACGGTGATCATCGAGGTGCTGTCCGACAGTACGGCGGCCGTCGATCGCGAGGACAAGAGCTTCGATTACCGCCGGCTGCCGTCGCTCAGCGAGTACGTATTGATTGCGCAGCGCGAGCGCAGCATCGAGGTGTTTCGCAGGAACGGCCCCCGGCGCTGGACCGTGGACGAGCTGCTGGCCGGCGAGCGGCTTGCGTTGACCTCGCTCGGCGTCGAGCTTGCGGTCGACGAGATCTACCGCGACGGGCTCGGCCCGATCATTCCGTCGATCACACCGCCGGCGTCTTCGCTGTAGCCCTGCCGCCGCACCCGCCAGCGCCGCGTCGTCGCAAGGCCGCCCGCGCCCGTCGCCGCCGCGGCCCACCGCGGCTACTGCGCGAGGTCGTCGAGCGGCTCGATGTGGATGCTGGGCGCCGCCGTGGCTACTGCGCGAGGTCGTCGAGCGGCTCGATGTGGATGTTGCGATCCTTGGTGTCCGGTTCGCGGACCGCAGCGGCGAACCGCTCGCTGACGTCGTGCGAGATCTCGACGCGGGTCTCGCGCGCGAAGATCTGGATCTTGCCGATCGCGTTCTTGGAGATGCCGCCGCGCCGGCACAACAGCGGGATCAGCCACTTCGGATCGGCGTTCTTCGAGCGGCCGATGTTGATCGTGAACCACACCAGCGATGGATCGCCGTGCTTGGTGGTTGGCCCGCGCGACGGCCGGTCATGGCGATCATGCGCCGCGGCGCGTGGATGACCGAGCTCGCGCTCGGCGAGGGGGGCGTGATCGGTGTGGCCTTCGCGCGCCGCGCGCGCGGCGTGTTGCGCGTACTCCGCGCGCTCGGTCCGCGGTGTGCGCCTGGCCTTGCCTTCGGGCGCGTGCTTGGCTTTGCCTTCCGGCGCGACAGGCTCGGTGCGCGATGCAGGCTTGGCTTCGCCTTCCGGCGCGTGCTTGGCTTCGCGCGCGACCGGCTCGGCGCGCGATGCCGGCTTGGCTTCGCCTTCTGGAGCGGTCCGATCGACCGGCAGCGCATCCGCCGCATGCCCGCTCGCCACCACTCGATCGACCGACAGCACATCCGCCGCATG
>DATBBB010000371.1:0-2503 GCA_036271215.1 Kofleriaceae bacterium | reverse complement strand
CAGGTACAGCACGACCGGCACCCCGACGAACGCGACACCGACGCCGAACATCGCGGCGAGCGACCGGTTCGAGGTCGCGGTCCCGGTGGCCGCCACCCGGTCGACCTCGATCAGCCGCGCGCGCGAGGCCGACGATTCGCGGCCCGGCTTGGCGGTGCCGATGAACTCCGGATCCTCGCGATAGCGATTGCCACCGGCGCTGCCACGGCCACCGCCGCCGGCCCGCGCCCGCCGCCACAGCATCGCGCCGCCGGTCAGGCACAGCGCGCTGGCGACGTAGATGCAGACGCATAGCTTGCAGGTCGTGCCGAGCTTGGACAGCGAGATCGCCAGCATCACCACCGAGGTCACCGCCGGCAGCGCGGTCGCCAGCGCCAGCAAGCCCGTGGCGCGGCGGTCCCCGGCGCGCCCGGTCACGATCAGGTCGAGCGCGTAGAACAAGAGGAACGCGAACACCGCCATCGCGGCCAAAGCGATCGGGATCCCGCCCCAGACATGGCTGCGAAACACCGAGGAATACGGGCTCATCATCGCGACCTGACAGCCCGACTCGCCGGCGTGGCCCGCGCCGGCGCCCGGGATGAACGAGCAGTGCAGGCTGTGGACTTGGCGGTCGAGGTGCTGGACGAAGTCGTAGGTCGAGACCGCGGCGAACACGACGCCGATCACGGCGCCGGCCAGCACGACCACGAGCCATGGCGGAGGTCGTCTCATCGCGGCTGGTATACCGTATACTCTCGCCAGATATGTGCGAGCTGCTCGGGATGGAGTGCAACGTCCCGACCGACATCACCTTCTCGTTCGCCGGGCTCAGCGGCCGCGGCGGTCGCCATGGCCCGCATGCCCATGGCTGGGGGCTCGCGCTGTACGAGGGCAACGTCGCCCACGTGTTCCGCGAGCCGAAGCCGGCGTGCGAGTCGCCGCTCGCCCGGTTCGTGCGCGACCATCCGATCAAGACCCTGCTCGCGATCGCGCACGTCCGCCGCAAGACCCGCGGCAAGGTCTCGCTCGCCAACACCCATCCGTTCGTGCGCGAGCTGTGGGGCCGCACGTTCGTGTTCGCGCACAACGGCACGGTCAAGGACGCGGCGAGCCTGGCGCTCGGCGCGTTCCGCCCGATGGGCGAGACCGACAGCGAGCACGCGTTCTGCGCGCTGATGTCGGCGCTGGCGCACGACTTCTCCGCGCCGCCGGCGCGCGACCAGCTCGCCCGCGCGATCGCCGGCCACGCGGCGCGGATCGGCAAGCACGGCACGTTCAACATGCTGCTCGGCGATGGCGACCAGCTCTACGCGCGGTGCGCGACCAAGCTGCACTACGTGATCCGCAAGGCGCCGTTCCACAAGGCGACGCTCGCCGACGAGGACGTCAGCGTCGACTTCGCGGCGCTGACCACGCCGCGCGATCGGGTCGCGGTGATCGCCACCGCGCCGCTGACCCGCGACGAGGCGTGGACCGCCGGCACGCCGGACCAGATGTGGGTGTTCCGCCGTGGCAAGCTGATCGAGACGCTGGCTTCGTGAGGCCCGGCGGCTGGCCTTCGCGGCGCGGGCGTTGCAAGGTGTAAGGACGACATGGCCGCCAATCTCTACGAGACGCTCGGCGTCAAAAAGGATGCGAGCGCCGACGAGATCCGCAAGGCGTACCGCAAGCTGGCCCGCAAGCACCACCCGGACGTCAACCCGGACAACCGCGCGGCCGAGGACAAGTTCAAGGCGATCTCGACCGCGTACGAGGTGCTGTCCGACGACAAGAAGCGCGCCGACTACGACGAGTTCGGCGACGACGCGCTGCACGGCAACTTCGACGCCGCGCGGGCCCGCGCTGCTGCGGCCTCGGCCTCCGCCCATGGCCGGTGGCCGCGCAACCCGCGATCGGGTGGCGGGTTCGACCCGTTCGGCGGCGCCGGCGGGTTCAGCGACGTCGCGGACATGTTCAACCGCCGGCGCGGGCCGAGCCGCGGCCAGGACATCCACGCCATGTTCCAGATGGATCTGCGCCAGGCGGTCGAGGGCGCCGAGGTCTCGGTCGAGGTTCCGGAGCAAGGCACGGTCCGGGTGCGGATCCCGCCCGGCGCCGATACCGGCTCGGTGATCCGGCTCGCCGGCCGCGGCCAGCCCGGCGACCGCGGCGGCCCCCCGGGTGATCTCGTCATCGAGACCGAGGTCCGCCCGCACCCGGTGCTGCGCCGCGAGGCCAACGACCTCTACCTCACGCTGCCGGTCACGCTCGACGAGGCGTACAACGGCGCGAGCGTCGACGTCCCGACGTTCGACGGCACCGTGGTCCTCAAGATCCCGCCGCGCTCGCAGAACCACGCCCGGCTCCGGCTGCGCGGCAAGGGCATCGCCCGCAAGTCGACGCGCGGCGACCTGTTCGTCGAGCTCGACGTCCGCATGCCCGACCAGCCCGACGACGACCTGGCCGCCGCGCTCAAGGCCAGCACCGCCGCCTACGCCAAGCCGGTGCGCGACGACCTGATCCTCTGACCCCGCTCGCCCTG
>DATBBB010000370.1:0-13610 GCA_036271215.1 Kofleriaceae bacterium | reverse complement strand
CCTGAGCGCGAATCTCACCTACGCCAACATCATCTCGACGGTGTGTCTCGTCCTGCTCGTCGGCGGAGGCACCGCCTACGCGGCCACCGAAATGCTGCCGAAAAACAGCGTCGGCTCCAAGCAGATCAAGAAGGGAGCGGTCACCCCGGCCAAGCTGAGCAAAACCTCGAAAGCTGCTCTCACCGGCCCGGCCGGCGCCAAAGGTGCGACCGGGGCCACCGGACCCCAGGGACCGAAGGGCGACAAGGGCGACAAGGGCGACAAGGGCGACAAGGCGGCCGACAAGCCGTCCGGCGATACCGCGGCGGCCACGGCAGCGGACAAGCCCGCGGCGAAGTCGGACGCCGGCTCGGGCAGCGGCTCAGGCGGCGGCTCGGGCGCCGGCGGCGGCAGCGCCGGGGGTGGGGCATCGGGCGGTGGGGCATCGGGCGGTGGTGGCAGCGGCAGCTCATCGGGTGGCGGCGGTGGATCATCCGGCGGCGGCGGCGGCGGCGGCGGCGGTGGCGGCGGCGGCGGCAGCTCGGCCGGCGGATCATCGGGCGGCGGCGGCGGCGGTTCGACCACCAAGGTATCCTGAGATGGCCGTTCTGCTGGCTGTCTCGTCGTCCGCGCGCATCCGTCGCGCGGCCTGTCGGCTCGACCGCGCGCATGGCCTGGTCGCCGTCGGGGGCGGCGCATGACCGAGGCGCTTCGCATCGACGGCAAGGCGATCGCCGCGCGGCTGCGCGCCGAGGTCGCCGGTGCCGCGGCCGGGCTGCGCGCGCAGGGCGTCGTGCCCACGCTCGCGGTGGTGCTGGTCGGCGACGATCCGGCGTCCGCGGTCTACGTGCGCAGCAAGACCAAGGCGGCGCGCGAGGCCAACGTCGGGGTCCGCGATCACAAGCTGCCGGCGACCACCACGCAGGCCGAGCTCGCGGCGCTGGTCGACGTGCTCAACCGCGATCCCGAGGTCGACGGCATCCTGGTCCAGCTGCCGCTGCCGCCGCAGCTCGACGCCGACGCGATCATCGCGGCGCTCGATCCGGCCAAGGACGTCGACGGCCTGCACCCGGCCAGCCTCGGCGCGCTCGCCCAGGGCCAGCCGACGTTCGCGCCGTGCACGCCGAGCGGCTGCATGCGGCTGTTGCGCGAGGTCGGCGCCGAGCCGTCCGGGGCGCGCGCGGTGGTGCTCGGCCGCAGCCGGCTGGTCGGCAAGCCCATGGCGCTGCTGCTCGGCAACGCCAACGCCACCGTCACGATGTGCCACTCGCGGACCCGCGACCTCGCCGACGAGGTCCGGCGCGCCGAGATCGTCGTGGTCGCGATCGGCCGCGCCGAGCTGGTGCGCGGCGACTGGATCCAGCCCGGCGCCGTGGTGCTCGACGTCGGCATGAACCGCACCGCCGCCGGCGCCCTGGTCGGCGACGTCGAGTACGCCGGCGCCGCCGAGCGCGCCCGCGCGATCACGCCGGTCCCCGGCGGGGTCGGGCCGATGACGATCGCCTGCCTGCTCGAGAACACCGTGCGCGCCGCGCGCCGCCGCCGCGGCCTCGCGTAGCCCGAACGCTCGTCCCAGGGCTCGCGGCCTGCCCCCAGGCGGTGCCGGCGGCAGTGATCGCGCGGCTACACCGGCGGCGATGCTCGCGCGGCTACGCCGGCGGCAGTGGTCGCGCGGCTACGCCATCGGCGTGCGGATCGCCGCGGGCTTGCTCAGCGCGCGCACCAGCACGATCTGCAGCTCGGCGAACGGCGGCGGATTGCTCGCGATCTCGTCGGCGCCGGCCGCGCGCGCGTAGTCGCGCAGCTTCGGGTTCGAGGTGATCGCGACCGTCGGCACCCGCGGCAGCAGCAGCTTGGCGGCGTGCAGCGTCTGCGCCGCGCCCTCGGGGTCGAAGTCGATGTCGACCACGGCGAGGTCGATCTCGCTGGTCAGCAAGGTCGCCGCGACCGCCGCGTCCGCGGCCTGCAGGATCTCCGCGGTCGAGATGATCGACTTGATCGATCGCGCCAGGGTCGTGCGGTCCTGGCGGTCGCCGGACAGGATGAGGATCTGGACGCCGTGAAACGTCGAGACCAGCGTATCGATCGCCGAGCCGAGCTGCGGCGCGACGTCCTGGAACTCGATGCCGATGCCCGGCGGGCCGTCGGGGTTCTCGAACCCGCGGCGCCACGACACGAGGCCGACCAGGCCGAGCGCACCGATGCCGGGGACCAGGAGCTCGAGCGCGAGCAGCGCGCCGATCGGGACGTCGGCGTCGGACTCGAGGAACATCCCACCGCGCGACAGGTTCACCGAATAGGCGACGAGGAAGCTCGATGCGGTCCGGAACTCGACCTGGACCGAGTAAGGAACCCGCTCGTACTCGCGGTCGGACATGAAGCGAGCCTGAGTATCACGGAATCGCGGTTTCCAAACTACTCCTCCGGATGACCTAGCGGGGGAGGCCGGGGAGCCGGCGAGCCGGCGAGAGGGGCACAGCTGACTACAAAAGTCGGTCGAGCAGGCGCTCCAGATGATCGAGATTCATGTAACGGATCTCGATCCGGCCGGCTTTTCCTGGTTCATCTTCGGTGATCGTGACCGGGCCGCCCACGGCACGCGTGAGGCGCTCCTCGAGATCGCGCACCGACGCCGACTTCTGTGGCTTGGCCGGTGGCCGGGTGTCCTCTGGCTGCTTGGCCTTCTTGACCAGCGACTCGGTCGCGCGCACCGACAGCTGGCGATCGACGACCTGGCGCGCGGCGCGCTCGATCGCGGCTGGCTCGTCGAGCGCCAGCAGCGCGCGGGCGTGGCCCATCGATAGCCGATCGTCCTCGACCAGCTGGCGGACCGGCAGCGGCAGCTTGAGCAGGCGCAGCGAGTTCGCGATCGTGCTGCGGTCCTTGCCGATCCGGTCGGCGACCGCTTCCTGGGTCAGGCCGAACTCCTCGATCAGCCGGTGATACGCCGCGGCTTCTTCGAGCGCGCCCAGGTCGGCGCGCTGGATATTCTCGACCAGCGCGCGCTCGAGCGCGGTGCCTTGCTCGATGTCCTGGACGACGACCGGGACCTCGTGCAACCCGGCGCGTTGCGCGGCGCGCCATCGCCGCTCCCCGGCGATCAGGTAGTAGCCGCCCTCGGGGCGCGGCCGGACCACCAGCGGCACGATCACGCCGTGCGCCTTCATCGACTCGGCGAGCTCGCCGAGCTTGGCCTCGTCGAACCGGCGGCGCGGCTGCTCGGGGCTCGGATACAGATCCTCGATCTGGGCGGCGAAGTAGGTCCGCGGGCGGGCCGGCGCCGCCCCGGCAGTGGTGGTCGCCGCGCCGGCACTCCCCGGCCCGGCGTGGGGCATGCCCGCGCCCGACATGCCGCCCAGCGCGCCCGGTGGCCCGCCGGGCAGCAGCGCCGACAGCCCGCGCCCGAGGCCACGCTTCTTCGCTTCGCTCATCATCACGACGATACCTCGGGTCGAGCGGCCGATTGCGGCGCCTCGATCATCAACGTGCGATCGAGGAACTCGTCGGCGAGCGCCAGGTAGCTCTTGGTGCCCTGGCAGCGCAGGTCGTAGAGCAGGGCGGGCTTGCCGTGGCTCGGCGCCTCCGACAGCCGGACGTTGCGCGGCACCATCTCGTCGAAGACTTTCTTGCCGAAGTACTTCTCGACCTCGTTGCGGACCTGGGTCGCGAGGCTGAGCCGGGCGTCGAACATCGTGAACACCACGCCGTCGATCGCGAGCCTGGGATTGTACGCGGCGCGGACCTTGTCGATCGTCGCGGTCAGCGCCGACAGCCCCTCGAGCGCGAAGTACTCCGCCTGCATCGGGATCACGACGCCCTCGGCCGCGACCAGGGCGTTGAGCGTGAGCAACCCGAGCGACGGCGGGCAGTCGATGACGATGTAATCATAGGCCGCGGTCACCGATGCCAGCGCATTCGCCAGGTAGCGCTCGCGGCGCTCGACGCCGATCAGCTCGAGCTCGGCGCCGACCAGGTCGGTGGTCGCCGGCGCGATGAACAGCGTCGCGATCTCGGTCGGCCGGATCACGTCTTCCATCGCGACCTCGCCGGTCAGCGCGTCGTAGATCGACAGCTCGACCCGGTCCCGGGTGTAGCCGACGCCCGACGACGCGTTGCCCTGGGGGTCGAAGTCGACCAGGAGCACCCGGTAGCCGCGCGAGGCGACCGACGCGGCGAGGTTGATCGCGGTCGTGGTCTTGCCCACGCCACCTTTTTGGTTCGCGACCGCCACGATCCGGGTCATGGCTGCCGAAGTAACACGGGGCTATGACGATCCCCAGCCACCGCGCCGCCGTGGCCCGGCCGCCGCGCGCGACGCTCCGACGAAGATCGAGCAAAACACGACGGTTGAGCGAAAAAATTGGCCCCGAGCCCGCGGCGCCCGTAGTTTGTAGCCAGATGTAGGACATGTGTGTATGTCCTCGAAGGGAGCGCCAATGTCGTCTGGAAATCCAAGGATTTATACGTCGTTTGCCGAGTTCGAGCGCGAGGAGCTGCGGCGCCTAGATTCCCTCCACACCTCGGTCGACGACCTGGTCGAAGAGCGGTTTGCGGAAGAGCTCGAGTTCGGCGGCGGCGACAAGCCCCGCAAGCGCGGCCGGCCGCGCAAGAACCCCTGACCTCTAACATGCCCGGCTGACATCCGCCGTGGAACACCTTTTCTGTTTCTGCGGTTCAGGTCATGTCGGCGAGTGTCGTTTGGGCGTGTCGGTATATGCCGTCAGACGTGGTTGTTCGAGACTCACAGTCTCGCACTGCAACGATTAGCTGCTTATCAACATAAGCTCGCATACGTTCTGTGGGCGAGCCATCGTGATTGCCTGTGTTACCGTGTTCTCTGTGTCCTCTGCGAACCGTGGAGTGGAGACGGAGAACAGGATGCTCGGTCGCAGCCTGGGTAACTACCAGCTGGTCTCGAAGATCGGTGAGGGCGGCATGGGGGCGGTCTACCTGGCCCAGCACAAAACCCTGCGCCGGCGCGCGGCCGTGAAGATCCTGCGCGAGGAGCTGTCGTCGAACACCGAGATCGTCGCGCGGTTCCACAACGAGGCGCGGATCGCCACCGCGGTCCATCACCCGGGGATCATCGAGGTTTACGACGTCGGCATGCTCGACGATCGCCACGCCTACATCGTGATGGAGTTCCTCGACGGCGAGAGCCTCGGGTCGCGGATCGCCAACGGTCGCTGCACGGTATCGATGACGCTCGCGATCCTGCGCGCGATCGCCCGCGCGTTGCAGGCGGCGCACGAGCTCGGGATCGTGCACCGCGATCTCAAGCCGGAGAACGTGTTCCTGGTGCCGGACGCCGAGTTGCCGAGCGGCGAGCGGGTCAAGCTGCTCGACTTCGGGATCGCCAAGCTATCGCCGTTGATCGGCGAGACTCGCCAAACTCACACCGGCGTCGTGATGGGCACGCCGACGTACATGGCGCCCGAGCAGTGTCGTGGCGCCGGCTCCGTGGATCACCGTGCCGATCTCTATTCGCTCGGCTGCATTGCCTACGAGATGCTGTGCGACGCCCCGCCGTTCCTCGCCGAGGGCGCGGGCGAGGTGATCGCTCGCCACCTCTACTTCGAACCGACCCCGCCGTGCGTACACCGCCCCGAGCTGCAGCCCGAGATCGAGGCGCTGGTGCTCCAGCTCTTGCGCAAGGACCCCCGGGCGCGGCCGGGCAGCGCGTTCGAGGTCGCGTGCATCATCGATCGGCTGGTCGCCTCGATCCCGACGATCATCGACGAGCGCCGCGACGCCAGCGTCGTCACCCTGCTGCCGACCGCGCCCGAGCCACCGCTGCCGCCCTCCGATCTGATGCTACAGACCATCTCGCTGCGCCCGATCTCGGGCTCGGCGATGCCGCCCGCTCGATCTCTGCCACGCTCCGAGTCGCCCGAGCGATCTCTGCCGCGGTCCGAGCCCGCGGTGGCGCGCACCCTGGCTCCGCCGGCGCGGAACGAGACGGTGCTCAGCGGCGCGGTCGCCGATGAGGACGACCCCGAGCTGGCGCCGCCGCCCCGGACAGGTCGCCTCCACTATTATGTCGCCGGCATCGCGGCCACCGCGGTCGTGCTCGCGGTCGCCATCCTCGGCGTTCGCATCGCCCACCACGACGAGCCGCCGCTGACTGCCAGTAACGCGGGGCAGGGCATCCAATTCGCACCGCCACCCGAGCCAAAGCCTGTCGAGCACGCCCCGGACACCAGACCGGATGGCATCACCACGGCCGGCCTGGTCGAGACCGCGCCACCGTCAAGTCCATTGGCCGCGGCGGCGGTGCCGGCAATTCTGCCGGCATCGGGTCTGCCGGCATCCCCCTCGACCGATCCAGAGGCCTCGCCCGACCCTGGATCGATGATGCCTCAGCCGCCCGTGCGATCCGTCCATCATGCGAGGTCGCACAGAGCCAAGTCCTCGAAGGTGGCCGACTCGGGGGCCGCGGCCGGGGCCCCCACCACGTCCACGCCAGCTGTACCGGTGCCGGCAACGCCCGCGTCCGTTCCCGCCGCCGCCGCCAACCGCAGCCTGGGCGTGAAGCTCTGGAATGTGTCCGACGTTGGCGGCGTGAACCACGTCTGGATCTCGGTCTCCAACAGTGGGCCTGAGGAGGTACTCGAGGCGACGGTGCGGCTGGAGAGCAAATTTCGGAAGCTGGACGACGTCAAGTTCCGCTTCAAACGCATCGACCACGGCCAGACCGTTCAGGCCTCCAAGGAAGTTCGCATCACGGGCACGAGCGAGGATGATCTGACCCCATCGGTGACCGTGATCGTGACGGTCTCGAATGTGCCGCAGGTGATCGTGACCGATCGGCTGACGCTGAAGACGGCAGATCAGCTGCCGTAGTGGATCAGTTCGTGAAGATCGCGCGCGGGATCTCGCCGACGCGCACCGCGCAGTCGGGGCATACGATGTTGCGCTCGGGGAGCGCGCGCAGCGCGTCGTAGCCGTTGATCGAGGGGAACTCGACCAGGCGCACGTTCGAGTCGATCGTATCGGTCTCCGGTTGCGGCTGGTCCGCCGCGAACTGCGTGGGCAAGGTCGGCCACGTCACGCTGGTCGCGTCGGGCGGCAAGATGATGGTCCATGAATAGGGCAGCGCCACGTTCGTGTTGCCGATCATCATCGCGTGGCTCCACGTGAGCGTGACGACGACCGCGTCGATCGCCGATGCGCCGGTGGTCGCCTCCGACGACCATTCGAGGCGATGCTCCGAGCTGAACAGGGCGGACCCGTTGAGCCAGGGCACGAGCGTCGGCGCGGTCACCGTCCACGCGGTCGCGTTGGTCGGCAGCTGATCGTAGAGGGTCGTCGACGAGAACCCACCCGCGCGGCTGAAATGCAGGGCGCCGAGCAAGTGGTCGCCGATCGGATAGATCGTGCCCATCCCCGTGTACGCGCCGCCGCTGACCACGCCGCCCACGTTGGTGCCGCCGCCGTTGGCGAAGTTGCCGTCGCTGAAGATCTCGGGGCTCAGGGTCGGCTGGGTGTTGAACGAGACCGAGGTGACCTCGGCCGGCACGCCGGTCGTCGACATCGTGAACGCGTGGCCGGCCGGAAAGCTCAGCGCGAAGCTCGCGTTGCCGTTGTTCAGGGTGGGCGCGTTGTACGTGTACGAGGTCGCCCCGGCCGTCGGCGCGTCCTGATAGATGTAGCCGCCGATCTCGAACGGCGACACGTTGCACCACGCGTAGACCGGGATCGCGACGGTCGCGGTCTGGGCCGTGAACTGCGGCGGCTCGGTGTAACCGCACGGTGTTTCGACCTCGACGAACCCGGTGGTCGCGCCGGCGCCGCTGACCGTCACGTTGACGGTCCCGACCTGGTTCGCCGCCGTGCCGCCCTTGTACGGCGTGAACCGCGTGCCGAACGTCAGCGCGTCGGCGTCCTTGACGCCCATGAACGTCACCAGGTCGGCGCCTTGCTGCGCGGCGGTGGCGTTGTTGTCGTAGACGTGCGGATAGATGGCCGTCACCGAGCCACCCGGATAGATCGTGAGCGCCGCGCCGCCCGCGTTGTCCGTGGTCTGCAGGTCGACCATGCTGCTGTTGGGACGCAGCGCGAACACCTGGACCCCCGACATCGATGCCGCCACCGCGCCATCACCGGCGACGTGGCTCTGCGTGACGACCCGGGCGTGGCCGACGAGGTCCGCGTCCGGCGCGGCGTCGAACATGCTGGCGTCGGTCCCGGCGTTGCCGACCTTGCCGCAACCGGCGGCGCCGACCATCCACGCAAGCAAGGCGAGGTTCTTCATGTTGGATTCCATTGCTCGCATCTCACTGATTGATGATCGCGCTCGTCATGTCCCCGGCGCGCACCGCGCAGTCGGGGCACACGATGTCGCGCTCGGGGACGGCGCGCAGCGCATCGTAGCCGTTGACCGACGGGAACTCGACCAGCGTGACGGTCGCGTTCACGCCATCGGTGTCGGGCAGCGGCGCCATGGTCGCGAACGGCGCCGGCAACGTCGGCAGCTTCACGCTGGTCGCCGTCGGCGGCAGGATGAACGTCCAGGTGTACGGCACGGTGATGTTCGAGCCGTTGACGATCGTCGTGTGACTCCACGCCACCACCACCACGATCCCGTCGAACGTCGACGCGCCCGCCGTCGAGTCGATCGCCCACTCCGCCTTCGCCTCCGTGCTGAAGTACTGATGCCCGTTGAGCCACGGCGGCGGCGCGATCGTTCCGACCGACCAGGTCGTCGCCGAGGTCGGGACCATCTGGTAGATCGACGTCGACCCGAAGTTCGGGTTGCGCGATATCGTCGCCTGGCCCTGGTACTGGTCGCCGTTGACGAACGCGGGGATGTTGGCGGTCGCCGTGCCGGCGGTCGCGCCCGAGCCGAGCGTCGTCATGCTCGTGAACGGCTGGGTCACGTTGTCGCCGAACACCGAGGGGTTGATCACCCCCGCGAGGTTGAAGCCGGCCGACGTGACCTCGGCGGGCAGCCCGGCGATCGAGGCGGCGACGACGTGCGACGCGCCGTACGTCCCGGTGAGCGAGCCGCCGTTGTTGGTCAGGGTCGTCGACGCGGACCCGTAGTACTGCTGCTGCGGACCGCCGAACGAGACCTGGAACGACGACACCTCCCACGGGCTGCTCGCGCACCACGCGTAGACCGGGACGCTGACCGGGAACATGAAGACCGAGCGTTCCCCGCACGGCGTGTACACGAAGTTCTCGAGTGGCTCGATGCCCTCGTTCGGAAACGAGATCGTCACGTTACCGATCGCCGTGCCGACCGGCTGCGAGAACCGCGTGCCGAACGTCAGCGCGTCGCCGGTGTTCACGCCATCGAACGTGACGAGATCGGCGCCCTGCATGCTGCCGGCGGTGCCGCCGTTGTCGAGCTGGTGCGGGTAGACCGCGGTCACCGAGCCGCCCGGATAGATCATGAGCGACCCGGTGCCGTTCGTGTCGGTGGTTTGCATGTCGAGCATCGAGCTGTTCGGGCGCAGCGAGAACACCGAGATGTTCGCCGCGGCGCTGCCGATCATGCCCGCGCCGGCGACGTGGTTCTGCGTGACGACCGACGCGGTGCCCATCAGGTTTGCATCGGGCTCGCCCGCGTCGGACGAGCTCGCGTTGATCTTTCCGCAACCGACCGCAAGCACCAGGCCAAACCCAACGATGTACTTCACACCGGAAAAAATATCCGATGCACGGCCGCGACGGCCGAGTTTCCATCCGAATCAGAGACTTGACGTGGGCTCAGACACACCCACATTTGCGTACAGATCCTGGTCGGGCCCGGACGCGCTCGCATGCTCGCGCTAGTCCTCGAGCACGGGCTGGGCGTGGAGCTCGACCTTGTAGTCGGGCTTGACGACCGCGGTGACCACGCTGAACGGCGTTGCACGCGCGCTCGAGGTCAGGCAGTACACCACGGCGGGCAGGCCGTCGACCGTGGTCTCCGCCGGGATCGCGACCGCGGCGGCGCGCCGGGGGCCCGAGACCTTCTTGTAGGTCTCCACGGTGTCCTCATCGAGGATCGCCGACGAGCCGGCGGTCGCGTTGTGCAGCGCGCCAAACACCTCGGCCAGCGTCGCGGCCGGCACGGTGCGCTTGGTGCCGTACTTCCAGGCCCGCGCGACGCGCGCCATCGCCTCGGCCTCGACGTACAGCTTGCCGCCGTCGATCACGCCGGTGCGGGTCACCGGGCGGCCGGCCTTGGCCGGATCGACCGAGGCCGAGAACACGAGCACACCGGGCACGGTGACGTCGAGCGGGCGGATCTTGACCGCGGCCTCGGGGACGTGGAGGTCCTGCGCGATGGCGTGCTGCGCCACCGCGATGTCCGGATCGGTGGACGCCATCTGTGCGGATCCTTTCTTCGTCGCGTTCGAGCCGCGCGAGGCCGGGCTGGCCACCGCGTTGCCGTTGCTGCACGCGGCCAGCCACGCGGCCAGCAGCACCAGCGCCGGGCGGCTACTTGCCACTCGACGCTCCCGCCGCGCCGGGCTTGGCGGTCGCCGCGCCACCCGCCGCCGCGCCACTCGCCGCCGCGCCACCCGCCGCCGCGCCAGCGGGTGTCGTGCCCCCCTTGCCGTGCTGCGGGTCGACGTGCGCGTCGAACCACGCCTTGGTCTTGTCGTCGAGCCCGGCCATCAGCGCGCCCTTGTCGCCGGGTGGCTGATAGTAAGTCGCGTAGGCCTCGGCGAACCACTCGCCGGGCGCGCGGAACTGGTAGCGCGAGAACTTCTTGTCGCGTGCGGCCTGCTTGTAGCTGACCCACTGCGGCCAGTCGTACGACTCCTGGTAGATCCGATCGCCGAGCTTGACGCCGCCGGTCGGCAGGTCCCATGGTCCCGCGTCGGAGAACCCGACGCGTAGCGCGGCGACCGCGTCGTCGGCCTTGATGTCCTTGAGCTTGGTCTGCTGCGCGGCGTCGGTCGCGTGCTTGGCGAGGAACGGCAGCGCCTCGAGCTTGGCGTTGATCTTCGCCGGCGTGCGCTGATCGATGATGTGCTGCAGGCAATCGAGGATCGCCTGCTTCTCGTGCGCGTCCGGCCACGCGCTGATCTTGCCGCCCGACGCGGTGACCAGGCGCTGCGCCATGCCGGCGCTGGAGTCCCAGGTCTCCCACGCGCCGCCGTCGTCGGACTTGGTGTAGTTGGGTCCGCCGACGCCAGCGTCGACCCGGTGGCCGATCTCGTGGCGCACGGTCGCGTCGAAGATGTTCTTGCCGCGCAGCGGATCCTTGGCGTCGGTGTACGCGCCGACCTCGAGCTCGGTGTCCAGGTTGTTCTTGGCGCCGTAGCCGATCGCGGCCTCGCCGTCGTCGGTCGCGTAGCCCTCGATGTCGTTCGACTTGTAGCGGGTCAGCGACTTGAGATCGCCGTTGTTCTCGACGTGCGCCGCCGGCAGCATCTGCAGCACGTCCCACGACCGCCGCAGGCCGGCCTTGGTCCACGGCGCGCCCGAGCCATCGGTCGTGCTCGAGACCTTGAGGTTGAACCGCAGCGCGACCCACTGGCACAGCGTCGTGGTCTCGGCCTGCGGCGTGGCATCGAAGCAGCGCCGCAGCACCGCCTCCTGGGCGGCGCCGGTCACCGCCGAGCGCGGGAGGTGGCCCGCCAGCACGCTGCGCGGGTGCGCGCCGATCTTGGTGATCGCCGCGACCTGATCCGGCTCGGCCAGCGCCTCGAGCGCGCCGAACGCCTTCTCCGCGGTGGCCGCGTCGGCCTTGCCGCCGAGCAGCTTCGTGATCTCGGCGGCCGGATCGACCTTGGCCGGGGCGCCGGCCCCGAGCTGGCCGGTCAGCGTCTGCTTGCCGGCCGCCGGATCGCCGGCCCCTTGAGCTTCGCTGGTGAGGCTCGTGCTACCGGGTTTCTTGTCGAAGCCACCCATGTTGTGTCGCTTGCTCCGCCGGCTGGTAAACAAGATTCTTAACACGCCGTGCGTCCGGCTGTCGAGAACGGCCCGGCGACGCTGGCTAGCCTCGAGGCGACGCTTCCGCGATCACCAACCCGCCCGCGTTCGACAGCAGCCTAGCGGCACCGTTCGCTGTAGCAGTTGCTGGACTCGCAGTCCCAGCTCGCCTTGCACGACGCGCCGGCGGCGCCCTTCGTGCCGCCGTCTTTCGCGCGGCACCTGCCGTCGTAGCAGTTGCCGGACTCGCAGTCCCAGCTCGCCTTGCAGCTCATGCCGGCGGCGGCCTTGCCATCCGCGACGGCGACTCCCGGCGTGGCGGACAGCGCCGCGATCGCGGTCATGGCCGAGAACGCGAGGCCGGCGAACGCACCGAAGGACCAACCAGAGCTCTTGGGTTTTGCTTGCATGCCCATCCAGGTCGGCTGGGCGAACGGATCCGCACAAGAAACTTTTTGGCCGGACACCGCCGGCTCGCGGCTGCGCGCCATGCCATCGCTGAGCTGGCTGCCGTAGCGTCAGTCGTCGGCCGACGTGACGTTCGTCGCGCCGGTCAGCAGGGAGCCCGAGTCGTACGCATCGTAGAAGTGATCGTAGTACGCGTTGTAGACCGGCCGCAGGCTGGCGTCGCCCGCGGGCTCGCTCGCCAGCCGCACGAACAGCTCCTCGTTGGTGTCGTTGGCCGTGCTGCCGAGGTTGTGCGAGCCGGTGTAGACCCGGAACTCGTGGGTGCCTGCGAAGTTGCCGTAGATGATGAACAGCTTGTCGTGGATGTGCTGCTTCACGATCGGGATCCCCGCGGCGTGCAGCTGGGCAAACGCGTTCGGCTGGATCTCGTCGGTCGCGATCAACACGTCGCACTGGCCCTGCTTGAGCTCGATCAGGCGGCCGACCACGTCCAGGCGCGAGTCATTGATGAACGTCTGCATCACACGCACCTTGCAGTTGACCTGCGGCGTGATGGTGTTCAGCTCGGAGAGCACGAGGTCTTCGTCCGGCGATGGCGAGGCGAAGAACGTCGCCGGGGGATGCGGGTAGTAGCCGCGATGGCTCGCGCGGTCGAAGTACTGCGTGTACTGCACCTGGTTGTACATGTCGTCGAGGTAGCTCTCGAGATCGTCCTGGAGTGTTTGCCAGTCGTACACCGTCACGCTGTTGTTGAACATCTCCGCGCCAGACACGTAGGTCTGGTTGGCCGAGCCGAACCACGACGCGCGGCCGTAGTGCTCGCCGGTCGGGCTCGTGATGCCGGTCGAGCTCGTGCCCTGGTCGAAGTAGAACAGCTTGACGTGCGACGCGGCCGCCGAGCTCGTGCTGGTGCCGATGCACGGCACGCCGTTCGCCGTCGAGCAGAACACGATGTGGTGGAGCTGCGACAGGTACTGGGTGCGCGACGGATCGGTCGACGCCTTCACCGTCGGGTCGGTCGAGATCCAGACATTCACGCCGCGGGTCTGGGCCGCGACCAGCGCCTTGGCGATCGCGTCCATGTCGATCGCGTAGATGTGGCCCTTGATGGTCCCGCCCGCCGGCGTGGCATCGATCAGGCGTCGCAGCTCGGCCACGATGTTGAAGTCGCGTCCCGGGTCGTCGGCGAAGCCCTGCGCGACCGGCAGGCACGGGTTGGTGGGCCGCGCGAAGTGGATGAACATGCGCGCTCCGCCGACCAGCTGATCGATCACGCACGCGGACGCGGTCGCGCGCGGTGCGGCGTCGACGTTCTCGCGGCTGCTCGAGGTGGCCGGCTGGTCGCTGGC
>DATBBB010000369.1:0-2026 GCA_036271215.1 Kofleriaceae bacterium | reverse complement strand
CACGCGCGACGCCGGCGACCCCGAGGCAGCGCTCGGGCTGTTGGCGGACGTCGAGGATGGTGAGCTGGACGAGTTGGGGCGCGGCCGCACCGATCTTCTGCAGGCGCAGATCGCGTTGGAGCAGCGACGCGCCGGCGATGCCGGCCGCCTGTTTCTCAGCGCGGCGCGCCGCCTGGAGCCACTCGATCCCGAGCTGGCCCGTGAGACGTACCTCGAGGCGCTCGGTGGCGCCATGGCCAGCGACGTCGAGGTCCGCGGCGGCGCGCCGGCAGTCGCGGCCGCGGCACGATCAGCACCGCCTGCGGCCGCATCCCCGCGGACGGCCGACGCCCTGCTCGACGCGTTTGCGATCCGGTTGACTGACGGGTACGCGGCAGCGGTGCCGGCACTCACGCGAGCGCTGGAGTTACTGCTGGCTGCGGATGTCGCCCACGGCGACGTCGGCCGGTGGCTCTCGGTCTCGACCGGCAGAAACAGCAACATCGTCGCGCTCGAGCTGTGGGATGACGACGCGGTTCACGGCCTTGCCTCTCGCCAGGTGCAGCTCGCGCGGGACACCGGCGCGCTGGTGCACCTCCAGTTTGCGATCAGCTTCCTGGCCAGGAGCCACATGCTCGCCGGTGAGTTGAGCGCTGCTGCCCTGCTCATCGATGAAGCGCGCGCAATCGCCGGGGCGACCGGCAACCCAGCGCTCGTGAACGCTCCGATGATCCTGGCGGCGTGGCGCGGCGAGGAGTCGCACGCGTCTGATCTGATCCAGGCCACGTCACAGGAGGCCGCCGCACGGCGATGGTCATCCAACAACTACGCGCGGTCTGTGCTCTACAACGGCCTGGGCCGACATGACGCGGCGCGCGATGCCGCCTCCGAAGCTCTGCAGCCCGATCCGGTCGGATACGGATCGTTGCTCATGCCCGAGCTAGCCGAGGCGGCATCGAGGACCGGTGACCAAGCGACGCTCGAGTCCGTCGCGGAGTGGCTCTCAGAGCGCACTCGGATGATCAGCTCCGGGTGGGCCAGCGGGATCGAAGCGCGTGTTCGCGCCCTGTTGAGCGGGGACAAGGTCGCCGAGAGCCTGTATCGCCAGTCGATCACGCACCTCGGCGGTACCCGGATGAAGCTCGAGCTCGCCCGGACGCAGCTGCTCTACGGCGAGTGGCTACGCCGCGAACGTCGGCGCCTGGATGCCCGAGAGCAGCTGCGGACCGCGCTCGAGGCGTTCACCGGCATGGGCGCCGATGCGTTCGCCCACCGCGCCGAACGCGAACTGCTGGCGACCGGCGAGCACGCCCGCAAACGCACGGTGGACACGCGTGACCAACTGACGCCCCAGGAGACACAGATCGCGCGCCTGGCGGCAGACGGACACACCAACCGGGCGATCGCCGCACAGCTGTTCATCAGCCCGAGCACCGTCGAGTACCACCTCCGCAAGGCCTTCCGCAAGCTCGACGTGAAGTCACGGACCCAGCTGGCCCAGCGCACGTTGTAGCTCCGGGCCAGCCAGGTCGTGGCACTCAGGATTGTCCCGCGGCCATCGCCAGGTTCAGGACGTTCATGTTGCCGGTGGCCCATTGGAGCGTGAAGGTCAGTCCGGCGATCCGCCAGCCGTCCGTGGTCCGTGTGAGCTGGTAATCGTGGCGGCCGCCGACCGTCCACATCGGGCCACCCGACGCGTTGGCGAGCACATGTATGCCCTGCATGTTGGCCGCGCAGGTCGCCTGGTCACCGTCGAGGCTGATCACGTGATTGGTGATCTGATGGTGGACTGCGTCCATGTTCTGCAGCGTTTGGCGCCATCCGTCGACAAACTCGGCGACGCCGAGCGTCGTTGGCTCGCCGCCAGTGAGTGAGGTGCGGTCGTGGTAGACCGTGTCGGTGAACAGTTGTCCGAGCGCGTCCCAGTCGCGCCCGTCGATCGTGAGCGCGAGGCGTCCGATCAGCTCGAGGATCGCGAGGCGGTCCTGAAGCTCAGTGGTGATGGAATCCGACGTTGTCGTGGCCATACATGCTCCCTTGCGTAGCG
>DATBBB010000368.1:0-14068 GCA_036271215.1 Kofleriaceae bacterium | reverse complement strand
ACCGCCACGCTCAGCCGGTCCTCGTACCCGACCAGCTCTGCCTCCGCCTCCGCCACCGTCAGCTCCACCATCGCCATCGCGCCCTGCCCGCTGATCCGGCGCAGCAGCTTGCTCCGCCGGCAGATCACCGCCGCCGCGTCCCCGAGGCTCAGCGCTCCCGCCACATACGCCGCCGCCACCTCTCCCATGCTGTGCCCCACCACCGCGTCAGGCTCGATCCCCCAGCTCCGCCACACCGCCGCGAGCCCCACGCTCATCGCGAACAGCACCGGCTGCACCACGTCGATCCGCTCCAGCTGCGACTCCGCCTCTTCCGCTCGCAGCTCCGCGAGCACCGAGAACCCCGCCTCCGCCTGGATCGCTCGATCGCACGCCGCCACCGCCTCGGCAAACGCCGGCTCCTCTTCCAGCAACCGCCGTCCCATCCCCAGCCACTGCGATCCCTGCCCGGGGAACACGAACACGATCTTCCCGGTGGTCTCCGTCGCGCGACCGCGCACCACCCCGCCGGGCAGCTCGCCACGTGCCACCGCCGCCAGCGCCGCTGCCGCTTCTTCGCGGGTCTCCGCCACCACCACCACCCGCTCCTCCATCGCGCTCCGCGTCGTCGCCAGGCTCCGCGCGACATCGCCCAGGGCCTCACCGCCGGCGGCTTCGAGCTGTCGCGCCAGCCGCTCGGCCTGCGCCGTCACCGCCCCCTCGCTCTTGGCCGACACCACCAGCAGCTCCGCCGACCGCGCCGCCGCGCGCTCGGGCTCTTCCCACATGGGCGCTTCTTCCAGCACCACGTGCGCGTTCGTTCCGCTGATCCCGAACGAGCTCACGCCCGCATACCGCGGCCGCTCGCCGCGCGGCCACGCCACCGGCTCCCGCGCCACCTCGACCGGCAGGGTCGCCCACGCCAGGTGCGGGTTGAGCTCGCCGATCGGCGGCTGCGCCGGGATCTGGCCGTGCCGGAGCGCCAGCACCGCCTTGAGCACGCCGGCCACACCGGCCGCCGGCTCGAGGTGCCCGAGGTTCGCCTTGACCGCCCCGAGGATCAGCTTGCGGTCCGCGGCGCGATCCGCGCCATACGCCGCCGACAGCGCCTGGACCTCGATCGGGTCGCCCAGCGAGGTCCCGGTGCCATGGCACTCGACGAAGTCGACCGCGCCCGGCGCGATCTGGGCCTGCGCCAGCGCCTGCCGGATCACCGCCTGCTGCGCCGGCCCGCTCGGCACCGTCAGCCCGCTGCTCGGCCCGTCGTGGTTGATCGCCGTGCCGCGGATCACCGCCAGCACCTGATCGCCGTCGCGCCGCGCGTCCGATAGCCGCTTCAACACGAGCACCCCGCAGCCCTCGCCGCGGCCGTAGCCGTCGGCGTCCGCGGAGAACGTCTTGCACTGACCGTCGGCCGACAGCGCGCGGACGCGGCTCATCGCGACGAACAGCCGGGGCGACACCAGCACGTTGACCCCGCCGGCCAGCGCGGCGTCGCACTCGCCGAGCCGCAGGCTCTGGCACGCCAGGTGGAGCGCGACCAGCGACGACGAACACGCCGTGTCGACCGCCAGGCTCGGCCCGCGCAGCCCCAGCACGAACGACAACCGCCCCGCGGTGAACGACGTCCCGTTGCCGGTGGCGTTGTACACGTCGTCGTTGACGCCGAGCTGGATCCGCTCGGCGTACTCGTTGGGCGCCATCCCGACGAACACGCCGGTCGGGCTCTCGCGCAGCGTCGCCGGGTCGACCCCGGCGCTCTCCAGCGCCTCCCAGCTGACCTCGAGCAGCAGCCGCTGCTGCGGATCGAGGCTCATCGCCTCCCGCGGCGAGATCCGGAAGAACGTCGGGTCAAAGCCCGCCACGTCGCCCAGGTAGCCCGCGCGACGGGCGCACGTCCGGCCCAGCGCTTCGGGGTTCGGATCGTAGTAGTCCGCGTGGTTCCACCGATCGGCCGGGACCTCGGTCGCCGCGATCCCGCTGCGCGACAGCAGGTCCCAGAACCGGTCGAGATCGTCGGCGCCGCCGGGGAACCGGCAGGCCGCGCCGATCAGAGCGATCGGCTCGTGCAGCGCGACCTGGCGCTCGGTCGAGCGACCCGCCTGGACCTCGAGCGCGAGCACGTCGGTCAGCAGGTGACCGACCAGCTTGTCCACGCTCGGGTGATCGAACGCCAGCGTCGCGGCGAGCGTGACCCCGAGCTCCTTCTGCAGGCGATTCCGGATCTGCACGGCGAGCAGCGAGTCGAGCCCCTGCTCCGCGAACCCCCGCACCGGATCGACCGATCCGGGATCGGCAAACCCCAGGACGCTCGCCACGGTCGCGCGGACCAACGCGCGCAGCCACGGGCGGACCTCGTCCGCGGACTGGCCCTTCCACTGCCGCGCCGGCGCGGCGGGCGCCGCGCGCTCACCGCCGCCGATCAGCAGGTCGTAGAGCCGTCCGCGGTCCGGACGGCTGGCGCCCGCGGCCCACTGGTCCCAGCGGATGCGCGCGACCACGCGGGTCGCGCCGCCGTCGAGCCGGTCGAGCGCCGACAGCGCCAGCGCGACCGGCATCGCGACCATGCCGCTGGCCGCGTGATCGTCGCGCTGCGCGGCCGACCCCATCCCGTCCTCCCACAGGCCCCACGCCAGGCTCGCCGCGGGCAGCCCTGCCACGCGCCGGCGCGCCGCGAGCCCGTCGAGGAACGCGTTGGCCGCCGCGTAGCTGCCTTGGCCCATCGCGCCGCTGACGCTCGCGATCGAGGAGAACATCACGAAGAAGTCGAGCGGCCGGCCGATCGTGAGCTGATGGAGCACCCACGCGCCGTCGACCTTGGGGCGGAGCACCTCCGCCAGCCGCGCCGCGTCCAGGTGCGCCAGGAGCCCGTCGCCGAGCACGCCGGCGGCGTGGATCACGCCGCGCAGCGGGCGATGCAGCGCGCCCAGCGCGCCGCGCATCCCCTCGAGGTCGGCGACGTCGACCGCGGCCACGATCACCCGTGCGCCGCTCGCCTCGAGCTCGGTCACGATCGCCTGCGCCTGCGCGGTCTCGAGCCCCCGCCGGCTGGTCAGCACCAGCTCGCGCGCGCCGCGCCCGACCAGCCAGCGCGCCACGTGCACGCCGAGCGCGCCCAGGCCACCGGTGATCAGGTAGCTCGCGTCGGGCGACACCGGGGTCGGCGTCGCCGAGGCGGCGCGCCGCGCCGGCACCAGCCGAGCGGCCAGCCTGCGCCCGTCGCGGTACGCGAGCTGATCGTCCAGCCCGGGCGCCAGGAGCTCCGCGACCAGCGCGCGGACGTCGCCGTCGCCGCCCCGCGGATCCAGGTCGACCAGGCCGCCCCACGCCGCCGGCAGCTCCTGCGCGGCGACCCGGCCCATCCCCCACAGCGCCGCCTGCCACGGGCGGATCACACCGTCGTGCTCGACGGCGCACGCGCCGCGGGTCACGAGCCACAGCCGCGCCGACCGCGCAGCGCCGCCGACCGCGTCGATCAGCGCGAGCACCGGGGCGGTCGCCGCGATCACCTGCGCGCCGACATCGCGCGCCGAGCTGCCCTCGTCGGCGTCGGCGTCGAGGCCCCACAGGTAGACCACGCCTTGCCAGTCATCGCGGCCCGCGAGCAGCTCCCGCAGGCGGTCGCGGGTCAGCTCGCCGCTGCCGCGATCGACCGTCGCGCACGACCGGCCGTAGGCCGCGAGCTCCGCGCACAGCGCGTCGCCAACGCCCCCGCGGTCGCGCAAGATCAGCCAGCTCCCGGCGCCGGCGCTCGGGGCCGCGTCCGCCGCCCGCGGCTGCGCCGGCCAGTCGAGCTCGTAGTACCAGTCCGCGATCGGATCGGCCGGGCCGCCGGCCGGCTGGTAGTTGGCATCGACCCAGTGGCGCTCGCGCTGCCAGCAGTACGTCGGCAGCGCCACCACCCGCCGCGCCGGGAACACGCCGCGCCAGTCGACCGCGCCGCCGCCCGCCCACACCGCGCCGAGCGCCGCGAGCGCGGTCACGACCTCATCCGCGCCGGCCTTGGCGAACGGGACCAGCGCGACGTCTGCGTCGGGCAGGCAGCCAGGGACCAGCCCGAGCAGCGCCGCGCGCGGACCGATCTCGACGTAGGTCCGCGCGCCCGCCTGGTGCAGCGCGGCCACGCCGGCGGAGAACCGGACGGTCTCGCGCACGTGGCGGACCCAGTAGTCGGGCGCGGTGACCTCGTCGGACACCACCGCCCCGGTGAGGTTGCTCACCAGCACGCGGTCCGGCCGGCGGTACGCCACCGTCTCGGCCACGCGCGCGAACGCCTCGAGCATCGGATCCATCAGCGCGGAGTGGAACGCGTGCGACACCACGAGCCGCCGGGTCCGGACCCCGCGCTGGGCGAACCCCGCGGCGACCGCCTCGACCGCCTCGGCGCGGCCGGAGACCACCACCTGCGCCGCGCCGTTGACCGCCGCGATCGAGACCTCACCGGCGTGGCGCTGCGCCGCCTCGGCGACCTCCGCCTCGGCCGCGGCGATCGACACCATCGCCCCGCCCGCGGGCAGGGCCTGCATCAGCCGGCCGCGCGCCGCCACCAGCCGGACCGCGTCCTCGAGCGAGAACACCCCCGCCACGCACGCCGCGACCAGCTCGCCGATGCTGTGGCCCGCGACCAGCGCCGGCTCGACGCCCCACGATCGCCACAGCGCGCACTGCGCGAGCTCCACGGCGAACAGCGCCGGCTGGGTGTAGCCGGTCTGATCGAGCAGCGCGGCATCCGGCGAGCCCGGTGGGGCCCACATCACCTCGAGCAGCGGGCGCGCCAGCTCGCGATCGAACAGCGCCGCGCAGCGATCGAGCGCGTCGCGGAACACCGGCCAGCTCGCGTACAGCGCGCGGCCCATGCCGACGACCTGCGCGCCCTGCCCGGTGAACAGGAACGCGAGCGCGCCCGGCGCGGCCGTGGCCTCGGCCGCCGGGGCCTCGCCCCGCGCCGCGCGCTCGAGCGCCGCGCGCAGCTCATCGCGGGTCGACACCGCGACCGCGAACCGGTGCTCCATCGCGCACCGGCCGGTGGCCAGGCTCGCCGCGACCGCGCCGAGGCTCGCCTCGGGGTGCGCGTCGAGGTGGCGCGCCAGCCGGTCGGCCTGGGCGTTCAGCGCCGCCGCGCTGCGCGCCGAGACCACGACCAGCTCGGCGGGCCGGTCGACCAGCGCCGCCGCCGCCGTCGCCGGTGCGGCCGGCGCGTCCTCGATGACGATGTGCGCGTTGGTCCCGCTCAACCCGAACGAGCTCACCCCGGCGCGCCGCGGCCGGTCGCCGCGGGTCCACGGCTGCGGCTCGCGCGCGACCACGACCGGGAGCTCCGCCCACGCGACGTGGGGGTTGAGCGCGTCGAACGCCGGCTGCGCCGGGATCAGCTGATGCTCGAGCGCGAGCATGACCTTGAGCACGCCGGCCATCCCCGAGGCCGACTCGAGGTGGCCGAGGTTGGCCTTGGCCGCGCCGAGCACGAGCGGCCGGTCGGCGGCGCGCCCCGCCCCGAAAACCTCGGCCAGCGCGTTGACCTCGATCGGGTCGCCCAGCGAGGTCCCGGTGCCATGGCACTCCACGAAGTCGACGTCCGCGGGCGCCACGGCGGCCCGCGCCAGCGCATCGCGCAGCAGCGCCTGCTGCGCGGGCCCGTTGGGGACGGTCAACCCGCTGCTCGGCCCGTCGTGGTTGACCGCCGTCCCCCGGATCACGCACTGGATCGGGTCGCCGTCGCGCAGCGCCGCCGACAGCCGCTTGAGCACGACCACGCCGCAACCCTCGGCGCGCGCGTAGCCGTCGGCCTCGGCCGAGAACGTCTTGCACCTGCCGTCCGGCGACAGCGCGCGGATCTGCGACAGCGCCACGAACGACTCGGGCGACAGCAGCGCGTTGACCCCGCCGGCCAGCGCCAGCTCGCACTCGCCCGCGCGCAGGCTCTGGCACGCCAGGTGGAGCGCGACCAGCGACGACGAGCACGCCGTGTCGATCGCCAGGCTCGGGCCCCGCAGGCCGAGCGCGAACGACAGCCGGCCCGCGATGAAGCTCACCGCGTTGCCGGTCGCGGCGTAGGCGTCGGCGGCCAGGTCGGCGCGGCCCTTGAGCCGCTCGACGTACTCGTTGTCCCCGACGCCGACGAACACGCCGGTCCGGGTGTCGCGCAGCGCCGCCGGGTCCTGGCCCGCGCGCTCGAGCGCCTCCCAGCTCACCTCGAGCAACAGCCGCTGCTGGGGGTCGATCCGCGAGGCTTCTCGCGGCGAGATCCGGAAGAACGCCGGATCGAAGCTCTCGAGGTCGCGGAGGAAGCCCCCCTTGGTCACGTAGGTCCGCCCCGGGGTCTCGGGGACCGGGTGGAACCAGTCCGAGGCGTGCCAGCGGCTGCGCGGGACCTCGGCCGACGCGACCTCGCCGCCCGCCAGCAGCCGCCAGTACGCCGCGAGATCGTCGGCGCCGCCCGGGAACCGGCACCCGGCGCCGATCACCGCGATCGGATCATCGGAGCCGCCCGCGAGCTGCGGCGCCGCGGCCGCGCGGCCCTCGACCGCCAGGACGTCGACCAGCAGGTGCGCGACCAGCCGCTCGACGCTGGGATGGTCGAACGCGATCGTGGACGCGAGCCGCACGCCGAGCTCGCGCGACAGCCGGTCGCGGATCTGGACCGCCATCAGCGAGTCGATCCCCTGCTCGGCGAAGCCGCGCGCCGGATCGACCTCGCCGGGATGCGCGAACCCCAGCACGCCCGCCACCGCGGCGCGGACCAGGTCGGTCAGCCACGGCCGCAGCTCGGCGGCGGACTGGCCCTTCCACCGGCGGGTCGACGCATGGTCCGCGCCGGCCGCGTCGCTCGGCGGCGCGTCATCCCGCACCAGCGCCGCGAGCAGGTTGCGCCGCCCGCGCGCCGCGTAGATCGGCGCGAACCGCGCCCAGTCGATCCGCGCCACGGTGCGCTGCGCGCCGCCCGCGTCGAGCAAGCGGTCCAGCGCCGCCAGCGCCAGGCCCGGCGCCATCGCCAGCACGCCGAGCTTGCCCAGCCGCGCCTGGAAGCTCGGATCCTGCTCGCTCATGCCCTCCGACCACACGCCCCAGTCGACGCTCAGCGCGGGCAGCCCCCGCGCGCGCCGCAGGTGCGCCAGGCCGTCGAGGAACGCGTTGGCCGCGGCGTAGGCGGCCTGGCCGGCGCCGCCCCAGATCCCCGCGCCCGAGGCGAACAGCACGAAGAACTCCACCGGCTGGTCCGCGAGCGCGCGGTGGACCACCCAGCTGCCGGCGACCTTGGGCCGCAGGACCTCTGCGAGCAGCGCGTCATCGGTGTCGGCCAGCGCCTGGACCGGCCCGACCCCGGCGGCGTGGACCACGCCCCGCACCGGGTGCGCGAGCTGGGCCAGCGCGGCCCGGGTGCCGGCGTCGTCCGCGGCGTCGACCGCGGCCACGACGACCGCGACGCCCTGGGCCTCGAGCGCGGCCACCGCGTCGCGCGCCCCCGGCGTATCGAGCCCACGCCGGCTGGTGAGCAGCAGGTGCCGCGCGCCGCGCTCGACCAGCCAGTGGGCCACGCGCAGCCCCAGCGCGCCGAGCCCGCCGGTCACCCAGTAGGTCGCGTCGTCGCGCAGCGGCCCGCGATCGGCGCGCGCCGGCGCGGTCGCCGGCACCAGCCGCGCGGCGTGGCGCCGGCCGCCGCGCAGGGCGAGCTGGTCCTCGGCATCGGGCGCCAGCAGCTCGGCGATCAGCGCGTCCACGTCCTGGGCCGGGCCGCGCGGATCGAGGTCGACGATGCCGCCCCACCGCGCCGCCAGCTCCTGCGCCGCCACGCGCCCGAGCCCCCACATCGCCGCTTGCCACGGCCGGACCGCGGCGTCATCGGGCACCGGGCACGCCCCGCGGGTGACGACCCACAGCAGGGCGCCTGCACCGGCGGCGTCGAGCGCCTGGCACACCCCGAGCAGCGGCGCGGTCGCGTCGAGCGCGAGCGCCTCGGCCTCGTCCGCCGAGGCGGCGTCGTCGCCGCACACGTCGAGCCCCCACAGGTACACCACGCCCCGCCAGTCGGCGCGGCTCGCCAGCGCCGCGCTCACCTGATCGCGGACCGACGCGCCACCGCCGCGCGTGACCACCGCACAGGTCGCGCCGCGCGCGGCCAGCGCCGCGCTCACCGCGGCGCCGGTCCCGGTGTGGTCGCCCAGCACGAGCCACGCCCCGTCGGCGCGGCTGGGCGCGGGCGCGGCCACCCGCGGCTGCTCGGGCCAGTCCAGCCGGTAGAACCAGTCGGCGATCGGATCGTCCGACGAGCTGCCCCGGGCGCGGGACTCGAACCAGTAGCGCCGGCGCTGCCACGGATAGGTCGGCAGATCGACCCGCGCCGCGCCGTCGCCGAACACGCCGGCCCAGGCGACGTCGCCGCCGGCCGCCCACACCGCGCCGAGCGCCTCGAGCGCGCCCTGCGCCTCGTCTCGCCCGGCCTTGACCGAGGCCACCAGCACCGGATGGCCGTCCGGAACGCAGTCGGGCACGAGCCCGAGCAGCGCCGCGCGCGGGCCGATCTCGACGAACGTCCGCGCCCCCGCCGCGTGCAGCGCGCGGACCGCGTCGGCGAACCGCACCGGCTCGCGGACGTGCCTCACCCAGTAGCCAGCCGACGCGACCTCGCCATTGACCAGCGCGCCGACCAGCGCGCCCGACAGCGCGCCGACCAGCGCGCCCGACAGCGCGCTGACCAGCGGGGTTCGAGGCGCGCGATAGACCACGGTGTCGGCGACCCGAGCGAACGCGTCGAGCATCGGGTCCATCGCCGCGGAGTGGAACGCGTGCGACACCGCGAGCGACCGGGTCTTGACCCCGCGCGCGGCGAACGCCTGCGCCACCAGCTCCACGCGCGGACCGGGGCCCGCGATCACCACCTGGCGAGCGCCGTTGATCGCGGCGATCGCGACCTCGCCGCCGTGCGCCGCGAGCGCCTCCACGACCTCGGACTCCGGCGCGGCGATCGACACCATGGCGCCGCCGGCCGGCAGCGCCTGCATCAGCTGCCCGCGCGCCGCGACCAGCCGCACCGCGTCCTCGAGCGAGAACACGCCGGCGACGCACGCGGCGGTCAGCTCGCCGATGCTGTGCCCGGCGACCCAGGCGGGGGTCACGCCCCACGACCGCCACAGCTCGGACAGCGCGTACTCCACCGTGAACAGCGCGGGCTGGGTGTACCCGGTCTGGTCCAGCAGCGCCGCCTCGGGGCTGCCGCTCGGCGCCCACATCACCTCGCGCAGCGGCCGCTCGAGCGCGCGGTCGAACAGCGCCGTGCAGCGGTCGAACGCGGCGCGGAACGCCGGCCACGCGTCGTACAGCCCGCGGCCCATGCCGAGCGTCTGCGCACCCTGACCGGTGAACAGGAACGCCACGCGATCACCGGCCGCCGCGGCCAGGCCCAGCGCCGCGCCGGGCGGCGTGTCGCCGCGCGCCGCCGACGTCAGCGCGGCCACGAGATCCTCGCGCGACCGCGCCGCGATCGTCAGCCGGTGCTCCATCGCGCTGCGGGTCGTCGCGAGGCTGAACGCGACGTCGCCGAGCGACGCGGCCGGGTGCGCCTCGAGGTGCGCCGCCAGGGCCGCCGCCTGTGCGCGGACCGCCGCTTCGGTCCGCGCCGATACAACATGCAGCTGGTGCCCGGGCGTCACGGCGCGCGGACGCGGCTGGTGCGCGGGCGCCTCCTCGATCACCACGTGGGCGTTGGTCCCGCTCAGGCCGAACGAGCTGACGCCGGCCCGGCGCGGCTCGCCGTCGGCGCGCCACGGCAGCGATTCCCGCGCCACCTGGACCGGCAGCGCGTCCCACGGGATGTGTGGGCTCGGCGCGTCGAAGTGGATGCTCCGCGGGATCTGCTCGTGTTCGAGCGCCAGCACCACCTTGAGGATCCCCGCCACGCCGGCCGCGGCTTGCGCGTGACCGATGTTGGTCTTGACCGAGCCGATCACCACAGGGTGCTGCGGCGAGCGGCCTTCGGCGAGCACCGCGCCGAGCGCGGCGACCTCGAGCGGATCGCCCAGCGCCGTCCCCGTCCCGTGGCACTCGACGTAGCTCACCGTCGCCGGCGCCACGCCCGCCTGGGCCAACGCGCGCCGGACCACCGCCTGCTGCGACGGGCCGTTGGGCGCGGTCAGGCCGGCGCTGCGCCCGTCCTGGTTCACGGCCGACCCCCGGATCACGGCCCGGATCTGGTCGCCGTCGCGCAGGGCGTCGCTCAGCCGCTTGAGCACCAGCATCCCGCAGCCCTCGCCCCACGCCACCCCGTCGGCGGCGGACGAGAAGCTCTTGCACCGCCCGTCGGGCGCGAGCCCGCGCAGCCGGCTGAACTCGAGGAAGATGGTCGGGGTCAGCATGACCGTCACGCCGCCGGCCAGCGCGAGCGAGCTCTCGCCCTGGCGCAGCGACTGGCACGCCAGGTGGATCGCGACCAGCGACGACGAGCACGCCGTATCGACCGTGATGCTCGGGCCCTTGAGGCCGAGCGCGTACGAGATCCGCCCCGACGCCACGCTGCCCGCGGTCCCGGTGGCCACGTAGCCATCGAGCGAGCTCGCGTCGGCTCCCGCCAGGCCGGCGTACTCCTGGTAGATGAGGCCGAGGAACACGCTGGTGTCGGTCCCCATCAGGCTGTCCGGCGACAGCCGCGCGTGCTCGATCGCCTCCCAGCTGGTCTCCAGCGCGAGCCGCTGCTGCGGATCCATCTTCGAGGCCTCGCGCGGCGAGATCCCGAAGAACGCCGGATCGAACTGATCGATGTCAGACAGGAAGCCGCCCCACCGCGTGCTCACCTTGCCCACGGCGTCCGGATCGGGATCGTAGAGCGCGTCGATGTCCCAGCGCGCGGCCGGGATCCGGGTGATGGCATCGCCCCCCTGATCGATCAGGCGCCAGAACGCCTCGGCGTCGTTCGCGCCGCCGGGGAACCGGCAGGCCATACCCACGATCGCGATCGCCTCGACCGGGGCGTCCGCCGCGGCGTCCGCCGCCCCCGGGGACGGCGCGCCGGCAAGGTCGTCGTGGTCCGCCAGGTGCGCCGCCAGCGCGGCGATCGTCGGGAAGTCGTACGCGAGCGTCGGCGGCAGCGCGCGCCCGAGCCACTCCGCCAGATCGCCGCTCAGCACGACGGCCTGCGACGAGCCCAGACCGAGCGAACCGAGCGGCTCGTGGAGCCCGATCGAGTCGGCGGGGATCCCCAGCTCCTCCGCGAGGTGGTCTACGAGCCAGCGCGTGATCGTCCGGGCATTAGGCATTGTTGGTATCCGAAAGTGACAGCGTGTTCGCGACGAACGCGGCGCGACACGCACTACGCTGCAGCTTTCCGCTCGAGGTCTTGGGGATGCTGCCGATCTTGACCACCACGACCTCGCGCACCCGCGCCTCGTGCTCCGCCGACACCGTCGCGGTGATCTGCTTGACGAGCGCGCGGAGCACGGCCGAGCGATCACTGCCCGCTGCGACGGCCTGGGCGACCGCTGACGCCTCGACCTCGATCACGATGACCAGATCCTCCGCCGCGTCCGACACCACGGAGAATGCCGCGCAGCACCCCGGCCGGACCTCGGGATGCGCCTGCTCGACGCAGCGCTCGACATCCTCGGGGTAGAGGTTGCGGCCGTCGACGATGATGAGGTCCTTGATCCGGCCGGTGACGTAGAGCTGGACGCCGAGCTGCTCGGTGCGCTCGACGAAGCCGAGGTCCCCCGTGCGCAGGTAGCGCTCGCCGGTTCCGCCCGCGATCGTCGCGTGGAATACCTCGCGGGTCACCTCCGCGCGCCCCCAGTACCCGCCCGCGACGTGCGGCCCGTGGATCCAGATCTCGCCGACCCGCCCCGGCGGCAGCTCCTGCTGGGTCTCCGGGTCGACGATCCGCACGTCGATCAGCGCCTCACCGCACGACACCAGCGGCAGGGCGTCGGCCTGCCCGGCCGCGGCCTCGACCGCCACGCCGCGCCCCAGCTCCGTGCGGACGAACGACTTCACGGTCGGGCCGTGATGCGGGGGGCCGCCGGACGCGATCAACGTCGCCTCCGCGAGCCCGTAGCACGGCAGCAACGCCTCTCGGCGAAACCCACAAGAAGCGAACGCCGCCGCGAACGCCTCCAGCGTGTCGGCGCGGACCCGCTCGGCCCCGTTGAACGCCGAGCCCCAGCACGACAGATCGAGCGTCGCCTTCTGCTGCTCGGTGACCTTGCGCGCGCATAGCGAGTATCCAAAGTTGGGAGCGCCGGCGAAGTACGCACGGTATTTCGTGATCGCCTGGAGGAACCGCACGGGCCGCTGGAGAAACGACACCGGCGACATCAGCACCACGTGCCCGGCGCGGCACAGCGGCGCCAGGACGATCCCGATCAGGCCCATGTCGTGGTAGATCGGCAACCAGCCCACCGAGGTCAGATGATCGTCGTGCAGCCCGAGCGCGCTGGCGATCAGCTCCTCATTGGCCAGGATATTCCCGTGGCTCACCATCACCCCCTTGGGAGCCGAGGTCGAGCCGGAGGTGTACTGGAGGAACGCCAGCGAGTCGCGCGCGAGCGCGGGCATCCGCCAGCGCTCGCCGTGCTCGAGCGCGTCGCCATCGGTCGCGAGCAGCGGAGTGCCGAACACCTCCTCGCTGCTTGCAACCCCCTCCGCCTTGAACGACTCCATCACCGCGCGCGTGGTCAGCGTGAGTTGCGCGCGCGTATCCTCGACCACGAGCCGGATCCGCCCACCGCTCGACGCGCGTACGGTCGCCCGCGGCGGGAAGATCGGCACGGCCACGACGCCGGCGTACAGGCATCCCCAGAACGCGCTGATGTACTCCGTGCCAGGCGGATAGGCGAGCAGCACGCACTTCCCCGTCAGGCCCCGGTCCTGCAGCGTGGCGGCGATCGAGCGCGCCTGAGCATCCAGCGCGGCGTAGTTCAACCGCGACTGCTCAACCTCACCGTCAGCCAGGTATGTAACAGCGGGGCTATCGGCAAAACGCTCCGTGTAGCCGCGGAGCATATGGACGAGCGACTGATGAGTCGCCAGCAGACTCTTCATCATTGGGAACACCTCACCAAGAGTGAGCCCACGTCCCCCTCAGGGCGGTCCATCGCCGACCAGGCCCAGAGATCCAGCGACGTAGCGCTCAGCCACCAGTTTGCTGCGAGTCAAGCACTGACTCGCAACCATCAAGCTGAATCACAAGAACGCACTACGCCCTGGCGCGACCTCTTTCTTGACCTCGGTATCAGTCCACACCCTTGACTCGGTATCAGGCCACACCGCCGCTCTACCGTCGCCGATGGCCACCAGACGCGGCAACGTGAGCGCCGTCACGGTGATCACCTGCAAGTACCTGAAAAGCGCAACCACGAAGTCGAGCCCCCGCCGCTTGGTGTTGCGCCATCACAGCCCCGATCGCGCGGGCCCTTGGTTCGCCGTCCCCGAGGAAGACATATCCGAGCCGCTCCCGGTGCCGCTCCCGGTCCTGGGCGAGACGCCGTCGCAGTAACTCCACCAGCTTCTAGTACGTCTCACCACCATAAATTCGGCAACCACGGTAATATTACATCTACATCTGCGTGTGGTCTCTGGCAAGCGAAAATCGGGTTAATCGCCAATTCATACAGCCCTGCAACATACCGGAACAACCCGGAACAACCCGGAACAACGTTAGATCGCTCTGGCCTATGTCGACTACTCGGTTGGAACTACTGAAAAATAGCATTAGGGGATCGCCCCACCACCACCTCGCGCTGCGTCACCCGTGCAATCGGTTGGAATTGCTGAATATATTTCATGACAGAACCTCACGGTCACCTCGCGCAGCGCCACTCGAATGCCACGGTTTACCTCCTTATGGAATCGATCAATGAGTCTGAACTAATGAAACATGGCATTGGGGCACTCGTGATGACATTGGGAGCACCTCGTCGTCGGCGCGTGACGCGGACGTGTCACGTCGCGCGCTTCACTCGCCGCGTGCGCTTCGCGACCGACGCCGCTGTCGCGACTGTGCGCTTCGCGACCGACGCCGCTGGCGCGACCGTGCGCTTTGCGACCGACGCCGCTGGCGCGACCGTGCGCTTTGCGACCGACGCCGCTGGCGCGACCGTGCGCCACG
>DATBBB010000367.1:0-3668 GCA_036271215.1 Kofleriaceae bacterium | reverse complement strand
GCTTCCAAGTGGAATCCTGTTGAGCATCGCCTCTTTGGTCCGATCAGCATCAACTGGGCTGGCGAACCGCTGGCCGACTACACCACGATCTGTCAGCGCATTCGCCATACCCGAACACGGTCCGGAGCTCGCTGCAAGGTCATCCTTGATCGGCGCGACTGGCCCACGAAGAAGGAACTCGAGGCGGCGGGCAAGGCAGCAGCGGTGCCGCCGCGCGTCCGGATTCGCCGTGGTACGGCCCTCCCTCGCCTGAATTACACGATCTCTCCAACTGATCCTCGACGAGACTGATCATGTTATTTAGATCCAGCCCCTTACACCGGGTTACCATATTACCTGCGCCCATTCAGCACACGTGAATTTATCTCAAGCTACATTTCGCTAGAGCGGACACATACCGGGAACGGTTAACAGTCCCCTAACAGCCAAGCATAGCTTCAACATCGCCGCGAGATGTTTCCAAGTACCGCTCGCTTGGCAGATACGATGAGTGTGCGTGTGGTTCAAATTTGAAGTTCAAGAAGTGCTGTCTCGAGAAATTGACTATAATCTACGATCGTTATCAGTTTGAGTTCGCCGAGTCCGGCGTCTGCATCGACAACTACGTGCCCAATGCGATTGTGCGTGGAATAGATGATCTCAACTCCCCGGAGAGTTCGGAAAACCTGCTTCAGCGTGCAATAGAGGAGCAGATTGCCGCGCGCACTTTGAGCCCCGACGGGTTGAGACTTGGTGCTCCTGTACTGTCCAAGCACTAACCCCAGCGTTCGCCTCGGTTGATCTGAGGCTTGAAATGACGCTCTGCTCTGATCGAGCTTCGAATCCGCATTGTTCGGTCGTACGAAGCGGGTGACGAGAGATATCCCGACATCGCGGCGCGGTTTGATGTGGGCGAGGCGTCTGTCAGGCACTGAGTTGGCTGTACCAACGTGATCGTCCGGCCGTTTCGTCGAGGTCGCTGCATTTTCGACGATCGGCGAAGCATCACCGCGACGAGGATCCGCACGACCAGAGCTACGGATTTCGATCACCGTCGGGAGGGTGCGCAGCCTTGGCGCACCGAGTCGGGGGTCAGGTGTGGGCGGCGCACGCAAACATCGCGTCGAGCGTCGGGGTCACCGAGGTCTTGAGCGTGGTGCACGCGGCGCCGAGCACGTGGAGCGTGACGCCGTCGGCGTCGAGCGACCAGTCGGTGCTGTAGGTCAGGGCGGTGCCGTTCAGCGTGACGGTGCCGGTCGGCCCCGAGGCCGCCGGGATCGGGGCATCGAGCGTCAGGTCGCACGGCTGCACGCTGCCGGTGATGTGCTTAAGCGCGTCGACGATCTGGGCCCCGGCCGCGATCGGGTAGTACGGCGCGTTGGGCTGGCCCGCCTGGACGCCGGCACCGGCGTTGGCGAGCGCCTGGAAGAAGTCCGCGGTCTGCGCCGTGGGGGCCAGCGCGATGACGCCGAGCCGGACACCCTTCGCGTACGCGTCCTGGGCCGCGACGATCGCCTGCGGCGATGTGTCCTTGGGCGTCCCGCACTGGGTCGAGCCGCCGTCGGTGATCAGCGCGATGATGGGGGGATGGCCCGCGGCCGGCGGGCTGGCTTCGAAGTCCGCCACCATCGCCGAGATCGTGACGTCGGTCGGCGTGCTGCCGGCGGGCGCGTGCGCGGCGATCAGGGCCGCAATCGCCGCGGCGTTGTTGAGCGCGCGCGGCGCGCTGGCCACCGTGGGGCACAGCTGATCGTCGGAGAACACGGTCGCGCCGATCGCGAGCTGGGACTGGAACAGGGTGACAAACCCGGCGGTGCCGGTGACCGCATCCGCCATCGCAGCGTAGCGGGTCACGTTGCCCAGCTTGTCCACCATCGAGGCGCTGCGATCGAGCAGCAGCTCGATCGACGGGGTGACGGTCTGCCCGGTGATGTGGAGCGACGAGCACTGACCGACCCCGACGGCGCCGCCATCGTCGGTCGTGCCGGCATCGATGTCGGCGTTGATGGGGCACGCCGGATCGCCGGGGCACGAGATGTGATGCTTGGCGTCGTTGCAGCCCGCCACCAGCAAGCCGAGTCCCACGAGTACAGCGCGAGTCATGGCGCGGACTATCGCAGACAACGCGCGGCGGTTCGCGTGGGAAGTACCTGATGGTGTGCGCTGGGTTACTTGCGGCCGAGCTTGATCGGGCGGGCGGCGCTGTCGGGCGCGGCGATCGCGAGCCTGGGGCCGGCCGCGCCGGTGTCCTTGCACTCCGAGCCCTGGTCGCGCGTGATCTGGCCGCGCAGCGCGAGCTGGTGATCGATCCACGCCTGCTGGACGTCGGGATCGACGCCGTGATCGCGCAGGGTCTCGCGCAGGATCTGCAGCCGGCGCTCGAACTGGCCGCCGAAGATCGTGTGCTGGGCGTGCGCGGTGCGCATCGGCCGGCCGGTGTAGGTGACCCCCGGTGCGCCGAGCAGCGCCGCGGTCAGCTCGTACTCGCGATCGATCAGGTGCTGGCGATCCTTGCCCTGGAACATGAAGCCGATCATCACGTCGGGGAACACGCGGCCGTAGAAGTCGGTGATCACCGCGCGCAGCGCCGCGGCGCCGATCCGATCGAACAGCGTGCTCGGCTTCATGGTGCGCTGACCTCGACGCGCTGGCCGGTCAGCGCGGCCGTGCCCGACAGCGCGTCGATCGCGTGCGGATCGAGGATATCGTTGATGCTCTCGCCGGGGGTCTCGTGCGCGACGGTCAGCCGGGTGCCGGCGCGGCGGTGGCCCCAGCCGTGCGGCACGCTGACCACGCCGGGCATCATGGTGTCGGTGATCTCGACCGGCAGCTCGATCGCGCCGAGCCGGGTCGAGATCCGGGCGGTGCCGCCGTCGGTCAGGCCGCGGCGCGCGGCGTCGTCGGGGTGGATCAGGAGCGTGCAGCGCGGCGGGCCCTTGGTCAGCCGCGCGCTGTTGTGCAGCCACGAGTTGTTGCTGCGCAGGTCGCGGCGCCCGATCAGCACCAGGCTGGCGTCGGCAGGTGCAGCAGCAGCGGCGGCCTTCGCAGCAGCAGCGGCCCCAGCAGCAGCAGCGGCCCCAGCAACAGCGGCGGCCTTCGCAACAGCAGCGGCCCCAGCAACAGCGGCGGCCCCAGCAACAGCAGCGGCCCCAGCTGCTGCCGCCGTCCCCGCGGCCACGGCCACGGCCACAGCCAGGGGATGACGCGCCGCGAGCCGCGCGACGTCGTCGAGGCAGGCGCGCGGCGCCAGGTGGACCGTGCGATCGGCGGTCGCGAGCCGGCCGGGCAGCCGCGGGGTGAGCGGGCCGAGATCGAGGCCGTGCGGCGCGGCGGCGAGCTTGCGCAGCGACAGCCGGTGCGGCCCGGTGCGCAGCGCGACGTCGAGGATCGTCTCGGGGCCGAGCTTGCCGAGCGCGCGCTCGACGAGCCGGCCGGCCGGCCCGAGCCGCGCCATCACCCCGAGCCGGCGCCACAGCGCCAGGCAGATCTGCCAGTCCTGGCGCGCGTGCGGCGGCGCGACGATCGCCGGCGGCGAGAACTTGGCGACGTTGCGCACCGCGAGCAGGTTGAGCGCGAGATCGTAGTGCGCGCGCTCGAGCGGCGACACCGGCGGCAGGATCACGTGGGCGAGCCGCGTGGTCTCGTTGAGGTACGGATCGATCGCGACCATGAAATCGAGGCCGCGGATC
>DATBBB010000366.1:0-5235 GCA_036271215.1 Kofleriaceae bacterium | reverse complement strand
GCGCGGCAGGTGGCGCAGGTCTGGACCTGGCGCATCGCCGGCGGCAGCGCGTCGAGGAACCGGGTGAACAGATCGCCGGCCGCGGTGAGGAACAGCGCCGGCCGCTTGCCGAGCGCGCGGCACACCACCGCGAACCGGGCGCGCACCGCCGCCAGGAACGCGTCGTACTGATCGTCATCGAGCCCGGCCGGTCCGGCCGGCGAGCCTGCTAGTTCTGCCACGATGCACCGCCGAGGTTAGGTCCGGGATCCTACGCACGAACGTCGCGATTCGTTCCTGGCGCCGCGGGAAACTCGCGCGGCGCGGGCGAATCGTCACCAGCTTCGCCCGCGAACGTGCGAGGCTGGTCGGATCTATGGCCTCGCGCACACCGCTGATCGTCGCGATCTCGCTCGGCCTGTGGGCCGGGCTCGCCGGGGGCTGTCAGTCGCGCGCGGGGGCGACGCCGGGGCGCGACGCGTCGACCCTCGACGACGCGGCGGTCGCCGATGCCGCCGCCGACGGCGCGCGGGGGGATGGCCGCCCGCCCGGCGATGCGCCGGTCGATAGCGGCGAGCCGCCGACGATCACCGTGGGTGCGCCCGATCGCCTGCTGCTGCTCGGCACGATCGTCACGCCCCAGACCGTGGTCGAAGGCGCGGTGCTCGTCGAGGCCGACCTGATCACCTGCGTCGACAGCGCCGCGGTCTGCGGGGCGATGCCTGGCGCGGCGGGCGCGACGGTGATCGACACCAAGGGGATCATCGCGCCGGGCATGGTCGATACCCACAATCACATCCTGTTCGACATGTTCGATGACGATGACTGGCTGCCGACCCAGGTCTACCAGGATCACGATCAGTGGCCCGACGAGCCGCGCTACCAGGCGATGCTCGACGTCAAGCAGTGCCTGGTCAACGACTCGCAGGGCAAGCCGGCGTGGTGCGCGAACACCGTCTACGGCACGGCCGCCGGCAGCCTGCGCTGCGAGGCCGAGAAGTGGGGCGAGCTCAAGGGGCTGATCGCGGGGACCACGAGCATCGTCGGGCTCGCCGGCATCAGCTCGACGTGCTTCGGGTCGCTGGCGCGCTCGGTCGATACCGCGCAGGCCGGCCTGGGCCAGGACAAGGTCCAGACCAGCGCGCTGTTTCCGCCGTCGAGCCCGTCGACGGTATGCACCAACTTCGCGAGCGGCAAGACCGACGCGTTCCTCGTCCACGTCGGCGAGGGCACCGACGCCAAGGCGCTCGCCGAGTTCGCCAAGCTCGGGTCGTCCACCACGCCGGCGGGCTGTCTGTACGCGCCCCAGACCGCGATCACGCACGGCACCGCGTTCACGTCGGCCGAGTTCACGACGATGGCGCAGGCCGGGATGAAGCTGATCTGGTCGCCGCACTCCAACGTCTCGCTGTACGGCCAGACCGCCGACATCCCGACCGCGCTGACCGCCGGCGTCACCGTGGCGATCGCACCCGACTGGTCGATGGGCGGCAGCCCGAACCTGCTCGACGAGCTGCGGTTCGCCGCCGCGTGGGACCACGCGCACTGGGGCGATCGGCTGACCGCGAAGGACCTGGTCGTGATGGCGACCGTGCATGGCGCGCAGGCGGTGGCGCTCGACGCCAAGCTCGGTACGCTCGCGGCCGGTCAGCTCGCCGACCTCGCGGTGTTCGCCGGCGACCGCACGCGGCCGTACGACGCGATCGTCGCCGCGCGGCCCGAGCGGGTCCGGCTGGTCGTCGTCGGCGGTACGGTACTCTACGGCGACGCCACGCTCGCGGCGGCGGCGCCGGTGGCCCCCGGCTGCGAGGCGATCGATATCTGCGGCGCCGCGAAGTTCCTGTGCGTCGCGACGACCTCGACCGCGAACAAGTTCGACCAGACCTACGCCCAGATCAAGGCCGCGCTGACCCAGGGCATGATCGACGCCGACGCGCAGACCCCCGGCGACGGCTACACGTTCGCGCCGCTCACGCCGATCGTGACCTGCCCGAAGTGAGCGGATGGGAATCTCTGATTCCCACCCTCTGTCGATCGGCTCGCCGCGGCGAGGATCGCCGGGTTCGCCTACACGGAGGTCGCCCGTCGAGGACTCGGGGCTCAGCGGTGGCGGGCGATCCGGGCGGCGGCGGCGGCGGCGGCGGCGGTGAGCTGCGGCATCACCCCGGCGGCAACGTGGGCCGGCATGCCATGGCTGGTGCCGACGTGGAGCAGCGGCACGGCGAGCGCGGCCACGTCGACCGGGCCGACCGCGGCCGCGTAGCCGGCGAGCCGGGTGCCGGTGAACCCGCGGGCGCGCGCGAGGGTCATCGCGAGCCGGGCCTCGGGCGCGCTGCCCACGCATTCGAACGGCGTGTGTTCGGCGAGCCCGAGCATCTCGCGGAACCAGCGCTCGTTGGCCGGGTGCTCGCCGAGGTCGGCGCCGAACGTGCGGTGCACGACGTCGGCCGGCAGGTGCGCGGCGAACTGCAGCCAGACGTAGGCGCACTTGGCGCACTCGCCGCACCACGGCTTCTTGAGGTTGCACGAGTGGGTGAGCGCGGCGAGCTCGGGGTCGCGGCTCAGCAGCTCGAAGATCACCTCGTCGTGGATCGGCTGCAGGATGCTGAAGTAGCGCAGGTTGGCGACCAGCGCGCGGCGGACGTAGCCGTCGAGCAGCTGCTCGGCGTCCCAGCCCTTGCCCCACTGGTGGTTGACGGTCTCGCCGTTCCACTCGAGGTTGCCGCTGTTGGCGCTCGCCTCGTGGGCGACGACCAGGCCGCGGTAGCCGCGCGCGAGCGCGAGCGGCAAGGTCGCGAACACCGACGCCGGGGTCTCGGCGGCGAGGATGTACTTGACGCCCATCGCGGGGCGCAGCCGGGCGACCGGTGCGTCGAGCAGATCGTCGATCACCCACTGGCGCTCGGCCCGGACCCGCGCGGTGCGGCCGGCGATCCGATCGAGCAGCGCGTGCTGCGGCTCGGCGGCGCCGTAGATCGAGTGCGCGTAGCCCAGGGTCGCGAACGGCAGGTTCGCGCGCTCGAGCAGCTTGAGCGCGACCAGGCTGTCCTTGCCGCCGCCGCAGAACGCGAGCAGCTCGACCGGACCGTCCGGGGCCCGGACCGGCGGCGCCGAGCCGGCCGAGGCGGCCGAAGCGGCCGGGATCGGATCGACGAACCTGGGCCCGTCATACGCCGGCAGATCGTGCTCGTAGCGCCACTGCGCCCAGACGTTGTGGAACACGGTGCGCCACAGCTGCGCGAGCTCGGCGGTCAGGTACTTCGCGTAGCGCCCGAGCTCGATCACGTCGGGCTTGAGGCTGCATGCGGCGTTGAGCTGGAACAGCGCGATGTGGACCGCGATGCGCTCGATCGCCTCGTCGCCGTACTGCCGGGCGAGCGCCGCGAAGTCGACGTCCTCGTACCACACGGTGACGTGGAACCGCAGATCGTCGATCGCGCAGCTCGCGACGATCTGATCCGCACCGCGGTGAACCTCGACGAGCCGCAAGCTTCGCATCGCGAGAGCCTACCGTAGCGCAGCTCGCTCGGCCGTCGTCCTTGCGCGCAGGAGCTCGGGCCTGGTGGACGGTCCAGCTCATCGCGCGTCCACGGCATCCGAAACGCCGGAGCCGTCACACCCGCGCTTTGTGCGAGGCAAAGCGCCACCGGGGATGGCGTCCGCTCACGCGCTGGATCTATTGTCGTGAATGCAATTGGGGGCTCGCCGTCAATCCCCCGGAGCGACGAAAGGTCTCGGTACATGAAACTTCAAATAAGGACCTGGCTGGTGGGGCCCCTGCTCGCCGGCTGCACGGTCACCGCCAGCCCGGGCTACCAGCCCCAGCCGCAATACGCGCAGCAGCAACCGCCCCCGCCGCAAGGCCAGGAGCCGGCGCAGCCCCCGCCGGCGCAGCCGCAGTATCAGCCGGCCCCGCCGCAGTACCAGCCGCCCCCGGCGCAGCCGGCGTATCAGCCGCCGGCCCCGCCGCCCCAACCGGCCGAGCCGCCGCCGGAGACCTACAGCGATCCGACCTACAGCAACCTCGACGTCGATGTCGACGGCAGCGACGTGCCGTCGGTCGACGTGTTCTACGATCAGCTGTCGCCGTACGGCGTCTGGTACAACGACCCGACGTACGGCTGGGTGTTCGCGCCGAGCGATGGCTCGTACCTGCCGTACACCAACGGCCGGTGGACCAACACCGAGTACGGCTTCACCTGGGTCTCCAGCGATCCGTTCGGCTGGGCGACCGATCACTACGGCCGCTGGGTCTGGGCCAACCGCTGGGTCTGGCGCCCCGACACGACCTGGGGCCCGGCGTGGGTCCAGTGGCGGCAGGGCGACGGCTACGTCGGCTGGGCGCCGGTGGGCTACACCGATGACGCCTACTTCCCCGAGGATCACTGGCGGTTCGTGCCGTCGGCCTACCTGTTCGCCGACGCCCCGCGCTACGTCGTGCGCGGCAGCGTCCACGGCTACCTCGGCTCGACGTTCGTGATCCGGCGCTACGGCCACGATCGCCACAACCACACCTGGGTGCTCGGGCCCGACGACGAGTGGCTGCGTCGCAACCGCGTCGAGGTCCGCCGCGAGCACGTCGATCTCGATCGGCTCGGCCGGTTCGACGACCAGCGCCGCCGCGAGGCCGCGGCCCGCGCCCACGAGCGCCAGCACGAGTGGGACGAGCGCCGCCGGCGCGACGATCAGGTGCGCCGCGATCTCGAGGTCAAGCAGCGCCACCAGGAAGACGAGCGCCGACGGCTCGCCGACGACCACCGCCGGCTCGACGACCAGCGCAAGAAGCAGCAGGACGAGCAGCGCCGGCTCAATGACGAGCAGCGCAAGCTCGACGATCAGCGCGGCCGCGCCGCCAACGACGCCGAGCGCCGCCGGCTCGACGACCAGCGCAAGAAGCTCGACGACCAGCAGAAGCGCCTGGCCGACGAGCAGCGCCGGCGCGACGACGACCAGCGCAAGAAGCAGGAGGCCGAGCAGAAGCGGGTCGAGGCCGACCGCAAGCGCCAGGCCGACGAGCTCGAGCACAAGCGCGCCGACGAGCAGCGCCGGTTCGAGGACCAGCAGCGCGAGCAGCGCAAGCACGCCGACGAGGACGCCAAGCGCCGCGCCGAGGACGATCGCCGGCGCGACGAGGACAACCGCAAGCACGCCACCGACGACGCGCGGCGCAAGGCCGCGGACGATCAGCGCAAGGCGGGCGAGGACCAGCGCAAGGCCGCGGACGATCAGCGCAAGGCGGCCGACGACCAGCGCAAG
>DATBBB010000365.1:0-7629 GCA_036271215.1 Kofleriaceae bacterium | reverse complement strand
CGGGCGGATCCGCCGCCCTCGCGACCTTCGCTATCGCCGCCACCGCCTTCGCGGCCTCGTCCGCCGCCGCCGCCTCGTCCGCCGCCACCGCCACCGCGGCCTCGTCCGCCGCCACCGCCACCGCCTGCGCGGCCTTGTCCGCCGCCACCACCGCTGCCTTCGCGGTCTCGTCCGCCGCCGTCTTCGCGGCCTCGTCCGCCGCCGCCGCCGCCGCCATCGCGGCCTCGTCCGCCGCCACCGCCGCCGCCGCGCCGTCGGCCGCCGTCGCCTTCCCGATCGCGGCGGGTCTCCATCTCGGCGGCGATCTCGCGATCGTCCTGGGCGGTCAACGCTTCCTGGGCGGTCGCGAAGATCTCGTCCTCGCGGCGGATGTGGGCGTGGTGGGCCTCGGCGAGCTTGGTGGCGGCGTCGAGCAGCGCCTTGCCGGCGCTGGGCCGCGACTCGCCGTCGAGCTCGCGCGCGGCGGCGGCGACCTCGGCCTGCATCGCGATCTGCACCGGGTGCTCGGCCGACAGCTCGGCGAGCACGGTCGACAGCGCGGGCCGCCGGGTCGACAGCCGCGGGAACACCGAGCCTTCCTCGTCGACGAAGTGGCGGGCCACCGCGCGCTCGAAGTAGGCGACCGCGTCGTGGACCCGGCCGAGATCGCCGTCCTCGGGGCGGCCGGCCGCAAATCGCCTCGCGGCTTCGAGGAGCTCCGACATCTCCTTGTCTTGACGGCGGTGACACCGATCGAGCTGGGCGAGGCTGGCAAGCTCCATACGCTGGCAGGATCCACGCTCGACGGCGTTGCGACAAGCGCTGTAGGTCGTTGAAACGCGACCAGATCGCTTGCTAGACCTAACCGGACATGACCGAGCACGTTGTCATCATCGGTAGCGGCCCCGCGGCCCACACCGCCGCAATCTACGCCGCCCGCGCCAACCTCGCGCCGGTGCTGTTCGAGGGCTTCATGGCAGGCGGGATCGCCGCCGGCGGCCAGCTCACCACGACGACCGAGGTCGAGAACTTCCCGGGGTTCCCCGAGGGGATCGACGGCACCGAGCTCGTCAACCGGTTCCGCGCCCAGTCCGAGCGGTTCGGCACCCGGATCTACACCGAGACTGTCGACCGCGTCGATCTCTCGCAGCGCCCGTTCCGCTACTGGACCGAGGAGCAGGAGGGCTCGGCGCACGCGCTGATCATCGCGACCGGCGCGACCGCCAAGCGCGATGACATCCAGGGCACGCGCGACGGCGAGCTGTGGCAGAAGGGCGTGTCGGCGTGCGCGGTGTGCGACGGCGCGCTGCCGGCATTTCGCGGTAAGCCGCTGTTCGTCGTCGGCGGCGGTGACTCGGCGATGGAAGAAGCGACGTTCCTCGCCAAGTTCGGCTCCCGGGTCTACATCGTGCACCGGCGCGACGAGCTGCGCGCGTCGGCGGTGATGCAGGATCGCGCGCGCGCCAACCCGAAGATCGAGTTCCTGCTGTCGCATCGCGTGGAGGCGGTCGAGGGCAAGCAGAGCGTCGAGGCGGTCCGCGTGACCGATCTCAAGACCGGCACCGAGCGCGCGATCGAGGCGTCCGGGTTGTTCTTCGCGATCGGCCACGTGCCGAACACCGGCTTCCTCGCCGGCCAGCTCGCGACCGACGATCAGGGCTACGTCCTGACCACGCCGGGCACGACGCAGACCTCGGTGGTCGGCGTGTTCGCGGCCGGCGACGTCCAGGACAAGAAGTACCGCCAGGCGATCACCGCCGCCGGCTCGGGCTGCATGGCCGCGCTCGAGGCCGAGCAGTTCCTCGCGCACCACTGACGACGGGGACGGCGAGGCCGGCGGGGACGGCGGGGACGGCGGGGACCGCGGGAGTCGCGAGGTCGGGGGAGCTGCAAATCGCCAGCACGGCGGCGGTGTGGCTTCGGCACGCGGCGTGATCGGCGCTGCGGCCAGGCGGCACGCGGCCGGGGGCGCGGCGGCCGGGAATATCGCGCGCGGCGGGTCGGTCTAAGACGGGAACGCGTCTTGTCGACGCTTCGAGCCAAGCCATGTCACACTCCCTGTACCCCGTGACCAGAGAGCCACATCCGCCCTACCGCGAGTCTGGCATGACCAAGATCTTGGCGGTGCTTTTGCTGATCGTCGCCGGCGCGCTGGTGTTCACCGTGATCCAGCAGCGGCGCACGTCGCAACATTTCGTCTCGTTCGAGCCGCGGCCGATCGCGCAGCGCCCCGACGACAAGCTCGGCGCCAGCGAGCAGGCGACGATCGACGTGTTCTCCAAGTTCTCGCGCTCGGTGGTCAACATCACCAGCCTCGAGACCCACCGCGATCGGATGACGCTCGACGTCAGCGAGATCGCGCAGGGCACCGGCTCGGGGTTCGTGTGGGACCAGGACGGCCACATCGTCACCAACTTTCACGTCGTCCAGCACGGCGACCGCGCGTCGGTCACGCTCAACGATCACACGACGTACCCCGCGACGATCGTCGGCACCGCGCCCGACAAGGATCTCGCGGTGCTCCACATCGACGCGCCGCCGCAGAAGCTGTTGCCGCTGCCGGTCGGCCAGTCGTCGAACCTCAAGGTCGGCCAGAGCGTGCTCGCGATCGGCAACCCGTTCGGGCTCGATCAGACCTTGACCACCGGCGTGGTGTCGGGGCTCGGCCGCGAGATCAAGAGCGTCACCCAGCACTCGATCTTCGACGTGATCCAGACCGACGCGTCGATCAACCCCGGCAACTCCGGTGGCCCGTTGCTCGACAGCTCGGGGCGCCTGATCGGGATCAACACCGCGATCTACTCGCCGTCGGGCGCCAACGCCGGGATCGGGTTCGCCGTGCCGGTCGACACGGTCAACGCGATCGTTCCGCAGCTGCTCAAGTACGGCAAGCTGATCCGGCCGGGGCTCGGGATCAACATCATCAACGACCCGCTCGCGGCGCAGAACGGCATCGACGGCGTGGCGATCCTCGCGGTGCAGCCCGGCGGCGCGGCCGAGAAGGCCGGCATCACCGGGATCAAGCAAGACGACGCGGGCACCCGGATCGGCGACGTGATCGTCAAGATGGACGGCGCCGACATCCATCGCTCGAGCGACCTGTACCGCGTGCTCGATGCCCACAAGGTGGGAGATCAGCTCGACGTCACGGTCGACAGCCAGGGCAAGAAGCGCACGGTCAAGGTCACGCTGCAGGCCGTGCAGTAGATCGATCCCGATCCGTAGGCCGATCCTCGGAATGGACCACGGCGCTCGCACGTCGTAGCTCGATGGCTGGCGAAAATCGTCCCGCAGCTTCACCGTGGCCGGCGAGCCGCGGTATTACCCCGGGCGCCTTCATGCAGCTCTGCAGGTTGTCGTGACTCCGCCTCGCCGCCAGCTCGGCCTTCTGGTCACCGCCGCGATCGTGATCGCGAACATGATCGGGACCGGCGTGTTCACGAGCACCGGGTTTCAGGCCGCGAGCCTGCACGATCCGTGGACGATCTTGCTCGCCTGGATCATCGGCGGTGTGATCGCGCTGTGCGGCGCCGCGTCGTACGCCGAGCTCGGCTCGATGATGCCGCGCGCCGGCGGCGAGTACGTCTACCTGCGCGAGGCCTATCACCCGGCGGTCGGGTTCATGAGCGGCTGGGTCTCGCTGACCGCGGGGTTCTCGGCGCCGATCGCGATCGCCGCGCTGGCGTTCTCGCGCTACCTGTCGCGGCTGATCCCGGCGCTCCAGTCGCAGGACGCGTGGGCCAAGCTGTCGCTGACGATCGGCGAGCACCACCTGGCGAACATCACGATCGGCGTCCAGCAGGTCGTCGCGATCGTGCTGATCCTCGGGATCACGTCGATGCACGCGTTCGATACCAAGCTCGGCGGCCGGGTCCAGGCGGCGTTCACCGCGGCCAAGGTCGTCTTGATCGTGGGTTTCATCCTCGGCGGCCTGCTGCTCGGCCACGGGGACTGGTCGAACCTCAAGACCCAGCACGGCGGCCTGGTCAACCTCGGCACGCGCGACTTCGCGATCACGCTGATGTACGTGAGCTTCGCGTACTCGGGGTGGAACGCCGCCGCGTACATCGCCGGCGAGATCGAGAAGCCGGCGTTCACCCTGCCGCGCGCGCTGTTCCTCGGCACCGGCGTGGTGATGGTGCTCTACCTGCTGCTCAACCTGGTGTTCTTCTACGCGGTGCCGTCCGACGTGCTCGGCGGCGCCGGTGGCGGCGGCCCGGTGTTCGAGGTCGGCGACGTCGCGGCGCGCGCGCTGTTCGGCGACACCGCCGGCCAGCTCGTGACCTCGGTGATCGCGCTGGCGCTGGTCTCGGCGGTGAGCGCGATGGTGATGGCCGGACCGCGGGTCTACGCGGCGATGGCGGTCGACCGCGCGCTGCCGCGCCAGCTGGCACGGTACTCCAAGCGCGGCGTGCCGACGGTCGCGGTGATCACCCAGGGCGTGCTCGGCTGCCTGTTCGCGGTGGTCGGCGATCCCGAGACCCTGATCCGGTTCGTCGGGTTCACGCTCGCGATCTTCGCGGCGCTGACGGTCAGCGCGCTGTTCGTGCTGCGCGCGCGCGGCACCCACGCGCCGTACCGGACGATCGGCTATCCGCTCACCCCGATCGCGTTCATCGCGGTATCGGCGTGGATCGCCTACGCGCAGATCTCGGCGAACCCGAAGGAGAGCCTGGTGGTCGCGGGCGTGATCGCGGTCGGCGGCGGGATCTACTTCGTGTTCCACCGCAATGCCAAGCCGGTCGAGGACTCGACGATCCCGGTCGCCGATTCGCTGCCCGAGGTCCGCGTGGTCGAGCGCGACTCGTCGCGCTAGCGCGAGCATGCGAGCGCGTCCGGGGTCCGTATAGCCGAGCGTTTCGCGAGGCGATCGAGGCGACGGAGTCCGTATGCCCATACGGACTCCTAGCGCCGCGCCATCATCGCGCGGCCGGGCGGCGCGCTCGTCGCTGAACATGCGAGCAGACGCGCGACCAAGACAGTCTCTCTGCAATCCGATCATCGACACCGCGTCGAGAACCGGGCCATGTTGCGTGAGGTAAACCCCACACGCCGCAGAGGTGACCGAGCATGGGCTTCCTCGACCGATCCAGGATCATCGCACCGCCGGACTGGAGCCGCTGGCTCGTCCCGCCGGCCGCGCTGTCGGTGCACCTCGCGATCGGTCAGGTCTACGCGTGGACCGTGATCAAGCCCGCGGTCGAGGTCGGGCTCCACCTGACCGGCACCCAGAGCGCGCTGCCGTTCCAGCTCGGCATCGTGATGCTCGGGCTGTCCGCCGCGGTGATCGGCACGCGCGTCGAGCGCAACGGCCCGCGGTGGGCGATGTTCACGTCGCTGTGCTGCTTCTGCGGCGGGCTGCTGCTCGCCGCGCTCGGCGCGATGACCCAGCAGTTCTGGTTGATCGTCCTGGGCTACGGCGGGCTCGGCGGGATCGGCCTGGGCATCGGCTACATCTCGCCGGTCTCGACGCTGATCAAGTGGTTCCCCGACCGGCCCGGCATGGCCACCGGGATCGCGATCATGGGGTTCGGCGGCGGCGCGCTGATCGCGTCGCCGTGGTCGACCGCGATGCTGACCGGGTTCGGCATGATCTCCACGGCCGGCAAGGTGGCCGTGGCGCCGCCCAACGCGATCGCGCTGACCTTCCTGATCCACGGCGTGGCCTACGCGGTGTTCATGACGCTCGGCGTGCTGCTGGTCCGCGTGCCGGCGCCGGGCTGGACGCCCGCGGGGTGGATCCCGCCGGCCGACTCGGCGCGCCGCGCGCTGATCTCGGCGCACCAGGTCTCGGCGCGCAACGCGATCCGCACCCCGCAGTTCTGGTGCCTGTGGATCGTGCTGTGCTTCAACGTCACCGCCGGGATCGGCATCCTCGAGAAGTCCAAGCCGATGATCACCGAGTTCTTCCGCACCACGCCGACCCCGGTCGTGGCCGCCGCGGCGCCCGGGTTCGTCGCGCTGCTGTCGCTCGCCAACATGCTCGGCCGCATCGTGTGGTCGTCGGTGTCGGACGCGATCGGCCGCAAGAACATCTACCGGCTGTACCTCGGCGGCGGCGCGGCGATGTACCTGCTGCTCGCGACGTTCACCAACCAGTCGCGCGGGCTATTCGTGGTGTGCACGATGGTGATCCTGTCGTTCTACGGCGGCGGGTTCGCGACCGTGCCGGCGTACCTCAAGGATCTGTTCGGCACCTACCAGGTCGGCGCGATCCACGGCCGGCTGCTCACCGCGTGGTCGATCGCCGGCGTGCTCGGGCCGCTGATCGTCAACGCGATCGCCGACGCGCGCACCGCGGCCCACCTCGAGGGCCCGGCGCTGTTCACGCTGTCGCTCTACATCATGATCGGGCTGCTCGCGATCGGCTTTGTCGCCAACGAGCTGATCCGCCCGGTCGCCTCGAAGTTCCACGAGCCGCCCTCGGAGGCCACGCCATGACCGCAAGTCATCCCACCGGGGCCGGGCCTACCGGCACCACCGCCACCCGCACGCCGCTGATCGTGCTGTCCTGGCTGTGGGTCGGCCTGCCGTTCGCTTACGGCGTGTACAAGCTGATCGACAACGTCGGCCTGCTGTTCAAGTAGCCAGCGCCGCCGCCAGCCGATCGAGCGCGGTCGCCAGCCTGGGCAGCGACGTCGCGAAGCACAGCCGGAGCCGGCCCTCGCCGGCGGGGCCGAACGCGATCCCGGGCGCGAGGCCGACCCGCGCGGTGCGCTGCAGCTCGACCGCGTACGCGAAGCTGTCGGTGACGCCGTCGACCTGGAAGAACGCGTAGAACGCCGAGCGCGGCCTGGCGAGCCGGACCCGCGGCAGCGGCGCGAGCCGGGTGTAGACCAGCTCGGCGGCCTCGGCATAGCGGGCCACCAGCGCGTCGGTGTAGGCATCCCCTTGATCGAGCGCGGCGACCCCGCCCCACTGCACGAACGTCGTCGGGTGCGAGATGTTGAACTCGGTCATCTTCTCGATCGCGGCGGTCAGCTCGCGCGGCGCGATGACCCAGCCGAGCCGCCAGCCGGTCATCGACCAGGTCTTCGAGAACGAGTTGATGATCACGACCGGATCATCGGGCTGGGCGAGCGTGACGAACGACGGCGCGTGCGGAGCGCCGTACACGATCCGGCTGTAGACCTCATCGGACAGGATCCAGATCCCGCGCGCCCGGGCGTACGCGAGGATCGCGGCGAGCTCGGCCTCGCTCGCCATCCAGCCGGTCGGGTTGCCCGGCGAGTTGATGACGATCATCCGGGTCGTCGCATCGCACGCGGCGAACAGCCGGTCGAGATCGAGCCGCCAGCTGCCGTCGGGCTGGGCCTCGAGGTCGACGCCGCGCACCGCCGCGCCCATCGCCGCGATCGCGTTCTGGGCGTTGGGCCAGATCGGGCCGATCACGACCGCGGAGTCACCGTGGCCGACCAGGCACTGGATCGCGATCATCAGCGCGTTCATCCCCGACGCGCTGACCACGATGCGCTCGAGGTCGACCTCGGTGCCGTAGACCCGGCGCACGTAGCGCTGGATCGCCGCGCGCAGCTCGGGCAGCCCGCGGTTGGGGCCGTAGAACGTCGCGCCGCGCGCCATCGCCGCGGCCGCCGCGTCGCGGATGAACGCTGGCGTGACGTCGTCGCCCTCGCCGAACCACAGCGGGAT
>DATBBB010000364.1:0-4488 GCA_036271215.1 Kofleriaceae bacterium | reverse complement strand
GCCGACGTCGGCCTCGGTGATGACCTCCGCGTCGCCGGTCAGGATCGCCAGCCGCTCGACCACGTTCTTCAGCTCGCGCACGTTGCCCGGCCAGTCGTGCTGCATGATCAGGGTCATCGCCGGCGGCGCGACCCGCTTCTGGCGGCGGTCATTATCGGCGCAGACCTGGCCGATCAGGTGCTCGACCAGCACCGGGATGTCCTCGCGGCGCGCGCGCAGCGGCGGCAGCTCGATCGGCACCACCGCGAGCCGGTAGAACAGATCCTCGCGGAACCGCCCGGCCGCGATCTCGGCCTGCAGATCCTTGTTGGTCGCCGCGACCACGCGGACGTCGACCTTGATCGTCTCGGCGCCGCCGACCCGCTCGAGCTCGTTCTCTTGTAAGACGCGCAACACCTTGGCCTGCGCGCTGGGGTTCATGTCCCCCACTTCATCGAGAAACAGCGTGCCGCCATCGGCGAGCTCGAATTTTCCGCGCCGCTGCTGCGTCGCACCGGTGAACGCCCCCTTCTCATGGCCGAACAGCTCGCTCTCGATCAGCTCGCTCGGGATCGCCGCGCAATTGAGCTTCACGAACGGTCCGTCGGACCGCTTGCTGTGCTGGTGGATCGCGCGCGCGACCAGCTCCTTGCCGGTGCCGTTCTCGCCGGTGATCAGCACCCGCCCCGAGCTCGGCGCGGTCTTGCCGACCTTGTCGAAGATCGCCCGCATCGCCGCGCCCTTGCCGATCATCGCGAAGTCGGACTGGGCCCGGCCGCGCAGCCGGGCGTTCTCGTGGCGCAGCCGGGAGAACGACAGCGCGTTCTGCACGGTCAGCAGCAGCTTGTCGCCCGACAGCGGCTTCTCGATGAAGTCGTGCGCGCCGCCCTTGGTGGCCTGGACCGCGGTCTCGATCGTCGCGTTGCCCGACATCATGACGACGACCGTCTCCGGGCTCGCCGTGCGAATCTTCGGCAGGACCTCGAGCCCGCTCTCGCCCGGCATCATGACGTCGAGCAGCACGAGGTCGATGTCGTTGTCGGCGAGCTTGGCGAGCCCCGCCGCGGCGTTGCCCGCGACCTCGACCGCGTAGCCCTCGAGCTCCAGCGACCGCCGCACGGTCGTGAGGATATTGGGCTCATCATCGATCACGAGGAGCGTGCTGCGCGCCATCGCCTCCGAAGCTAGCACCCCTTCGCGATGATTTGACTAACCACTCGAAGGCATTTAGGTTCCAAACCATGCATCGTTCGTTCTCAGCTTTTGGCGGAGCCATCCTGGTGGCGGTGGTCGCCCTGGTGCTCGGCTTCGCCATGACGAGCTGTGGAGACTCGTCGAAGAAGCCGGGGTGCACGGCGGACAAGGACTGCAAGACCAACCTGGTCTGCGCCGCGAACACCTGCGTCGAATGCACCAGTGATGCGCAATGCACCGGCGGCAAGCGCTGCACCGGCAACGCGTGCGTGCTGGCGCCCGAGTGCGAGCGCGATGACCAGTGCCAGGGCGGCAAGGTCTGTCAGGCCGGCAAGTGCAAGGCGTGCGCGTCGGACAGCGAGTGCCCGAGCGGCACCTGCAGCGCCGGGGCCTGCGCGACCGCCAAGAAGTGCAGCAAGGACAACGAGTGCGCCGACGACGAGGATTGCGTCAACGGGCTGTGCCGCAAGGCGACCGCGGGCGCCGCCGGCGACGCGCCGTGCGCGCTGTCCACGGTCTACTTCGCGTTCGACGCCTCCAGCGTCCAGGCGAGCGAGCGCGACCGGCTGACCGCCAACGTCGCCTGCCTCGACAAGGCCAAGGGTAAGCATGTCTATCTGATCGGCCACACCGATACGTCGGGGACCGAGGAGTACAACATCGCGCTGTCCGAGCGCCGGGCGCAGGCGGTCGCCGACTACATGGCGCGGCTCGGCTGCGATCCGGCGCGGCTCCAGGTCGTCCCCAAGGGCGAGACCGAGCCGACCGGCCTGGGCGATGACAAGGATCGCCGCGTCGAGTTCCAGTGGCACTAAGGAGGCTTGCGATGAACCAGCTTGGCCTACGATCTCTGTCCCGCCTGTGGGCGCCGGCCCTCGCCGCGACCCTGACCGGGTGTTTCTGGGTCACGACCAAGAGCGAAGGCGAGACCCTGCGCAAGGACCTGACCTTGGTCCAGGGCCGGCTCGACGCCAAGGAGCGGACGCTCGACGACCAGATCGCGCAGCTCCAGAAGGTGCTCGAGGACGCGACCAAGGTCCTCAAGCGCAACAGCGCCGACCTCGGGGCCGACGTCGACTCGCTGCGCGGCGAGGTCCACACCGCGAACGGCCTGGTCACGACGATCAACAACTCGATCAACGACCTCAAGACCGCGATGGACACCTACCGCCGGAGCAACGACGCGCGGATGGACTCGCTCGAGCAGCGCGTGGTCCAGATCGAGAGCGGCAAGGCGACCGCGAGCTCGTCGCCCGAGGAGCTGTGGAAGCTCGGCTCGACGGCGTTCGAGGCCGCGCGCTACAACGACGCGATCGACATCTTCAAGCGGCTGACCCAGACCTACCCGACCCACGACCGCGCCGACGACGCGGTCTACTTCCGCGGCCAGGCCTATACCAACCTCAAGGACTGGGACCACGCGATCGGGGTCTACCAGCAGCTCTACGACAAGTACCCGACGAGCGAGCTCGCCGACGACGGCCTGTACTTCGCCGCGCTCGCCGCGCGCGAGCTGAAGAACTGCACCGAGGCGCGGACCTACCTGGGCCTGATCAAGCAGAAGTACCCGAAGTCCAACGTCGCCAGGCAGTCGACCGAGCTCGACGCCGAGCTCAAGCGCGATCTCAGGAACAAGGCCAAGTGCGCTTCGTAACCCGCGTCACCTGACGCAGCTTGCGTTTGCGTTCTGTGCTGCATCACACGCCGGGGCAAATGACCTCGGACGCGCGGGCCGCAATTGCCTACGCTCCCGAGCTGTATCAGGATGCGCGCGACGGTGGCTGAATAGCCCCGGCGCCTCTCCGTCGAACCCCAGCACCGCAATCAAGGATCTCACTGCCATGTCGAAGCTCGGATTCTTTGCCGCACTCACGTCCCTCGCCGGCGCCCTCGCGTTCGCGACGCTGTCCACGCCCGCGGCCGACGCCGATGCCACGGCGTGCGTCCACAAAGAGCTCAAGACCGACCTCGTGAAGCAGGCCTGCGACAAGGGCGGCCAGCCCGAGGCCAAGACCGCGATGAAGGCGTTCATGAAGGACAAGAAGATCAAGAGCTGCAACCAGTGCCACTCGAAGCTGGCGCCGAGCTACGACCTCAAGCCGGACGGCCTCGACCAGTTCACCAAGGCCGGCGGCAAGTAGTCAGCGCCGAAACGCGACCGCGGCCGCGGCTGGATCCGGCGCGTGGTTGACGGCGCTGATCGCACAGATCGCGGCGGCGCCGGTGGCATAGAGCGCCGCCGCCTGGTCCGCCGTGACCCCGCCGATCGCCACGATCGGGCAGCCGCGCGCCTCGGCGACCGCCGCGGTCAGCCCGGTGAGCCCCTGGACCGGATCGGGGTTCTGCTTGGTCGTGGTCGTGAAGATCGGGCCGAACCCGAGGTAGTCAGCGCCCGCGTCGCAAGCCGCACGGACCTGGCCGACGTTGTGGGTCGACACCCCGATCCACATCGTGCGACCGGCCGCGGCCAGCACCCGGCGCGCGTCGCCGATCGGCAGATCGGTCTGCCCGAGGTGCACGCCGTCGGCATCGGCCGCGAGCGCGACGTCGAGCCGATCGTTGACGATCAGCGCAGCGCCGGCCGCGGCGCACACCCGGCGGGCCATCCGGGCGATCCGCACCAGGTCCACGGCGTCCGCGCGCCCCCGATCATCAGCGATCGGCTTGATCCGCAGCTGCAGCACGCGCGCCCCGCGCACCAGGGCCTGCGCGAGCGCCTCGTCGTCGCGGTCGAGCACGGCGTAGAACCCGCGGATGTGATCGGCGACCGCCCGGCGCGAACCCGCGGCACGATCGGGAGCGGATGGATCAGCGGCCATGGCGGCGGCCAGGCTAGCGCATCTGCAGCTCGAGCTGCTCGAGCTCGCGGGCCTTGTCGCGCAACGCCGCCGCGCGCTCGAACTCGAGATCGGCGGCCGCCTGCTTCATCTCGCCGCGCAGCTTCTCGATCGCCGCGCGCAGCGAGCCGAGATCGTCGATCTTCTTGAGATCGATCGCCGGCGCCGGCGACCCGCGACGGCCCTTCTGCGGCATCGGCTCGGCGATCTGGAGGTCCATGATCGAGCGGCTCGCCGACTTGGGCACGATGCCGTGCTCGAGGTTGAACGTCTGCTGCACCGCGCGCCGGCGGTTGGTCTCGCCGACCGCGAGCTTGATCGATTCGGTCTCCTTGTCGGCGTACAGCAGCACCTTGCCGTGCAGGTTGCGCGCGGCGCGGCCGATCGTCTGGATCAGCGACCGCTCGCTGCGCAGGAAGCCCTCCTTGTCGGCGTCGAGGATCCCGACCAGCGAGACCTCGGGGATGTCGAGGCCCTC
>DATBBB010000363.1:0-31766 GCA_036271215.1 Kofleriaceae bacterium | reverse complement strand
CCAGCGCCGCGCTCGCCGACGATCCGAGGCTCGGCCCCGCGCTCGCCGGCACGGCCGCGCCCGGCGGCCCGCCATCGCCGCTCACCGGCCGGTCCCGCGCCGTGCTCGCCAGCCCGGCCGACGCGCTGCGCGTCGAGGAGGTCCGCCGGATCCGGGCGTTGCTCCGGGTCGGCTGGCTGATCGCGCTCGGGGTCGGCGTGGCGCTGCCGATCGTGCCCGGCGATCGCCGGATCGCGGCCGCGCTGCTCGCCGCGCTCGCGATCAGCGTGCTCGGCAGCGCGTGGACCTACCGCCAGCTCCGCGATCCGGCGCGCTACCGGCCGGCGCGGATCAACCTGCTCGCGCTCGCCGGCGTGGTGTGCGGCCAGCTCGGCATCCTCTACGTCGGTGCGTTCTCGGCCGCGCCGCTGATGATCGCGCTCGGCCTGTACTTCTTCTGCCGCACCGAGAGCACGGCCGGCGCGGTGGCGATCTACGCGGTCGCCGCCGGCGCCCACGCGACCTCGGCGCTGCTGGTGATCGCCGGCGTGATCGACGATCCGGGGTTCTATCCGGTCGGCCACGCGTCGATCCCGGCCCAGCTCGCCGGCCAGGCGATCCTCCAGGTCGCCTACGCGCTGTGCTTCTGGCTGGCGCGCGCGACCCGCCGGACGTCGATCCGCTCGATCGCCGAGCTGCAGCACGCGACCCGGCTCGCCGCCCAGCACGACGTCCAGCTCGCCGAGCTGCGCCGCGACCTCGACCGCGCGCTCGAGATCGGCAAGCCGGGCCGGTTCACCGAGCACGCCGTCGGCGGGTGGCAGCTCGGCAACGTGCTCGGGCGCGGCGCGATGGGCGAGGTCTACGAGGCGCGCCACGTCACGACCGGCGCCGAGGCCGCGGTCAAGCTGCTGCGCCGCGAGCTGCTCGCCGACCCGCGCCACGTCGAGCGCTTCATCCGCGAGCTCCGGGTCGCGAGCGCGCTCGACTCGCCGCACGTCGTGCGCGTGCTCGAGGCCGCGACGCCGAACCACGGCCTGCCGTTCCTCGCGATGGAGCGGCTGCGCGGCCGCACGCTCGGCGAGATCTTGCGGATCACCAACACGCTCGGTGGGGTCGACCTCGCCGACCTGCTGGCGCAGATCGGCCGCGCGTTCGAGGTCGCGCGCGCCGCCGGCGTGGTCCACCGCGATATCAAGCCGCACAACCTGTTCCGCACCACCGACGGGCGCTGGAAGGTCCTCGACTTCGGGATCGCCGCGCTCGCCGACAGCTCGAGCACGCTGACCCACGGCGACGTGATCGGCTCGCCGGCGTACATGGCGCCCGAGCAGGCGCGCGGCGAGACCGTCGATCACCGCGCGGACGTCTACGCGCTCGGCGCGGTGATCTATCGCTGCGTCACCGGCCGCGTGCCGTTCGCCGCCGACGACACGCCGGCGCTGCTCCACGCCGTGGTCCACGACATGCCGCTGCGGCCGTCGGCGATCGCCCGGGTCGACGCCGACCTCGAGCGCGTGCTGATGCTGGCGCTCGCCAAGTCGCGCGACCTCCGGCTCGGCTCGTCGAGCGAGCTGGTCGGCGCGTTCGACGCCGCGACCACCGGCACGCTGTCCGACGAGCTGGTCCGCCGCGCCCGCGCGCTCGGCCGGCTGCACCCGTGGGCCGAATCGATCGTCGATCCGGTGCGCGCGAGCCGGGCGTCGGCGGCGAACCTGGTGCGCTGACCGGCGGGCGTCCCCGCGGCTCCCCGGCGAGCCGGCCCTTTGCCAAAGCCCCGAAACCGCGCCGAAAACGCGACAGGCCCGTGCAGCGCACGAGCCCGGGCAGTCTCCTCAGGTACGAGTGAGCTTAGTTCGCCGGCTTGTCGCCAGCCGGCTTGTCGCCGGCCGGGGCCGCCGCCGAGCCGCCCGCCATCGCCGGGTCCGCCGGCTTGTCGCCAGCCGGGGGAGCCGCCGCCGCCGGGTCCGCCGGCTTGTCGCCAGCCGGGGCCATCGCCTTGTCACCGGCCGGGGGCGCGCCCGCGCCGGCCATCATCGCCTTGGTCATGCACTTGGTCATCTCTTCGGTGACCGAGGCCATCTTCTTGGTCTCCTCTTCGCTGATCTTCTCCTGCTTGTCAGCGCCGGCCTTGGCCGCTTCCTGACCCCACTTCGTCATCTCCTCGGTGACCTTGTCCGCGCACGCCTTGTCGGCGCACTTGCACATCTTGTCCTTGAAGTCGGTCATCTTGGCGATGGCGTCGCCCGTGCCGCCGTGCTTCTTGCAGCCGGCGAACGAAACGAGCGAAATAGCAGCGAGGAACGCGATCGAGAGGTTCTTCATCAATATCTCCGGTGGTTACCTTGTCGGGTGGTTGTAAGGCATCCCCCAGGTCGAGTCCGGCAAAACAACGTCTTCAATTGTCGTGATTTGTCGCGATCGGGGTCGGCGCGCAACCCACGAACGACGTTCCGACCGAATGTCGTCCGGCCGTCCTACGTTGTGGCGACATGTCGCGTACCTGTCGTGCCTGTGTTGTGATGACCGGCCTGCTGGGGATGTCGCTCGGAGCCGTGGCGAGCGCCGAGCCCGCGCCGCCGGCCAGGCAGGCGCCGGCCGCGCACCCGGCCTCGACGGCGCCCTCGCCCCGGCTGCTCCACGAGCTCGCGACCGGCAAGCGCCGGCTCGCCGATGTCATGGATCCGTCGACCGGCCTGCTGTTCATGGACCACTGCGACCGCCCCGGCGAGGACGCCAGCACCAAGGAAGACCGCCACGTGTGCCCCGGCGAGCTCGCGAAGTTCACCCGGGAGCGGTGGACCGAGATCGCCGAGGCGATCGAGCACGCGGACGCAGAGCACCTTACGTGTACGCAGAACGCCTGCCGGGTCGGCGGCGCCGGCGAGTGGGATCCGGTCTACCACTTCACCTTCGGGCCGCGCGGCGTCCGCGGGATCGCGATCGATGACGAGGTGCTGGTCGGCGCCGGCGAGATCGCCGCCGAGCACGCCCGGCAAGCCCGCCAGCTCGCCCAGCTCGCGGCCTGTCACTAGGCGCTACACTCGCGCCAATGGCGCTGATGAACCTCGACGCCGGCGAATATCCGGACGAGCCCGAGGAGCTGTGGGCGTGGTTCGACGTGCTCAACATCGCGTGCGGCGGCCACGCCGGCGATCCGGCGTCGATGGACCGCGTGGTCGGCTGGTGTGCGCGCGGCGCCGCCGATCACCGCCCGCGGGCGATCAGCGCCCACCCGTCGTACCCCGACGTCCCGGGGTTCGGTCGCCGCAGCCTGGACATCGCGCCCGACGCGCTCGCCGGCGCGATCGCGCACCAGTGCGCCGCGCTCGCCGCGATCGCGCGCGGCCACGGCCGCGGTGTCGCGTACGTCAAGCCGCACGGCGCGCTGTACCACGACGCCAACGCCAGCCCCGCGCTCGCCGGCGCGGTGATCGGCGCCGCGATCGACGCGCTCGGCGCGCAGATCACCGTGATCGGCCCGCCGGCCGGCGCGCTGCACGCCGCGGCGACCGCCCGCGGCCTGGGCTACGCGCGCGAGGGCTTCGCCGACCGCCGGATGCGCGGCGACGGCAGCCTGGTGCCCCGCGGCCAGCCCGATGCCCTGATCACCGTGCCGGCCGAGGCCGCCGCGCAGGCCCGCCGGCTCGCCGGGCAGGTCGATACGATCTGCGTGCACGCCGATACCCCGGGCGCGCTCGCGATCGCCGGTGCGGTCCACGAGGCGCTGCGTGGCTGACTGGATCCCGCTCGGCGACCGCGCGATCCGGTTCGCGCGGCCCGATCGCTCGGCGCGGGCGCTGGTCCATGCGATCCGCGCGTGGCCCGGCGTGGTCGACGTGGTGGTCGCGCGCCACGACGTCGCCGCGTACTTCGCCGGCGCGCCGGTCGCCGAGCGCGACGCGTGGTCGGCGCGGATCGCCGCGCTCGCCGACGCCCCCGACGATCCGGCGCCGGTGCGCGACGTCGCGCTGCGCGCGATCTACGACGGCCCCGATCTGGCGCACGTCGCTGCGGCGACCGGGCTCGGCGCGGACGCCGTCTGCGCGCTGCACGCCGCGGCGACCTACCGCGTCGAGACCCTGGGCTTCGCGCCCGGCTTCGCCTACCTCGCCGGGCTGCCCGCCGCGCTCGAGCTGCCGCGCCGCACCACGCCGCGCCCCCGGGTGCCCGCCGGGTCGATCGCGATCGCCGGCGGCCACACCGCGGTCTATCCGTTCGACTCGCCCGGCGGCTGGCACCTGATCGGCCGCGTCGTCGGCGCGGCGCTGTTCGGCCCCGAGGGCGCGCTGCTCCAGCTCGGCGACCGCGTGCGGTTCGAGCGCGCGCCATGAGCCTCACCGTGGTCCGCGCGCTCGGCCTGGTCACGATCCAGGATCTCGGCCGGCCCGGCCGGATGCACGAGGCGGTGCCGCCCGGCGGCGCGCTGGTCCGCGACCGCCTGATCGCCGCCAACCGCGGCGTCCACAACCCCGACGACGCGCCCGCGATCGAGGTGATCGGCCGCCTCGTGGTCCGCGCCGGCCGGCCGCTCGAAGTCGCGACCGACACCACCGCGCCGCGCACGCTGGCCGCCGGCGACGAGCTGACCGTCGCGAGCGAGCCGCACCGGGTGGCGTACCTCGCGATCCGCGGCGGGATCGCGGCGCCGCTCGTGCTCGGCGGTCGCGGCGCGCTGCTGTCGGCCGGGCTCGGCGGCCTGATCCGCGCCGGCCAGGTGCTCGCCAGCGCCCGGCTCGCCCAGGTCGCCCCGCCGCGCGGCGTGCCGGGACCGCCGCTGCCGGCAACGATGACGACGGCGACGGCGGCGGCGGACGACGCACCGATCCGCGTGATCGCCGGCCCCGATCCGGCCGCGTTCGCGCCCGGCGCGCTCGACCTGCTGCGCGCGTCGACCTACCGCATCCTGCCGACCAGCGATCGGGTCGGCACGCGGCTCGATGGTCCGGCGCTGCCGCGCTCGGAGGCCCCCGAGGTCTCGCGCCCGATGGTGCTCGGCGCGATCGAGGTCCCGCGCGACGGCCAGCCGATCGTGCTGGGGCCCGAGCACCCGACCACCGGCGGCTATCCGATCATCGCGGTCGTCGCGTCCGCCGACCTCGGCCGGCTGTTCTCGATCCGGCCCGGCGGCGCGGTCCGGTTCGGAGCGTAGCCGCGCGTCGCGTCGCGCGGGTCGATCAGGGCTCAGCCGCCGCGCGCCGGCAGCGGGCTCGACACCCGGAGCTCGGTCGCCCGGCTCTTGCTCTCGATCTGGACCTCGACCGCCTCGTGGTCGATCGGCACGTACTTCGAGATCACCGCGGCGATCTCGCGCCGCATCTCCTGGAGCTTGCCGCCCTCGAGCCCGACCCGATCGTGGGCCAGGACCAGGTGCAGGCGGCCCTTGGCGACCTCGCGGCTCGATTGCTTGCCTCGAAACAAATTCCACATACGAGCCTCCCTCAGGCCGCGGTGGCCGACGACAAACCGAGCGCGCGACCGATCCGGGCGAACAACCCACCACTGGGCTCGGCCGCCTCGACCTCGAGGCCGACCAGCCGCTTGGCGATCCGGGTGAACTCGCGCGCGGCGAACGACTTGCCCTCGAGCACCGCCGGCATGCCCTTGTTGGTCGACGCCACGACGTGCTCGTCGAGCGGCACCGCGCCGAGCAGGTCGAGCGCGAGGATCTCGATCACGTCGGCCTGCGACAGCATGTCGCCCTTCTTGACCATGTGCGCCGAGATCCGGTTGACGATCAACCGGGTCGGGATGTCCTGCTGCGCGAGCAGGCCGACCACGCGATCGGCGTCGCGGATCGACGACACCTCCGGGGTGGCGACCACGACCGCCTCGTCGGCGCCGGCGATCGCGTTCTTGAACCCCTGCTCGATGCCCGCCGGGCAGTCGATCAGCACGTAGTCGTACTGCGTCTTCAGCTCGGCGATCAGCCGCTTCATGTCGGCGGGCGTGACCGCGTCCTTGTCGTCGGTCTGCGACGCCGGCAGCAGCCACAGGTTCTCGAGCCGGCGGTCCTTGATCAGCGCCTTCTGCGCCGTGCACTTGCCCTGCACGACGTCGACGACGTGATAGACGATCCGGTTCTCGAGGCCCATGACGACGTCGAGGTTGCGCAGGCCGATGTCGGCATCGATCAACACGACGCTCATGCCGAGCTGTGCGATCGCCGCGCCGAGGTTGCACGTGGTCGTCGTCTTGCCGACGCCACCTTTGCCAGATGTGATGACGATTGCTCGACCCATGAGTTTCTCCTACATGCTCGCGGCAAGGCCGCTCGGAAGACGTCCCTGAAACCGCTCGACCACGATGGTCTCGCCGGTGAGATAAGCGATCTCGGCGCCGTCGCTCGGGCGATCGCCGGCGCCCGCGCGGGCGACCATGCGCCCGATCCGGAGCTGCTGCGGTTGCAACGACAAAGCGACGATGCAGCCCGCCTCGCGGCCGATCGCCGCGTGCGCCACGCCGCGCAGCCGGCCGAGCACGATGATGCTGCCCTCGGCGCGGACCTCGGCGCCGGGGTTGACGTCGCCGATGATGATGACGTGGCCGGGGTGATCGACGATCACGCCGGATCGCACGGGCCCGACCACGAACCGCGGCCCCGGCGGCATCGCCGCGACCAGCTGCTTCGCCTTGGCCTCGGCCAGCGGCTCGACCAGCTGGGCCGCGAGCGCCGCGGCCAGGCCCTCGGCCAGCCGCGCCGCCTTGGCCTCGGCCAGCTCACCGGCGAGCTTGTTCGCCAGCTCGGCCGCCCGCGCCTCGATCAGCTTGGCGGCCTTGGTCTCGGCCAGCTTCTCGGCTAGCTCGTCGGCTAGCACCGCCGCCAGCTCGGGCGCGCGGACCGCCGCCAGCTCGTCGGCCAGCACCGCCGCGAGCTGCTTGGCCTTCGCCTCGGCCAGCTCCTCGGCTAGCCCCTTGGCCATTCCCTCGGCAAGCACCGCGGCCCGGGCCTCGATGGCCTCGGCGGTCAGCTTCGCCGCGAGCTCCTGGGCCCGCGCCTCGATCAGCTCGCCGGCCATCGTCAGCGCCAGGTCCTCGGCCATCGCCGTGGCGGCCGCGAGGATCGCGGGATCGATCGCAGGATCGGTCGCCGCAGGCGCGGCCATCACCGCGACGGCCTCGGTCGCATGCGCCACCGCGCTCTCGATCGCCGCGGCGTGCCGCGCCGGGCTGTCCGCGACCGGCACGGCCTCGATCCGCTCGATCTCGGGCACGTCATCCTCGGGCGCGTCATCGTCGAACAACGCGGCGTCCACATCGATCGGCATCGCCCTCGCGAGCTCGGCCTCGATCGCCTCGATGTTGTACGGCGCGGTGTTGGCGAGCGCGACCTCGATCGGCGCACCGTCCATCGACACCTCGGCCGACGCCTCGCCGGCCCCCTCGGCCGACGCCTCGCCGGCGAACGCCGCCGCCGCGGCTGCCCACGACGCGTCTTCCAGCGTCAGCGGCGGCGCCGCCGGCTCGAGCGTGCAGCTCTGCTCGACGATCGGGCCGGTGCCTTCGGCGAGCTTGCCGCGCCGCGCCTGGTCGACCCGCCGCACCACGGCCGCGTACGACCGCGGCCGCACCGTCGCCGGGCCGACCTCGACCAGGTTCAGCCCGAACCGCGCCGCGACCTGCTCCAGGCACGCCAGCGCGCCCGCGGGGAGCGCCCCCTCGAACGCCACCCGCGCATCGCTGCCGGCAAAGAAGCTCGGCGCCTCTGCCAGGAGCTCGGTCAGCCGCGCGCCCAGCGCGTCGGCCGACGGCGTGCCGGCGACCTGGATCTCGAGCCCGCGGGTCGTCCCCTTGAGCGTGACCATCGCTTGCGCGGCGACGGGCTCGTCGAGATCGACAACTGCGTGTGCGGTGGAGACAGCCTGGCTCATGATGGACCTCCAAGGCGACGGCCCTGGATGATCGAAATACAGCCCTGTCCTGAGATCGCGGGCAACTTTTTGACCGCAAACCCGCGCAAGACCGATCTCAGGCGATCGACGCCGATCCCGATCGACTTCTCCCAGGTCGTCCCCACCGAGTACCGCGCCGACGGCGTCATCAAGCTCGTCGCGTCCGACGACGGCGTGGCCGGCGCGATCGTCGTCGAGGTCCAGCTCCGCCGCGACAACGACAAGCTCGACAGCTGGCCGGTCTATCTCACGGCGTTGCGCGCGAAGCTCCGGTGCCCGGTGACCTTGCTCGTGCTCACCCCGCTGCGCTCGGTGGCGGAGTGGGCGCGCGCGCCGATCGCGATCGGCCATCCCGGCTTCGTCCTGACGCCGATCGCGGTGTCGTTCAGCGACCTGCCGCGCATCATCGATCCAGCAGACGCATCGAGGCTGCCCGAGCTCGCCGTGCTGTCGGCGATGGCACATGGCGATCTCGCCGTTGCAACGACCGCGATCGAGGCCGTGCGCGGCCTGCCGGAGGACCAGAGCAAGCTATACTTGGATGCCATCCTGGCTCGATTGCCGGACGAGATCCGGCAGCCCTTGCAGGCCACCATGAAGAACTACGAGTACCAGAGCGAGTTCGCGCGCAAGTATTACTTCCAGGGCCGCGATGAAGGCCGGGAAGAAGGCCGCGACGAAGGGCTGGACCAGGGCCACAGCGAAGGCCTGCGGGACGCCGTGCTCACGCTCGCGCGCAGCAAGCTCAAGGCGGTCTCCGCAAGCCACGAGGCCGCGATCCGGGCGCTCGCAAACCCGCACGCACTGGCCAAGCTGATCAGCGCGCTGGGCCAGGCGCGCAACGCCGCGGAGACCCGAGGCGCGCTGGCCCAGGCGCTCCGTAAGCCACGCGGCAAGCGACCGCCAGACGCCCGCCCGGCACAGAGCTAACTAATTTCAATGATTAAAATTTTCCGCTCGAACGCGCCCGGCGCCCGCACGAGCGACGGCATCCGCTAGGGATCGAGCCGGCGAGCGTGTAGACAAGAGCCAACGTGACGACGAACGAAGCTCCCACCGCAAGCACGGAGGCCGATGCGCCGCCCGTGGCGCAGCAGCCCGGCATCCCCCGCAAGACCTGGTACTGGATCGGTGGCATCACGATCGCGATCTGGGCGTTCGCGATCAACACCGGCAACACGATCGTGCTCAGCGTGGTCGGTGCGCTGACCCTGCTGCTGATCGGCGTCCTGGTGTGGGCGCTGCGCACGATCAAGAAGCACAAGAGCACGCTGTCGCTGCTGCAAGGCGCGACCGCGTCACCCGAGGCCCGCCGCGACGCGCTCGCCCGGCTGTCCGAGGGCAAGGACGCCAACACGCCGACCAACACGTTCGCGCGCGCCCAGCTGCTCGCCTCCGACGACCCGCAGGCCGCGCTCAAGCTGCTCGGCTCGATCGAGCTCAAGAACTACCCGCCGGCGATGCAGGACGACGTCTCGCTGCTGCAGACCCAGATGTACCTGCGGCTCGGCCGCACCGCGGACGCGCGCAAGTCGGCCGACGTGATGAACCTCGACAACCCGCAGCGCAAGGAGATCCGCCCGCTCGCGGCGTCGATCGTCGCCGAGGCCTGGGCGCGCACGGGCAAGCCGAAAGAGGCGCTCGCGCTGCTCGACACGATCGAGCTGCCGAAGAAGGACGCCGAGCAGATCGCGCTGCAGGCGCGGTGCGCGCGGGTGTTCGCGCGGTTCGCCGCCAACCAGCGCGGCCAGGCTCGCGTCGAGCTCGCCGCGCTCGCCGACGAAGACGTCAACCACCTCGGCCGGTTCGTCGCGCCCCAGTTCCGCGTCCACCCCGAGCTGCAGAAGCTCGCGCGCACCGTGTTCGAGCAGCACCCCGCCGCGCGCCGCCAGATGAAGGCCTCCGCGCGCCGTCGGTAACTCGCCGTCAGTAAACCTCGTTGACGCCCGCGTTGGCCCGCGCTCACGCCGGCAGTGCGGGCCGCACGCTCGCCACCGCACAGACGATGTCGGCGAGCTTGCTCGGCTTGGTCAGGTGCTTGGCGAACCCGGCCAGGCGCGACCGCTCGTTCTCGAGCTCGGGGTGGCTGCCGCTGATCGAGATCATCGGGATCGCCTGCCACCGGGCGTCGGCGTGGACGTGCTCGATCAGGCTGTAGCCGTCGACGCCTGGCAGGTGCAGATCGCACAGCACGATGTCGGGGCGCCAGGTCGGAAGCAACGCGAGCGCGGCCTCGGCGCTGGTCACGCTGCGAACCTGGGCGCCGACCGCGCCGAGCGACAGCGTGAAGATCTCGCGCGTGTCCGCGTCGTCCTCGACGACGAGGACCGAGACCCGGTTCAAGGCACCTGCCATGCGCATCGCAAACTCTGACGGTGCGCGATCCGTGCCTTCACCTGCGCCTCGTCAAATTCGCCAGTTGGCGCGAGCCGTGCGATCGCGCCCGTGCACATGTGCCACATCCGCGCGGCCAGGCGCGAATCGCCCGACCCAGGAGCTGTCGAACCTTCGTTCGCCAGCTCAGATCAGGACGCGGCCGGCGTGATCGTCGCGCCGGTCGTGGTCGGCGTGCCGTAGAGGTGGATGATGCCGCCGCCGCCGCCGCCGCCGCCACCGGCGGCCTCGGTGCCGTCGCCGCTGTTCGCGGTGGTACCGGCCTTGGCCGCCGTCGCGGTCGAGCCCACGCCGCCCGCGCCGCCGCCGTCCTTGCCGCCGGTGCCGCCGATTGCCGCGGTGGGCGGCGCCGTCACGTCGCCACCTGCGGTGCTGGTCGAGGCCTGTTGATCGCCGCCGCCGCCCCCACCACCGCCACCGTTGGCGAACAGCGAGCCGGTCACCGTGGTCGCCGGCGACTCGATCGCGATCAGGCCACCCGCGCCGCCACCACCACCGCCGCCGGACGCGTCGGTCCCCGGGCCGCCGGCACCACCGCCGCCGCCGGACGCGTTGATCTTGCCAGACACCATGACCGAGGTCCCGGCCAGCAGATAGACCGCGCCGCCACCGTTGCCCCCGCCGCCACCGCCCATGCCGGTGTCATCATTGCCGCCGTGACCACCAGGGCACCCGCCGACCAGCAAGGTCGGCACCGCGGCCGCCAGCGGGTTGCCATGCGCCGTGCTGTTCCGGCCGTCACCGCCCGCGGCGCCCAGGGTGCCGAAGCTGCCACCGGCCGCACCACCGCCACCGTTGCCCCCGCTGCCCGCGGTGCCATCGACCCCGACCGCGGCGCAGTCCGCCTTCATCCGCCCGCCGGCGCCGGCGACCGGCGTGCCGCCGAGCGTCTCGCCGGCGTGGCTCGAGGCGTCGAGCGTGCCCTGGACGTTGATCGCGTGGGCAGCGAACAGCACCAGCGTGTTGGGGCCGACCGCGCGCACGGTCGCCCCGGTGGCGATCGTGATCGTGTCGGCGGCGATCAGGCAGATCGACGGGCCGCCGGTCTGGGGCCGGATCTCGGTGCAGTTGCCGGCGCTGACGCTGGTGGTGGTGACCGTGGTCAGGGTGACCGCGCCGGTCGGCGCCGAGGCCACGCACACGCTGCCGAGCAGGTGGTCGCCGAGACAGAACGAGCCCGGGGGCGTGTCGACGCTGGTGCCGCTGTCGCGCAGCGCGCCGACCTCGGTGCAGACGCCACCGCTCGCGGCCTGCTCACAGGTCTGGCCGGTTGGGCAGTTATTCGTGCTGGGATCGCAGGGCGCCCCGCTCTGAACGGTCGGCGCGTAACACGCCGTGAGCGCCACAAGTGCGCAACAGCCCAATTTCATATCAGACACGATAGCTCGTTGCCGCCACCCCCGCCGATCACACTTGATCGACGGAAGGAAATATCCGACATCCACCGATAACAATCGCGCGCGTCGGGAATAGCTTCCGGAGTGAGGTTCGCTCACGATATGAGCCCGATCACAGATCGGCCGCGCGCGACATCGGCCCGCCGACTGGCGTGTGGCCGGCGCTCTGTTCATCATCGCCGCCATGAGCTCGAACGTTAGAGTCTTCTGGTTGGCGCTCGCCGCGGCGTGCACGCCGAGCCCGGCTCCGGGGCACCCGGATCTTCCCCCGAGCCCGCTGTCCAATGGCGCCGGCGGGCTCGACTTCGCCGGCATGGATCCCGCGGTCAAGCCGGGCAACGACTTCTTCGCCTATGCGAACGGCGGCTGGCTCCAGCGCACCGAGATCCCCGCCGACCGGTCGGCGTACGGCACCGGCCAGCGGGTCGAGGAGCTGACCGCGAAGCGGACCTCGGAGCTGATCGCCGAGGCGGCCAAGACCGCGCCGCCGGGCTCCGACGCCCAGAAGATCGGCGACTACTTCGCGAGCTTCCTCGACGAGGCCGGGATCGCCGCCAAGGGCCTCGCGCCGATCCAGCCGGCGCTCGATCAGATCGCGGCGATCGGCGACGTCCACGCGCTCGCCACCGCGCTCGGCCACACCCTGCGCGCCGACGTCGACGTGCTCAACGCGACCAACTACGACACCGACAACCTGTTCGGGCTGTGGGTCGCGCAGGATCTCAGCGATCCGACGCGCTACTCGGCGTTCCTGCTGCAGGGCGGCTTGGGCCTGCCCGACCGCGACTACTACCTCGACCCGTCGCCGCGGATGGCCGAGACCCGCGATCACTACCGCGCGTACATCACCGCGATGCTGAAGCTCGCCGGGATCGCCGATCCCGAGTCCCGCGCCGGCCGGATCTTCGACCTCGAGCACAAGCTCGCCGAGGCCCACGGCCCGCGGGTCGACACCGAGAACGTCGAGCGCGGCAACAACCACTGGCAGCGCGCCGAGCTCGACAGCCGCGCGCCCGGCCTCGACTGGCAGGCCTACCTGACCGCCGCCGGGCTCGAGGGCCAGCCCGGGTTCGTGATCTGGCAGCCAGCCGCGGTCACCGGGATCTCGGCGCTGGTCGCCAGCGAGCCACTCGACGCCTGGAAGGACTACCTGGCGTTCCACGCGATCGACCGCGCCGCCGCGGTGCTGCCGCGCGCGTTCGACGAGGAGGCGTTCGCGTTCTACGGCAAGCACCTGCTGGGCACGCCGCAGCAGCGCGAGCGCTGGAAGCGCGCGGTCGACGCCACCAGCGCCGCGCTCGGCCAGGCGGTCGGCAAGCTCTACGTCGCGCGCTACTTCCCGCCGTCGGAGAAGGCGCGGGTCGAGGCGATGGTCAAGAACGAGATCGCCGCGTTCGCGCGCCGGATCGACAACCTCGGCTGGATGGCGCCGGCGACCAAGGCCAAGGCCAAGGCCAAGCTCGCCGCGCTCAAGGTCGGCGTCGGCTACCCCGACCAGTGGCGCGACTACGGCAAGCTCGAGGTCGTGCGCGGCGACGCCTACGGCAACCGGGAGCGCGCCCAGCGGTTCGAGTACCAGCGCAACCTCGCCAAGCTCGGCCAGCCGGTCGATCGCGGCGAGTGGGTGATGGACCCGCAGCTGGTCAACGCGGTCAACCTGCCGGCGATGAACGCGCTGAACTTCCCGGCGGCGATCCTGCAGCCGCCGTACTTCGATCCGGCGCGGCCGATCGCGATGGACTACGGCGCGACCGGCGCGGTGATCGGCCACGAGATCAGCCACAGCTTCGATGATCAGGGCGCGCTGTTCGACGCGACCGGCAAGCTCGAGAACTGGTGGACGCCGGACGACTTCGCCCACTTCAAGGCGTCGAGCGCGCAGCTGATCCAGCAGTACAACGGCTACCGGCCGTTCCCCGATCTCGCGGTCAACGGCGCGCTCACGGTCAGCGAGAACATCGCCGACGTCGCCGGGCTCGCCGCGGCCTACGATGCCTACCGGATCTCGTTCGGCGGCAAGCAGGCGCCGACCGCGCACGGCATGACCGGCGATCAGCAGTTCTTCCTGAGCTTCGCGCAGAGCTGGCGGCGCAAGGCGCGCGAGCAGGCGACCCGGCGCCAGGTCCTGACCAACGGCCACGCGCCATCGGAGTACCGCGGCCAGACCGTGCGCAACCTCGACGCCTGGTACGACGCGTTCCACGTCAAGCCGGGCGACGCGCTGTACCTCGCGCCGGCCGACCGCGTCCGCGTGTGGTGACCCGCTCGGGCGGGCGTTTGATCGAACGCTCGGCTGGGCGCTCGGCGGGCGCGTCGGGCCGGCGGCGGCCGATGTAGACCACGTGCTTGCGGGTCTTGCCGAGCCGGTGGGTCGCGACGTCGAACCCGACGTGCGCGAACCGGCGGACGAACGCGGCGTCGGGATCCTCGGACCACACCGCGAGCACGCCGCCGGGCGCGAGCGCGGCCTTGCTGCGGAGCAGCGCGGCGCCGCCGTAGAACGGATCGTCGCGGCCCTGGGTCGCCGCGTGCGGGCCCTCGTACAGATCGAGGATGATCGCGTGGTAGTGGCCGCGCGGCGCGTCGGCGATCATCCGGGAGACGTCGCCGATCGCGATCCGGACCCGGCGATCGAGCACCGCGGCGCCGGTCAGCGGCGCGAGCGGGCCCTTGCACCAGTCGGCGACCGCCGGGGTGAGCTCGGCGACCGTGAGCTCCGCGGCCGCGGGCAGCGCGTCGAGCGCGGCGCGCACCGTGTACGCCATGCCCAGCCCGCCGATCAGCACGCGCGGGTTGGCCGGCAGGCCGTCGCACGCCAGGGTCGCGAGGCCGAGCTCGGACCGCCGATCGTTGCTCGTCATCAACACGCGGCCGTCGATCACGATCAGGAACTCGCGCTCGCCGCGCTGGCGCAGCTGCAGCGCACCTTCGTCGGTGGCGACGGTCGCCAGCGTCTTCCAGGGGATCATGTGAGGTCGCCAACGTAGCAGCCTCGATCCGTGCGCGACAGCTGGTAGCGCGTGCCGGCTACGACTACATTGCGCCGATGTCGCCGATCTCGTCGATCTCGTCCCGGGCCGTGTCGCTCGCCTTCGTGTCGCTGGTCTCGCTGAGCTTCGGGGCGTGCAAGAAGACCCCGCCTGCCGGCGATCTGCCGCCGACGACCGCGCCGCCGGCGCCCGCCGGCGACATGGTCAACCCGCACGGCGACATGGCCGCCAACCCGCACGGCGAGCCGGCCAACCCGCACGGCGACATGGCCGCCAACCCGCACGGCGAGCCGGCCGGCCCGCCGCACGCCTCGGTGCCCAAGGCCACCGGCCCCAAGACGCTCGACCCGCTGCCCGACGGCCGGCTCGCGCTCGGGCCGTTCGCGCTGGCGCTGCCCAAGGACTGGACGACCAAGCCGGTGACGTCGAGCATGCGCGCGGCCGACCTCGTGCTGCCGGCCAAGCCCGGCGCCGAGGCCGAGCTGATCGTCTACTACTTCGGCGCCCAGGGCGCCGGCAGCATCGACGACAACCTCGATCGCTGGTTCGGCCAGTTCGATCAGCCGGACGGCAAGAAGTCGCGCGATGTCGCCAAGATCGAGAAGACCAAGTTCGCCGGCCAGACCGCGACCTACGTCTCGGTCGCCGGCCACTTCGCGGCGGAGGCGATGCCGGGCACCGAGGCGGTCGACAAGCAGAACCAGGCGCTGCTCGCGGCGATCGTCGACAGCCCGTCGGGGCCCTACTACTTCAAGCTGGTCGGCGCCAAGACCACCGTCGATGCCCAGGCCGCCGCGTTCCGCGGCATGCTCGACTCGCTCAAGCTGCGCTGAGCCGGCGCCTCACGTCATACGACCCGCCGCGCGGGGTGCCGGACCGGCATCGACAAGCTAGGATGCCGCGCATGTACCACGAGATTTTCGGCCAGATGAGCAAGCAACTCGGCCAGCTCGACCTCTGGCTCGACGCCGCGGCGGCCTACGCCAAGGACAAGAAGATCGAGCCGGCGACGATCCTCAATTACCGGCTCGCCGCCGATCAGTTCGCGCTCGTGCGCCAGATCCAGATCGCTTGCGATACCGCCAAGCTCGGCGCGTCGCGGCTGACCGGCAAGGACGCCCCGAACCACGCCGACACCGAGCAGACGTTCGAGGAGGTCCACGCCCGGATCCACGCGGTGCGCGACTACCTCGGCACGCTGTCCGCCGCCGACTTCGCGACCACCGCCACGCGCGTGATCACGCAGCCGCGCTGGGAGGGTAAAGTCATGTCGGGCGCCGACTACTTCCTCGAGCACGTCGTCCCCAACTTCTTCTTCCACGTCACCACCAGCTACGCGATCCTGCGCCACATCGGCCTGCCGCTCGGCAAGCGCGACTACCTCGGCACGCTGTCGCAGCGCATGCCCTGATCGCCGTCGATCAGCCGCTGGAACAGCGGCGCGAGCAGCCGATCGTATCGAGATCACCAGCGGCCAACGCTGCGGAGGACATGGGATGCTGCATCGAAGGATCCTGCTCGTGCTCGGGATGGTCGCGGCCTGCAAGGGTTCGCACGGTCAGACCGTGGACGCCGGCGGCATATCCGACGCCGGTTCGCCCGACGGCGCGCCGGACACACCGCCCGACGCCGGCTCCGCCTGTCACGTCGGGCTGGCGCCGGTGCCCTGGATCCCCGCGGCCCACACGCCGACGAACGCCGCGGTCGGGGATGTCAACCGCGATGGCATCCCCGACGTCCTGATCGGCACCGGGGGCGACGCGACCGTCCACGTGTGGCTCGGCGCCGGCGGCGGCCGGTTCCGCGCGGGCGCGAGCTACGCGATGCACGATGGCGCGGCCGGCGCGGTCGGGCTCGCGCTGGCCGACCTCGACCACGACGGCAAGCTCGACCTCGTCGTGTCATCGACCGACGTCATCGTCCAGCTCGGCAACGGCGACGGAACGTTCGGAGCCAAGCGGGTCTTCGCGGCGGGCTGCGCCGCCGGGGCGGTGACGATCGGCGACGTCAGCGGCGATGGCGAGCTCGACGCGGTGGCGGCGTGCCCGGCGCAACTCGGCGTGCTACTCGGCCACGGCGATGGCACGTTCGGTCCCGCGGTGACCTATGCGACCGCGCCGGAGCCGACGCGGGCGGTGATCGCCGACCTCAGCGGCGATGGCAAACCCGATCTCGTCGTGGGCAGCCTGCACATGGGCGAGGTGGGAGTGCTGATCGGCAATGGCGATGGCTCGTTCCAGCCGCGCGTCGACCACGACCTGCCGCAGGTCGCGACCGGCATCGCGGTCGCCGACCTCGACGGCAATGGCGCGCTCGACGTCGTCGCGGTCGCCGACAACGACGAGATCTTCAACGCTAGCCTGCTGCTCGGCGACAAGGACGGCAACCTGTCGCAGCTCGATCTCGCCGTCCCCCCGTTCCCGGTGGCGGTCGCGCTCGCCGATGTCAACGGCGATGGCCAGGTCGACCGCGTCACCACCCACGACCTCATCAACACCCCGTTTCGCGACGGCGCGGTCAGCGTCGAATTCCGCACCGCGGATAACTCGTTTCACAGCTCGAGCGCGCTGGTCGGCGCGTCCCCGACCTCCAGCGTGCTCGCCGACCTCGACGGCGACGGCAAGCTCGACCTGGTCGTGCCCAACTCGCTCGGCGACAACGTGAGCGTCGAGCTCGGCAACGGCGATGGCACGTTCCGCGACACGCCGCGCGGCGGGCCGATCGCGTTCTACCTGCTCGCCGACCTCGACGGCGATGGCAAGCTCGACGCCGTCGGGCCGCGGACGTCGCCAGGGACGCAGACGCAGCCGACCAGCATCGTCGTCCAGCTCGGCGCGGGCGACGGCAGCTTTCACGACCCGGTGGACATCGCGCTGGCCTCGCCGCCGCGAAGCGCCGTCGCCGGTGATGTCAATCACGACGGCAAGCTCGACCTCATCGTGCTCACCAGCGACACCACCGTGACCGAGAGCGTGCTGCTCGGCAACGGCGACGGCACGTTTCAGGCCAGGATCGATCAGCCGGCGGCGTCCGATGTCTTCGAGATCGCGACCGCCGACCTCAACGGCGATGGCAAGTCGGATCTGATCGAGAGCCACAGCAGCGATGCGCCGTTCCTGAGCGTCCAGCTCGGCGATGGCGATGGTCACTTCCATCCTGGCGGCGACGTCGCGCTCCTGGGGCCCAGCGGACAGCCCGGCCCGTTCGCGCTCGTCGATCTCGACGGCGACGGCATGATCGATCTCGTCACGATCGCCGGCGACAGCGTCCGCGTGCTGCTCGGCAACGGCGACGGCACGTTCCGCGACAAGATCGACTACCCGACCGGCATCGCCCCGAGCGCGCTCGCCGTGGCCGACCTCAGCGGTGACGGCAAACCCGATCTCGTGGTCACCGGTACGACGCAGGCCGCCGGCAACTTCGTGCGCGTCATGCTCGGCGTCGGCGATGGCACGTTCACGACCAAGGGCGATGTCGCCGCGGCGCATGCCGATAACATCAAGGTGGCCGACGTCACCGGCGACGGCGTGCCCGACGTGGTGACCTTCGGCGGCGACGTCCACACCCTCAGCCTCCTGGTCGGCCACGGCGACGGCACGCTGGAGCCGGCCCTCGAGCTCGGCGCCGACGCCACGGGGGGCGGGATGGTGATCGCCGACGTCACCGGCGATGGCCGGCCCGATATCTTGCTGTCCGGCGGCTCGCTGTTCGCGGCGACGTGCTTGCCCTGAGCGCTACTTCCAGCGCGTGGGACATGCCCTGATCGGCTACCGCCGCTCCGAGGTCCGCGCCGCGCGCCGGCGCCGGGCCGCCGCGAGCTCGTCTTGCGGACCCGGCGGATCCACCGGCGCACCGGGCGCCGGCCCGGCCGCAGGTGGCGGCGGCTCGCCGTCGTCGCGGTCCCCGGGCTCGGCCGGCTCGGCTGGCTCGGCGGCCTCTGGGATCGGCGCGCCCTGGGTCGCCGACAGCAGCGCGAGCAGATCCTTGGTCGACAGCCGCGCCGCGACGTCGGTGCCGTCGAGCACGCCGGCGACCAGCGCGCGCTTGTCGTCGTGCATCGCGAGGATCTTCTCCTCGATCGTGCCGCGCGCGACCAGCCGGTACACCGTGACCGGCTTGGTCTGCCCGATCCGGTGGGCGCGGTCGGTCGCCTGATCTTCGACCGCCGGGTTCCACCACGGATCGAGGTGGATCACGTAGTCCGCCGCGGTCAGGTTGATCCCGGTGCCGCCGGCCTTGAGCGAGATCAGGAACAGCTCGGCCTCTCCGGCCTGGAACGCGGCGACCCGCTTGGCGCGCTGGCCGGCCGGGGTCTCGCCGTCGAGGTAGAGCCAGCGGTGGCCGGCCTGGCCGAGCGCCTCGCGGACCAGCGCGAGGTGCGAGGTGAACTGGCTGAAGATCAGCGCGCGGTGGCCCTCGCGGCGCAGCTCGTCGCACAGCTCGAGCAGGCGGCGCAGCTTCGACGACGCGACCGCCGACCGGCCGTCGTACAGCCGCGGGTGCGAGGCGAGCAGCCGCAGCCGGGTCAGCGCCGCGAGGATGCGGAACCGGTGCTGCTCGTCGCGCGCGGCCTTGCCGGGCCGCTCGAGCTGGGCGACCGCGGCGAGCCGCGCGGTCTCGTAGAGCTCCCACTCCTCGGCCGACAGCGCCACCGGGACCAGGATCTCGGTGCGCGACGGCAACTCGCGCGCGACCTCGTGCTTGGTGCGGCGGAGCAGGAACGGCTGCAGCACGCGCGACAAAGCGGCGCGCGCGTCGGCGTCCTTGGCGCGCTCGATCGGCCCGGCGAACCGCTCGCGGAACTGGTCCCAGCTGCCGAGCAGGCCGGGGAAGATGATCGCGAACAGGCTCCACAGCTCGCCGAGGTGGTTCTCGAACGGCGTGCCCGACATCGCGATCCGGAACCTGGCGTCGAGCTTGCGCGCCGCCCGCGCCCGCCGGGTCCCGGCGTTCTTGAGCGCCTGGGCCTCGTCGAGCACGAGGGTCGCGAACGGCGTGGCCGCGAGCCGCTCGGCGTCGCGCACCAGCAGGCCGTAGCTCGCGATCACCACGTCCTTCTTGCGCAGCTTGCCCAGCGCCGCCGCGCGGTCCGCTTGCTCGCCGTACATCACCGGCGTGAGGCTCGGCGCGAACCGCGCCAGCTCCTGCGCCCAGTTGATCGCCACCGAGGTCGGCGCGAGCACCAGCGCCGGGCCGTGCCTGGCGCGATCGAGCAGCACCGCGATCGCCTGCACCGTCTTGCCGAGCCCCATGTCGTCGGCGAGGCAGGCCCCGGCACCCCACGCGGCGACCCGCGACAGCCACGCGTGGCCCTCGATCTGGTAGTCGCGCAGGGTCGCGGTCAGCGCCGCCGGCGGCCTGGGCGCGAGCCGGGTCGACGCCGCGAGCCGCGCGGTCAGCTGCTGCCAGTCGGGGCCGGTCTCGACCTCGGCGCCGGCCTCGGCGAGCGCGCGGATCGCCGGCACCGCGCCCGGCGACAGCTCGAGCTGCTGGCGCGTGGTGTAGGTCTGGTCGGCGACCGCGAGCAGGCGCTGGCGCAGCGTGTCCGACAGCTCGACCCAGCGCTGGGCGTCGACCCGGACGTAGCGCTGCTGGCGGCGCGCGGCGTCGAGCAGCACCGCGAGCTCGAGCCGGCCGGCCTCGAGCTTGAGCTCGCCGGTGATCCCGAACCAGTCGCGGCGGCGCTCGATGTAGACCTTGAGCGCCTCGGGGCCGACCGCGCTGGTCACCGTGGGCTGGCCGTCGAGCCACTCGACCTCGAGCCCGGGCGGCGGGGTCTGCAGCGCCGCGACCAGCCGCAGCGCCTGCTCGGGGTCGCCGAGCCGGTAACAGAACGGCGGGCCCTCCTCGGCGCTCGCCATCGGCAACCCGGCGAGCACCGCCCGCGCCCGCGCCGGCTCGTCGGTGAGCGTGCGCCGGACGTAGCCGCGCTCGCCGTCCTGCGCGAGCAGCACGTCGCGCGGCCCCGAGCCCGGCTGGTACAGCGGCGCGCCGGCGCCCGGCCGGGTCCACAGCTCGAGCTCGAGCGTGACGTCGGGCAAGAGGCGCAGCCGCGCCACCGTGGTCGCCCGGCTCGCCAGCTCGCGGCCCTTGATCTCCGGCGGCACCACGAGCGGCACCCGGGCCTCCATGCGCGACAGCCGATCGAGCAGCGCGGCGTGGCTCTCGGGCGGGAACTCGTCGCCGTGCTTGTCGAGCAGCGCCCACAGCTGGCGCGCGTCGTCGTTGACGTCGACGACCAGGCAGCGCCCGTGCTCGGGTTGCTCGACCACCAGCGGCTCGTCGGCCGCGAACCGGTGCAGCAGCTCGGCGAGCTGCTCGGGCCGGACCGCGGTGCCGTCGAGCGATGGCTCGAGGCAGATGTGGTCGCCGGTGACCCGCGCGGTGAACCCGAGCGCGTGCCGGGTCACCGCGATCGGCGCGTCGGACCACTCGGCGAACGCGCGCGGGTGGCCGACCAGCGCCTGGAACGCGCGCACCGGGTAGCTGCCGGCCGCGCGGCTCGCCGGGGCGCCGCCGCGGCTCACCGGGGCCCACGCCAGGACGTGCTCGGCGATCCGGCGATCGACGTCGGCCAGGCTGTCGCGGTGCTCGTCGAGCAGCCGGGCCACGGTCGGCCGCGCGCCGGCGCTCATCGTGCCGCGCTTGAGCTGCTTCTTCACCGTGGGCGCCAGGGTCAGGCTGCCGAGCTCGCGCTCGATCGACCACCACACCTCGATCACCGGGCGCGGCTTGGCCGACCGCGCCTCGAGCGCATCGAGCTCGATCAGCAGCCGCGACCACGCCGGCCGCAGCAGCTCCTCGGCGAGCACGCGGGCCTCGGCCGCGCCCGCCGGAGCCTCGAGCCGATCGAGCGTGGCGTCGATCAGCGCCAGGCTGTGCGTGCACCACGCCCGCGGCGCCGCGCACGTGCAATCGAGCGCCGCCGCGCCGCCGGCCGGCCAGCCCAGCCGCGCCGAGAGCCCGATCGTGCCGTACTCGTGCGGCCGCACCACCCGCTCGGGCTCCCTCCAGATCACCGCGCCGGCCGCCGCGTCGATCCGCCAGCTGCCTGCCGCGCGCGCGGCCCGCGGCCTCGGCCCGGCCTGCCGGCGGACCACCTGCCGGACCTCGAGCAAGCGCGCCCACAGCGGCGCGATCACCGGATCGTCGTGCCGGTCGCGCCGCCGCACCTCCTCGGCGCAGCCGTCGCGCACCACGCCCGCGGCCTCGATCAGCGCGGCGTACGCCGCCTCCACGACCGGCGCCTCGAGCGCCTTGACGCCGATCAGCCGGCTCGCGCTGTCGAGCGACGCCACGTCGCGCAGCGCCAGCCGCCCGAGCACGTAGCGCATCCCGTAGCGCTGCGCCAGCTCCGGCGGCAGCCGCGGCAGCACGACGTCCGCCGGCATCCACAGCGCGTGCGTCACCAGGTGCTCGGCCGCCCACGCCTCGAGCTCGGCGCGCCGCGCAAACCCGACCGCCAGCTTGCTCGCCGCACCGCCACCGCCACCGAGCCCGGCCACCCCGGCCCCGCGCTCCACCCGGCCCTGCCGCGCGAGGTACGCCAGCCCCAGCGCGACCGCGTGCTTGCACACCGGCGCATCCACCGGGCACGTGCACTGCGCGACCAGCGCGCCCCCGACGCTCGCGAGCCGCACCAGGTAGCGCATGCTGCCCTTGACCGCGCCGGCGACCTCCTGGCCCGCGACGTCGCACGCCAGCACGTGCTCGTCCTCCCAGTACGCCACGCCGCGCGCGAACACCGCCGGCCCGGCGAGCCGCATCAACGCATCGACGGTGACCACCTCGGCGAGCACGCGCGCCAGTGTAGCAACCTCCGGCACCTCCGCCGCCTCGCAGAACGACGAACGCCAGCGCTCACCTGAGAGCTTGAGAATCAATCTCGTTCCGGATGGGCGAGACCTACGTCTCTCGGCGGGCCAAGCCGATCGACAGAGCGCGGAATCGAGAGACTCTCGCTCTCTGTCATGACCTCACGCACGCCCGGGGCCCCGCGCAACAGTCTCGGGCTCTCGCGCAAATGCGTCGAGCTTCTGGCGGGTCAGGCGCGGATGCTCGTAGTACTCGCCGAGCGCAAACGCGACCGCGCGCGGGATCTCGACCTCGCCGCGCTCCCAGCGCGACACCGTCTCGGGTCTGACGTCGAGCAACTCGGCGAGCTCGTTCGCCCGCAACCCCGCGAGCTTGCGGATCAGCTTGAGCTCGCTCCCCGTGCGAATGCCTCGCCCGACCACGAGGCGTGCCACCTCACGCTCCTGCCGCCGCGCTTGTTCCGCATCGATCACCGCCTCGCCGCACGCGCTGCAGCGCAGCCCACGCGCCAGCACCTCGACCCCCATGACCACCAACGGCCCCTCCCAGGTACGGAGCGCATTGGGCTTCTTGCAGAACGGGCAACGTGGGTTTGGCATGTTGACTCCTAGAACACCGTCACGACGACAACATCCGCTTCGAGAACCACGATGACGACCAGATCGTCGCCGTCCAGATCCACACCACCCTCGACGCGCCAGGTCTCGCGATCGGCTTGCCAGCGAACCCCGGTCGCCGAGAGCAGCGCGCTGCAAACATCCATGATCGTCACGGCTCGCTCCAGCATTCGCTGGTAGGCGTGGAGGCGAAGCTCGACGCGGTCCAGGCTCGTGAGTCGCTTGATCTCGGCGAGGACACGGTCGTGGGCCACGTGACCAGGCTAGCTTGTCACGACATAATGTCTAGCATCCTCCTCGGAGGGTGTCGATCTATTTGATGAGCATCCGCTCGATGTCGGCGACGAGGCTGTCGAACAGCTGCTGGAGGGCGACGGCACGGCGACGCGCGGCCCGCTGGTAGATCGCGCGGGTGCCGAGGAACACGCCGCCGAGCCAGCCGAGCAGGAAGATCGGCGTGAGGACCGGGACCGCGGCCGACGCGAGCAGCGGCAGGCTGAGGCCGCCGCCGCCGACACCACCGCCGACGCCGCCGTAGATCGCGCCGGCGAGCCCGGCGAGCCGGTCGGTGACGGTGAGCGTGGTGTTGCCGTCGCGCACGGTGACGGTGACGACGCGGAACGGCCCGCTCGACTTCTCGCCGCGCGACGCGAACCAGGTGAGCGATGACCGCAGCAGCTCGGTGCGGCCCGGATCGCGGGTGATCTCGCGGATCCGCTCGATCAGATCCTCGAACCGGTCGGCCGGGTACGCGCCGTCGAACCGGCGGGCGAGCTGCAGGCTGACCGGCGCCCCGAACCAGCGCGCCGCGGCGCTCGGTCGGCCGGCGACCAGCGCGCCCTGAGAAGCGAGCGCCAGCGCCTGGGACTGGCGACCCTCGAGCGCGGCGAGCTTGCTGCGCGCGGTGGCGAGCTCCTGCTCGAGCGCGGCGATCCGCGCCCGGTCGGCCTCGCGATCATCGCGATAGGTCACGCGATCAGCGTACACCGCACGGTGCGGCGTGGCCGCGATCAGCGCAGGTAGCGCGCCACGGCGTCGTGCTGGGCGGCGACCCGCGCCGCGCACTGGTCGGCGCGCTCGAGCGCCTGCGCCAGGTTGCGCGGGCCGCCGGTGAGCTTGTCGACCCGCGGCGTGAAGAACGCGCGGACCTCGGCGGCGTGCTGCGGGTCGCACAGCGCGATCGACGATGGGATGAAGCCGCCGAACCGGTCGGGGAGCAGCGGCATCAGCGCGTCGTAGTGCGCCACCAGCCAGCGCCACGCCAGGTCGCGGGTGGCGACCTTGCCGAGCAGCCGGGTCAGCACGGCGATGCGCTCGTTGCCCCGCAGCCCGGCCGGTCCGGATCCGGACGGACCGGGAGCGATCGCGAGATCGAGCGCCCGGCCGAGCAGCGCCGGATCGCGCGCGCTGGCGAGCGCGGCCAGCAGGCGCTGGCGGACCTGCGCGTCGTCGGAGTGCGCGAGCTCGGCGGCGATCGCGTCGAACTCGACCGCACCGCCGGTCCGCGCCGCCGCGGCCAGCGCGATCCCGGCGAGGTCGGGGGCCACGGCGTCCGGATGGCGGACATGGTCGCGATCGAGCCCGAGCAGCCGCCGGCCGCGCCGCGCCGCCTCGGCCAGGACCGCCGGCTGGTCCTGCGCCGCGAGGAACCCGAACAGCGCGCCGCGCAGCAGCCGGCGCCACGCCGGCTCGCTCACCGCCGGGGTCCAGCCGAGCGCCGCGACCACCGGCGCGGTCAGCCGGCCGAGCTTCGCGCGCAGCGCCGCGCGCTGGCCGGCGTCGACGAAGAACTCGTCGAGATCGCCCCACAGCCCGAGCGGCACGGTCGCGACCGCGCCGTGGCGATCGCGCGCGAACGGCTCGAGCGCGCGCAGCACGTCGTCGCCCGGCAGCGCCGCGCTGTCGAACGCCGCCTCGAGATCGCGGCCGAGCATGACGCGCTCGGCGACCGCGAGCCGCGGTAGCCCGAGCCCCCGCAGCCGCGAGAGATCCGCGACCGGCAGGGTCGAGCGGTAGTAGCCGGCGGCCTGCGCGTTCGGCAGCACCCAGTCGGGGCACCCCGGCAGCGCGAGCGAGCCGGCCGGCGCGTCGAGCACCGTGCACGCGTCCACGATCCGCGGGCCGATCCCGGCGCGCACGCACACCGGAATGACCCATGTCGCGTCGGCCGCGAGCAGCGAGCCCGCCGGGCGCCAGCGCGCCTGACGGAGGCCCACGCTGCCCTTGCCCGCCAGGCAGGCCGGCGTCGCGGTCACGACCGGCACGCCCGGCTGATCGAGGAAGCTCGCGACCAGCGGCGCGAGCTCACGGCCGGCCGCGGCCGACAGCGCCCCGATCAGCTCGTCGGTGGTGATCGAACCCGACGCGTGGGCGGTGAGCAGCGCGTGCAGCCCGCGGCGAAACGGCTCGTCGCCGACGAAGTGCGCGACCATCCCGAGCACCGCGGCGCCCTTGTCGTAGGTGATGCCGTCGAACGCGTTGGTGATGTCGTGCGGGGTCTCGATCGGCTGGCGGATCCGGCGCGCGCTCGCGAGGCTGTCGATCCGCATCACCGTGTTGACCCGGTTCGCCGCGCCGAGCTCGGCCTCGAGCTCGGGCCGCACCGCCTCGAGCGTGCGCGCGGCCAGGAACGTCGCGAACCCCTCGTTGAGCCACAGGTCGTTCCACCACCGCATCGTGACCAGATCGCCGAACCACTGGTGCGCGGTCTCGTGGGCGAGCACGCTGGCGACCGCGATCCGCTGATCGAGCGAGGTGACCTTGTCGTCGACCAGCAGCAGCGAGTCGCGGAACGTGATCGCGCCGGCGTTCTCCATCGCGCCCGACTGGAAGTCCGGCACCGCCACGAGATCGAGCTTGGGGAACGGGAACGCGACCCCGAAGTAGCGCTCCTGCTCGGCGACCAGCGCCGGCTCGAGGCCGAGCGCGAACGCGGTGTCGTCGCCGCGGCCCCGGATCGCGACCGCGCCGATCGGCAGCGCCGCCGGGCGCAGCAGGCTCGCCGCCAGCGTGGTGGCCCGGGTGTCGAACGGGCCGACCGCGAACGCGATCAGGTACGACGGCAGCGGCGGCGTGGTCGCGAGCGTCACCCGCTGGTGGCCGGGGTCGACCGCGGCGACCGCGGCGATCGGCATGTTGCCGACCACGGCGGCGCCGGCCGGCACGGTCAGCGTAACGTCGTACGGGATCTTGAACGCCGGCTCGTCGAAGCACGGGAACGCGCGGCGGGCGTAGATCGCCTCGAACTTGGAGAACACCGCCGGGCCGCTGCGGGTCTTGACCCGGTACACGCCGACCAGCTGCGGATCGTAGTCGGCCTCGAACGCGACGCGCAGCAGGACATCGCCGGACACCTCGGCCGGCAGCACGATCCGCACGACGCCGCTCGGATCGGCCTGGTCCCAGCGCGCGGGGATGACGTGGGTCGACGGAGATCGCAGATCGCCGGTGCGCGCCGCGCTGCCGTCCGGCGCGCCGTTGTGGCCAGGCAGGGTCGCGAGCTCGGCGAAGCTGACCCGCAGATCGCGGCCGTGCAGCCAGATCTGGCGGCGCGGCCGGTCGAGGTGGAGCGCGATGTCGGCGGTGCCGCGCAGCCCGGCCGCCTCGGGGTCGATCGTCAGCGCGAGCGCCTCGTGGGTCGGATGGACGTCGGCCGGCAGCGGCCCGAGCGGGGTCGGCTCGGCAGCCGGAGCCGCCACCGCCGGCGCCCCCCCGACCACAGCCACGGCCACGGCCACGGCGGGCGGCGCCACCGCGATCTCGGCCGGCGGCGGGCCCGGCGGGGTCACCACCGGCTCCTGCGCCGCATGGCACGCGATCACCCCGAGCCCCAGCCCGAACACGATGCCAGACGAGATCTTCACGGCGCCATCCTACGCCGGCTGCGCATGCGTGCCGCGTCCCACGCGTGCGACGCGACCGTCCTTCACGGCGCCATCCACGCCGCCCGCACGTGTGCCGCGTTCCACGCGTGCGACCCGACCGTCCTACGCCGGCTGCGCATGTGCCGCGTCCCACGCGTGCGACGCGACCGTCACCTGCGATCGACCGCGCGCCCGGGGATCAGCGCGCACCGGCCGCGCGGCCCGCCGGCGCTTGGGGCAGGATGCGCCGCCAAGGAGAACTTCGCATGACGCATCGCACCCCCGCACGCGTGACGAGCACGCTGATCGCAGGCATCACAGGTCTCGCTGGCCTCGCTGGCCTCGCTGGCCTCGCTGGCTTCGCTGGCCTCGCTGGCCTCGCCGTGGCCGCCGCCGGCTGCACCGAGCCGGCCGCGCCCGAGGCCACCTCGACCACCGCCTCGGCGATCACCACCGACGACACCGACTTCGCCCAGGAGTGCACCGGCATCCTCGGCTACGCCGACGACGCGGCGTTCGCCGAGCTCGATTCGTACCTGCCGTCCAACGTCGCCAGCGCGATCGTCGCGCGCCGCGCGCTCCGCCCGTTCGACGACATCGCCGACCTGTCGTCGGTGTCCGGCGTCGGCGAGGCCCGGCTCGAGCAGATCGCCAACCGCGCCAACGCGCTCGACTGGACCGACGTCGGCTGCTACGGCATCGTCGACGAGCTCGCGGTGTCGTTCGACGACGAGGCCGCGATCCTCGCGTTCGTCAACACCGCCGCGAGCACCGCGATCCACAATGCGTGCCGCGAGGATCCGGACCCGACGTCGGCCGCGATCATCGCCGGCCGGCCGTACACCACGCTGCCCCAGATCTCCGCGGTCCGCGGGGTCGGCCCGGCGACGTTCCGCAGCCTGCGCGACGCCGCGATCGCCGGCCCGTTCGATCAGCTCGCCGCGACCGTCACCGCGGCCGGCCGCGACGTGACGTTCTCGACCAACTTCGACTGGCTCAGCGTGCTGTTCCAGCAGCCGGGCCGCCCGACCAGCATCTCGTGCTGGGGCGTCGCGCCGGGGTTCGTCGCCGAGGTCGACGGCATCGTCCGCCCCGAGCTCGCCGACGGCAACGAGGTGATGGCGAACGTCACCGGCACGCTGGGCTACGCCAACCGGTCCGGCGCGCCGATCGACGGCACCGCCGGGCTCGCGGACCTGGCGCGCAACGTCGCCGGCCAGACGTTCTTCGGCTGCTACCTGCGCTACGCCCCGGATCCGTGGAGCGGCGTCGATCGGGCATTCTACGTCAACCAGACCACCGGCTATCGCGTGTTCACCGAGGAGCGCTGGTCGGAGTGATCTATTGCCCATCGCGGCCCACCCGGGCCCACCGGCGAGCCAAGTGACCGTCCGAACCCGGGTATTTCGCGGCCGACCGAGCGTCATCTCGTCACTTCTCAACGTGAATTCCAGGCCCCGGTGCCTTATGGTTCAGGCGTGGAAGGTGCGGCTGGACTACGCAAGCTGTCGGACGGCACGATGCTCGACGACAAGTACCGGATCGAGCGGTTGCTCGCGGTCGGCGGCATGGGCGCGGTCTACGTCGGCACCCACATCAAGCTGCGCAAGCGGGTCGCGATCAAGGTCCTGAACCCGCAGCTCAACTCGGCGGCGATGATCGAGCGGTTCCACCGCGAGGCGATCACCGCGTCGCAGATCGGCCACGAGGGCATCGCGCAGGTCACCGACATCGGGACCAGCCAGGACGGCGAGCCGTTCCTGGTCATGGAGTACCTCGAGGGCGAGCCGCTCGCGAGCCGGCTGCGCAGCAGCGGGCCGCTGGCGATCGAGGATGCGTGCGAGCTGGCGTGCTCGATCCTGTCGCCGCTCGCCGCCGCGCACCGCGCCGGCATCGTCCACCGCGACCTCAAGCCCGACAACGTGTTCCTGGTCCGCCAGAGCCGCGGCGAGATGGTCAAGCTGCTCGACTTCGGGATCTCGCGCGCCGCCGGCCTCGAGTCCGAGTTCCGGCTGACCACGACCGGCCTCGTGCTCGGCACGCCGTATTACATGTCGCCCGAGCAGGCGCGCGGCGATCACGAGATCACGCCGGCCGCGGACCTGTACGCGATCGGCGTCATCCTCTACGAGATGCTGATCGGCTGCGTGCCGATCCAGGCCGAGAACTACAACCAGCTGATGTACCGCGTGATGATCGGCGACTACGCGCGGCCGCGCGACAAGCGGCCCGACCTGCCCGACGGGCTCGAGCAGCTGATCGTGCAGGCGATGGCGCAGGAGCCGACGCAGCGCCCGATCAGCGCCACCGACCTCGAGCAAGCGCTGCTGGTGTACTGCCGTCCGGCGTTCCGCGACCGGATCAGCGGCCGGCTGTCGGCGCCCGCGATGCCGCTCCCCACCGGATCGGGCTCGTACGGGCCGGGCTCGTACGGCCCCGGCGGGTATGGCTCGGGCAGCGGCGTCGGCACCGCGCGCAACCCCAGCACTCATCGCACGATGCCCGCCGGCTCGAACGCCTCGGCACCCGCGATCCACACCCCGGCGCCGCCGGGCGCGGCCACCCGGCCAGCGCTGCCCGGCAAGCGCCGGTCGCGCGCGCCGTGGATCGCCGGTGCGCTGATCGTGCTCGGCGGTGGCGGCGCGGCCGCGGTGATCGCGCTCGGCGGTGACCCCACGGGTGGTGGCGGCGGTCCGTCCAGGCCGGTCGCGCCCACGCCGGTCGCGCCCACGCCCGCACCCACGCCGCCCGCGCCCACGCCCGTGGCTCCGGCGACGCCCGATCCCTCGGCGGTCAAGCCGGTCGAGCCACCGGCGGCGCCGGTCGAGCCGCCGGCAGCGCCGGCCGAGCCTGCGAAGCTGACGCTCAAGTTCGCGATCGATCCGCCCGACGCGACGATCACCGTCGACGGCGCCAGGGTCGCCGGCAGCGAGCTCGTGGTCGCCAAGGACAACGCCGACCACGCACTGCGGATCGCCGCGCCCGGCCGGGTCACCCACGACGAGATCCTGCGGTTCGACGAGAGCCAGCGCCTAGTCGTCCAGCTCAAGCGCGCGACCGGCCCGGCGCACGGCACGCCGGCCACCCCCAGCACCAAGAACCGCACCGACCACGAAGTGATCACCGATAGCCCCTACTGATGCGCACATTCGTCGTTTCCATCGTGCTCGGCCTCGCGCTGGCGCCCGCGATCCTCTCGGCCGGCCCCGGCGACGCGTACGCCGCGCCCAGACCGAAGAAGCCCGCGCCCGGCGCCAAGACGCCCGAGCAGAAGGAAGCCGATCGCCACTTCAAGAGCGGCGTCGAGCTGTTCAAGGAAGCCAAGTACACCGAGGCGCTCGCCGAGTTCCAGCGCGCCTACGAGATCGCGCCGCACCCGCTGGTGCTCTACAACATCGCCGGCTGCTACCGCGAGCTGTCGCAGTACGGCGAGGCGGTCGCCACGTACAACAAGTTCCTCACCGACGGCAAGGGCAAGGTCCCGGCCCCGCGGCTGGCCGCGGCGCAGACCGAGCTCGACGGCATCCTCGCCCGGATCGCGCGGGTCACGGTGACGATCACGCCGGCGCTCGACGGCACCACGCTGTCGGTCGACGGCACCGCGCTCGACAAGCTCGAGAACCCGCTGATCCTGCCGCCCGGCGAGCACCACCTGGTCGCCCACGCCGACGGCCGGCGCGACGGCGAGCGCACCCTGCACGTCGCGTCGGGCGACGCGATCAACCTCGAGCTGCAGCTCGCCGAGCTCCCGCCGGTCCAGCCCCAGCCGCCGGTGGTCACCGTCGAGCGTCCCCCGCCGGCCCCGCCGCCGCCACCGGAGCCGCGCCGGTTCACGCTCGGCGCCGGGTTCGGCACCAACGCCCGCCGGGTCAAGGACACCGGCGCGCCGTCGATCAGCGGCGGCGTCGAGCTCGGGTCGCGGCTCGAGATCGGGGTCGACGCCACGTTCGTCGCCTACTCGGTGATCCCGTCGCTCCGGCTCCGGCTGGTCGGTAACCGGTTCTCGCTCCACGCGATCGGCGCGGTGCCGGTCGCGATCCCCACCGGCGCGATGGAGAGCTCGTTCATCGCCGGCGCGGTCGGCCTCGGCCTGCGCTACCGGGCGACCCCGATGCTCGGGTTCCGCCTCGAAGCGCTCGCCAGCTTCGCCAGCAAATCGCACGGTACGACGGTCCCGACCTTCCTAGGAGGAGAGCTGTGGTTCTAGTCCCTCGAGTCCGGACATGGAGCGCGCTCGGCGTGCTCGGCCTCGCGCTACTCGGCGCGTGCAGCTCGTCGCTGTTCGACGACGGCAGCCACAAGACCACCACCGGTGGTGGCGGCGGCGATGATGATGACGGCGGCGGTGGCCCGGTGCGGGACTGCAAGGCGCCGTGCTTCGCCGACGGCGCGGGCGACTTCAACGGCACGCCCGGCGGCGCGACCGGCCACTGGCGCTACCTCGACGATCACCGCGATCGGACGTGGACGCCGATGACGGCGAGCGCCGCGACCATGATGACCGGCGCCGACCCCGGCAACCACATCACGACGTGCGCCGCGAACCCCAGCGCGGCGGCGTGCGCCGGCCTGCCCGGCGCGCTGCTCGTGTCGTCGGCCGGGGCGACCAGCATGGCCGATCCCGCGCTCGAGCTGACCACGCCGACCAGCCAGGTGATGCAGCTCAGCATCCACGCGTTCATCCCCGGCGGCGGCAACGACCAGCAGATCCGGATCTACCGCAACAGCCGCGAGGACGTGCTGTTCACCGGCACCGCAGCCGCCGGCACCACGCTCGACCAGGCGGTCACGTTCGACGCGCTCGCCGGCGATCGGTTCC
>DATBBB010000362.1:0-4845 GCA_036271215.1 Kofleriaceae bacterium | reverse complement strand
GCGCCGAGCGAGCGGGCGGAGCGTGAGCCGGGTGCGTTCGACGAGACGGCGTATCGCTCGCCAGAGCAGTCCGCCGGCCGGACGCTGGATCGTCGGAGCGACGTGTTCTCGCTCGGCGTGATGCTGTACGAGCTGACGACGGGCCAGCTGCCGTTCGGCGGAATCGGCGGCGCGGCGGGCGGCGCGGCCGGCAAGGATGCGGCGCGTCCGACGATGGTGGTGCCGGGCTATCCGCTCGCGCTCGAGACGATCGTGATGCGCGCGCTGGCGCGCGAGCCGGGGCGCCGGTTCGCGACGGTGCAGGAGCTGCAGAGGCAGCTCGAGGGCTACGCGCGCGAGCACCGGATGAAGCTCGCGCCGCAGGTGGTGGCGCAGCTGATGTCGAAGGTGTTCCCCGGCCGGCGCGACAAGTTCGTGGCGCCGCACGCGGTCCAGACGGTGGTCGGGAACAAACCCGCGGACAACGTGCCGACCTATGTTCCGCACCCGCTGCCGCAGTTCGACGATAGTGACGTGGTCGCGGTGGAGGGCGCCGGGGAGACGGACACCGATCTCAAGACGATCGAGCGGACCCAGCTGGGCCCGGCACCGCGGCCATCCTCGCCGCGCGTGGCGCGGGCTGCGGCGACGGGGACCAAGCCACCGGGGGCCGGGGCGTTGCTGCAGACGAGCCCAGGCGGGCGTGCAGGGGTAGGCGCGGGTGCGGGTGTGCCAGCGATCGTGAGCAACGTGCAGTCAGCTACGGCGAGTCGAGCGGGGAGCGCCGCGCTGCCGGGCGTGAAGCCATCGCCGACGCCGGCGCGCGCGGGTGCGCCGCTGCTGCCGTCGCTGCCGCCGCCGCGCGCGTCGACGCCGGTGCGCGCCGGGTCGCCGTCGCCGCTCGCGGCGGCGAGCTCGCCGCCGCGCTTGTCGGGGGCGCGTGCGTCGTCGCCGTCGCTGGCGTTCGAGCCGGGGCAGGCGGAGGTCCCCACGCAGCGGGCGCCGAGCGGGCCGAATGGATCGGAGGCTGCGCTGGCCACGGATCCGTCGTCGTGGTTGCCCACGCGCGCCGGGGCCGGCCAGCCCGATGCGTCGATGATCCCGACCGAGCTGCTGCCGTCCCTGGCGGGGCAGTCGAGCCGCGTCAGCTCGCCGATGCCGGGCGGCGGCTCGGACCTGTCGATGGGCAGCGAACCGCCGGATGGCAGGTTCGGCTCATCGAGCCGGTCGCAATCGTTGATGGCAAACCAGCCGCCGGGCTCGCGTTCATCGCCGACCGTGACGCTGCCACCGGACTCGGGGCATCCGCCACGCGGCCCGAGCTCCGGAGCTCAACCCCGGAGTTCGACCGAGCCGCCCGGGTTCGGGCCGGCCGCGCCTGGATCGCGCTCGTCGGCGCCGATGCCGGTGCCGAACATGCCGGGCGCGGTGCCGATCATGCCGCCGCTGGTGCCGAGCGGCGGCACGCTGGTCAGCAGCGCGACCTTGGCCGGTAACCCGCCGCCGTCGGCGACCGGGCCGTCGAGCCTGTCGGGCGGTCTGGTGGGGCTCGCCGCGCAGAGCATGGCGCAGCACGGCTATCCGGGCCAGACGCCGCAGGGCTATCCCGCGCAGGTGCCGCCGATGGGGTTCCCACAGACGTTGCCGGGCGTCGGCGTGGCGCCTGGCTACCAGGGCGAGGTCACGGAGCAGGCGCGGTCGGCCGCGGCGCAGCCGACGCTGATGCTGTACACCGGCCGCTCGCGCTGGCCGTTGATCCTGGCCGCGCTGGCCGCGTTCGCTGGCGCCGGGTTCGGCGTGTGGTTCGCCGTGCTGCGCGACAAGGGCGCACCGACCGAGTCAGCCGCGCCTAAGGCCGAGGCTGCCGCAGGCGCGCCTGCGAAGCCCGAAGCCGCGAACCAGGCCGACAAGCCAGGGGCCGCTCCGAGCGCCGAGCCGAACTCGCCGGCGATGGCCGCGGGAAGTGCCGCCGATCCATCGGCCGCTGGAACCGCCGCCGCGGACTCGCCGCCCGGTCATGCCGCCGCGGCGGGGAGCGCTGCCGATCCATCGGCCGCTGGAACCGCCGTCGCGGACTCGCCGCCCGGTCACGCCGCCGCGGCGGGGAGCGCTGCTGATCCATCGGCCGCTGGAACCGCCGTCGCAGACTCGCCGAACAGTCATGCCGCCACCGCGGGGAGCGCTGCTGATCCATCGGCCGCCGGAACCGCCGTCGCGGGCTCGCCGAACGGCAACGCCGCGGCGGGGAGCGCCGTCGGTTCACCAGCTCCTGGAACCGCCGTCGCAGACTCGCCGAGTGGTCACGCCACCGTCGCGGGTGGCGCCGCTGCCGCGGGTGCAACGAATCCAGCGCCGACCGGCGCCGGCAAGGATGGGACGGGCAACGCCGCCGTGGTGAGCGGCAACCCGGCGCCCGCCGCCGGCCCGGTGGGCGGCGCCAAGCCAGGCAAGGCGTCTGCTTCGCCGACACCGGATGCCGCGATCGCGAGCTCACCCGATGCGCCCGGCAGCGACAAGGCCACCAAGCCCAAGGCGAAGCCGAAACCGCACGTAGAGCGACACCACAAAGCCGAGACGAAGGAGCAACCGTGGAACGACGATTCGCCGTTCATGCCGGTGGCAACACCAAAGCACTGAGCCGCCATGTCCGTCGCGCATGGCTGAGCGCGTTGACCGTGGCGCTACTGGCAGGCACGGCCACGGCCAAGCCCAAGCGCCACGATGCCAAGGTCCAGTTCGACCGTGGCGTCGCCGCCTACAAGAAGGGCAACTTCCAGGGCGCGTCGGACTTTCTCGGCAAGTCGTTCGAGATCGAGCCCGACGTCGACACGCTGTTCGCGTGGGCGCAAGCGGAGCGCAAGCTCGAGCACTGCGACAAGGCGAGCGAGCTGTACGGGAAGCTGATGACCTACGACATACCCGCCGCGAACAAGGAGGCGGTCGGGCATCAGCTCGAGGAGTGTCGCCAGATCATCGCGGCTCAGGCGCCGCCGCCCGCGCCACCCCCGGCGCCATCGCCGCCGCCCGCGCCGGCCCCGATGGTCGCACCGACCCCGCCGCCCGAGGCCCCACCGGAGCAGCCGATGGCCGACACGGCCTCGCATCGCTCCTGGTACAAGGACCCGATCTCGCTTGGCCTCGTCGGTGCCGGCGTCGTGGGGTTGGGCGTCGGTGCCGGGTTCCTGATCTGGGCGCGCTCGCTCAACAACAACATCAAGAACGCAAACGACTACCCGGCTGCGAAGCGGTTCTCTGACAGGTCCAAGAGCCACGGCAAGATCGGCCTGATCGCCGGCGGTGCGGGTGGCGTGCTGGTCGTCGGTGGCGTCGTATGGATCGTGTTGCACCGCGGCGGTTCCGAGCAGCCGCCGGTCACCGGCTGGCTGGGCCCCAGCGGCGGCGGCCTCGCGTTCAACGGCGCGTTCTGACCTCGCCGCGCTTGCAGCGGCGGCGGCCACGCGTTCAACAGCGCGTTCTGATCTCGCCGCGCCCCCCGCGCGGGCTCACATCGTGACGACGATCTTGCCGCGGGCGCGGCCGCGCTCGAGATCGGCGAACGCATCGCGGACATCGGCGAACGCGTAGCTGCGCTCCACCACCGGCTTGAGCCGGCCGGCCTCGATCCAGCCGGCGAGCTCGGCGAGCTGGGCGCCGTCGGGGCGCATGAACCAGTACACGAAGCGCGCGCCGGCCTTCGCAGCCGCGTGCCGGCGCCTGAGGGTGGCGAGCCAGATCACCGGCCGCGTGAACCCCGGCATGTGGGCGCGGGCGAACGCAAGGTCGGGCAAGCCGCTGATGCCGACCACGGTGCCGCCCCGCTTCACGGCCGCGAGCGACGCCAGCTCGGACGCGCCGCCCAGCGTATCGAACACGGCGTCGAGCTGGCGCGGCAGCGGCTCGTGCTTGGTGTAATTGACGACCGCGTCGGCGCCGAGCTGCTTCACGAATTCGATGTTCCGGCTGCTCGTGGTGGTCGCGACGTACAGCCCGAGGATCTTGGCGATCTGGATCGCGAGCGTCCCGACGCCGCCGGCGCCGGCATGGATCAACACGCGCTGGCCCTCGGTGAGCCCGGCCGCCTCGCGCAGCGCCTGCAGCGCGGTCAACCCGGCGAGCGGCACCGCGGCCGCCTCTTCGAATGACGTGCCGGCCGGCTTCTTGGCCACGACGTCCTCACCCGCCACCGCGCGCTCGGCGAGCCCACCCATGCGCCCCTTCTCGAGCCGCACGAACACCTCGTCGCCGACCTGAAACTTGCTGACCGCGGCCCCGACGCGCTCGACCACACCCGCGACATCACAGCCCAGCACGATGGGCAGCTTGAGCGGCAGCACGAGCTTGAGCTTGCCCTCGCGGATCTTGAAGTCCACCGGGTTCAAGCTCGCCGCCTTGACGGCGATCAGCACGTCCCGCGCCCCGACCTCGGGCTCCGGCCGCTCGATGATGTCCAGGGCCTCGGGACCACCATACCGTGTTGCAACCAGCGCCTTCATGCCGCCGACCATACGCCCGCTCACCCGCCACGTCGCGCTCGCCATGCCATGTCACGTCGCGCTTGCCACGTCACTCCGCGTCACGCGAGTCAACGCAGCCGCTGGGTGCAGATCGAGGTGGGCGGGAGCAACGCGCGGCGAAAAGGCGAGGTGGAGATGGGGGTGCAGATCGAGGTGGGCGGGAGCAACGCGCGGCGAAAGGCGAGGTGGAGATGGGTGCAGAGCGAGATGGGCGGGAGCAACGCGCGGCGAAAGGCGAGGTGGAGATGGGATGCAGAGCGAGGTGGGCGCGGCGTCAACGCGCGGCGAAGGCGAGGTGGCGATGGGGGTGCAGAGCGAGGTGGGCGGGGGCATCAACGCGCGGCGAAAGGCG
>DATBBB010000361.1:0-24255 GCA_036271215.1 Kofleriaceae bacterium | reverse complement strand
CTCTCATGACGCCAACGACAGAGGCACTTTTGACCGGTTGCTCGCGCCGCGAGCCACACGCGCCAACCACGCCGCTGCCTCCGCGCCTCGTAGCGAAACGCCTCGGCTCGCGCTGCCGTCGGCGACGACCGGTTCCGCTGCTCAGTTCGCGCTCGGGGCCGCAGCGGTCGGCCGCTCGACCTTGGTCAGGCCCTTGCCGAGGATCCAGGTCTTGTAATAGCTGGCCCGGGGCGTGCCGGCCTTGATCCGCTCGTTCGCCTTGGCCCGCTCCTCGTCGATCAGCGCCGCGAAGTCCTCGAGCGGCATCGCGCCCGACATGAACCGGCCGTTGATGAAGAAGCTCGGCGTGGCGCCGACCGCGAACCTCATCAGCTCGGCCATGTCGGCCTGGATCTCGGCCTCGCAGCCTCGCATCTCGGCCTTGAACCGAACGAGATCGAGGTTGGCGTCGCGCGCGAACCCGAGCACGATCGGACAGCCCTCGCTGGTCGTCCAGCACCCGGCGGCGCCCTTGGGCGTATCGAACTGGCGGGCCTTGAAGCCCTGCTCCCACAGCGCGTCGTCGAGCGCCTCGAACTTGCCCTGCTTGGCCGCGGCGCAGCTCGCGATCGCCGCCGCGGTCGCGACCTGCGGGTGGACGATCATGTTGCGGTAGACGAGCCGCAGATCGCCGCCGTACTTCTTGTGTAGCTCGTCGAGCGTGGCGCGCGACTTCTCGCAGTACGGACACGCGTAGTCGCGCACGACCACCATCGTGACCTTCGCGTCCTTCGGTCCCTTCGACGGGTGACCGTCGACCGGGATCGCGTAGACCTGCGAGCGGTCGGGCTCGAGCCGTGGCTGCCGCCCCGACGGATCCCGCGCCGCCAGCAGATCGATCTTGCGGGCCAACTCGTCGAGCTTCTGCTCGATCAGCGAGTCCTCGGCGGCCGGCTTCGACGTCGCCGTCACGACGGCGAGCTGGCGGTGGACCTCGTCGACCTCGCGCTGCATCTTCGCCAGCTGCGCGGTGAAGTTCTCCACCTTGACCTCGAGGTTCTGATTGTTCGCTGCACACGCGACCCCAAGTGCCGCCAGGACCGCCACTCGCTTCACCATATCACCCACGGTATCACGCCATCGTGCGAGTCGGCCGCCCGCGCCGATCTCTGCCAGCTCACCTATGGTCGGGCGCGGCTCACCGGGCGGGGTCTCGAGGTCAGTCATCCAGCGGCGATGCTGCTGGACTCGAGAGACCCGCGCGAGAATCCGCTGTTTGGTGGCGAGGACGAGACGCTGCCGGCGCCAGGCGAAGTGGTTAGCTGGCGGTCGGATTCTCACCGGGATGCGATAGCTGGGCCTGCACGCGGCGGGCGTCGATTGATCGCGCAGATGGGTCGTGGCACCATGAGGAATGCTCAGGTGTGTGATGGTGATGGTGATGGTGATGGCCTTCGGGAGCGTGGCGAACGCAGCGCCGGGCGCGGAGGCGCCGCCCGCACCAGACGCGCAGGCGCCCGCGTCGAAGCCGCTGCCCGTGGTGCTCGTCTCGTTCGACGCGCCGCTCATCGACGGGACGATCGATCTTGTGCAGGTGATCTCGATCGTCACGGCCAGCGAGGCGCAGCTCCGGGCCTGCTACCAGCGGCAGCTCGACGAGGGCAGCGAGCTCCGCGGGCTGGTCGCCGCCAAGCTGGTGATCCAGTCGGACGGCGCGGTCGCTGCGGTGACCGCGATCGGGCTCGACAGGCCGCTCGAGGCGTGCCTCGTCGAGGTGCTATCCAAGCTGACGTTCCCGCGGTCGCCCGACGACACGCAGAGCACCGTGCGCTATCCGCTGCGCTTCCAGTATGGACCGAAAAAGTCCGACATCGGACAGAGCGACCTAGACAAGCTGATCATCCGCCGCTACATCAAGCGATTCCTGTCGGCGATCCAGAAGTGCTACAAGGACCAGCTCGCCCAGCACCCGACCCTCGAGGGCACGGTGACCACACAGTTCACGATCGGCCCGGACGGTCGCACGACCAAGTCCACGGCCAGTGGGGTCGATCCCACCGTGAGTAAATGCATCGCGTCGGTGATCCAGATCATCAAGTTCCCCCGACCGGTCGGGGGCGGGAGCGCGACGGTGAATCTTCCATTCATATTCCATTCGTCTGGTAACCCGACACACGGATTTGAGATGCGAGTGCCTTAGCCAAGGCAGTAGTGTGAGTACAATGACAAGTCCGTAGGTTGCTCGGCGCACCACGCCTCCAGCCCTACAATCTGCAGCGACGCTGTCAGAATCACTTGCGGACAGCCATGAACCACGCGAGTCTGCCAGTACGAAGCAGTCGTTCATGATCGCACTTTCAGAGTCGCTGGAGAGCTGCCCCGCATGGCAGGGCTACGCCGTGATCACCCAGGGGTGCGCCGTTCGATGCAACGAGATGTGCAGGGATCGGTCGTATCGAATAACTCGATCGATTCATGGGATCGCCCCAACGAGTACACCGGAGAAATCAGCCAAACTACCGATTCGCGGGCGCTTACAGGGATCGGTCGTATCGAAAAGAACTCACCTGGTTCCAGTACAAGGTTGGTCGAATCGATAAGGGTCTACTTGGCTGCCGTACAGGATTCGGTCGAATCGATAAAGGTCTGCTTGGTTCCCGTACAAGGATTGGTCGAATCTCCTCCGACCGCCGCTGCGAGATCGACACGCGCGAGCGTGCGGATGGCCTCACGATGAATCGTGAGCTTCTTGGTCAGCTGGCGGTCGGTTTTTCGCATCCGCGTACGATAGCTGACCTCTCTGTCTTGGGCTACCTCATAGCTGCTGTCGAAAACTCCTCGAGATTCTGTGTCCCTGGCACGGTCCAGCGTGCGATGTCGCCGCCGAACCCGCGTGACACCACATCGGCGCCCTCGAAATGTATCGCGACCACCGGCGCTTTGTGCGCCAGTAGCCTCCAGAGCTCGCGCCCGCTGGCGGCGTCCCAGTACCGCAGCAGGCCGTCGACACCACCGCCTACGACCATCGAGCCGTCGGGTGTGAGGGTTGCGTCAGTGAGATAGCGAGTGCCACCGCGATACGTCGTGCGAAGCCGGCCTGTGTCGCTGGCCCACGACCGAGCGGTGCCATCGCCACCTGCGGTCAGGATCTCGCGGTCGTCCGGAGAGAACCGCGCCGAGAACACGCGGCCGATGTGACCGTCGAGCATCGAGCGTAGCTGGTAGTGTTCGATGTCCCACAGCATTGGAGACGCCGTCTCTCCGAGGTAGCTCGGAATCGTCACGAGACGACGACCGTCCTGCGACGCGCGCAACAATCCAACCCGCGTCGGCAGGGAGAGGTTAGCAAGCGTGGCGCCATCGAGCGCATAGACGCGGAGATGCTTGCTCGCGTCCGCCACCACGACACGGCCGTCTGGAAGGATCTTGGCCGCGTCGATCCCACCGGTGGAGAGTGGCAGCGCGACCTTCGCGCCGGTGTCATGGGTGATCAGCACCGAACCGTCCGCCCCTCCGCTGACGAGGTCTCGGCCGCTGGCGGCGAAGGCGACCGCGGTCACCGCCGCTCCATGGTTGACCGTGTGGAGCAACGCGCCTCCCGGCAGCTCGTAGACTTCGACCGCATCACCGCGCGCCACCGCGGCGCGATCTCCCGCCGCCGAGACGGCAGGAAGCGCGGGCGCAAAGTCGCCATCGCTCGCAGGCATGCTCGGCAATTCAGCCAGCAGCAGGTCATGGGCGGTATCCCAGACCCGCGTAGGGTGGCCCTCGCAACCGACAGCCACGAAGCGCCGATCCGGTTCGAGGCTCGTGGCGACGCCGCACTCGTCGCTGATCGGCGGCGAGCTCCATCGGCGGTACGATGGGGTCGCGTCCCAGACGCGCGCGGTGCCATCCCAGGATGCTCCGACGACACGGCGCCCATTCGGATCGAAGTGCGCCATCGTGACAACGCTTTGTGAGCCCTCCAGGACGGCCAACGGCGTGCCGACCCTCACGTCGGCCACGACGACGCTACCGCTCGCCCCCGCAGCAAGCACGAGGCTGGATGTCACGTCGAACTCGACCGAACGAATCGCTCCATGCAGATAGTTGCCCTGGCTGCGCAGTGAGCCCGACGCCGCATCAAAGACCTGTTCGGTACCGTCGTGGCTCGCAGCCACGACCAGCTCGCCGTCGGGTGACCAGGCAATGAGATCGACGGTATCACCGACCTCGCGCAGATGATGAACGCGCTCGTGATTACCGATGTCCCAGACCGCGACGTCCCCGCCGCCTGTCCCGATCGCGAGGCGCGAACCGCGCGGGTCGAAGCCGAGACTTCGGACGTGCGAACCGAACGTGCGCACCAGCTTCCAGCTCGTGGTGTCGATCAGGCTCGCTGTCCCGCCACCGCTCGTCGCGAGCCAGCGGGAGTCTGCGCTGAACGCAAGCGACGAGTGCTCGAGGGCGTCGGCGTTGCGCAGCTCCGCGAGCAGCGCGCCGGTGTCGGCGCTCCAGACGTCCGTGATGTCCCCGGTCATCGTGATCGCGGCAACGAACCGGCGATCGCTCGACATGGCTGCGATGTAGTAGCGCAGCCGCTTGCCCTCGCGCGTCAGCTCGCGTAGCCGCTCGCCGCTCGCGGCGTTCCAGAGCCTCACCGCGCCGTCACCACCCGCGGTCGCCAGCATGGCGCCGTCCGCGCTGTACGCGGCATGGAATACCGTGTCCGGATGAGGCAGCAGGTATCGCCGCCGGCCCGTCGCCGCGTCCCAGATCTGCGCGCTCCGATCGTCGGTCGTGACAATCTGCCGCCCGTCCGGCGAGAACATCGCGGACCACATGCGCCCGGCCGTGCTCGTGAGCTGCATCAGCTCGGCCCGGCGCGGCTCCAGCGCGCGGGACAGCATGAACGAGGTCGAATCGGAGTGGTCGCCGCGCCGGTACGCCTCGGCAAGATGCAAGCGCGCGTCGCCGAGCTCGCCGTGCAGCACCGCCTGTTGGCCTTGCTCGCGCTCGGATTGCGTGACCATGTCCTCGGCCGTGCGAGCTCGCAGGAGCGACCAATAGGCCACCGCGCTCAGCGCGATCATGACGACGGCCGCGACCCGGACGCGCCGGAGCCAGGCGAAGCGTCGCACGCGCCGCCAGCACTCCGCGACAAACGAGCACTCCAGCGCGGACAGCGTCCCCGACGGCGCACGCCGCGTCCAGCGATCCACCTCGGAGAGCACGTCCACCCCCCAGAGCAAGCCGGGCGCCCGGGCCCGGGCTGCCCACTGCTGCGCCGAGGAGCGAAGCAGCTCGCGTTCGCTCGCCCGCAGAGCTTCTTGCAGGTCCGCGCCGAACTCCAGCACGCTTGCGTAGCGGTCCTCCGGCGCCTTGGCGAGGGGGCGCTGGATGACCCTGTCGAACGCCGGCGAGATGTCGCCGCCGAGCGGTGGGACCTTCGCGCGGAGATGCTGCTCGTACCAGCCGCGCTCGCTCTGCGCGGTGAACGGCAGGCGTCCGGTGAGCGCCTGGTAGGCGAGCACGCCGAGCGAATAGATGTCAGCAGCCGGGCCGACGGTGCGGGCATCGTCCCATTGCTCCGGCGACATGTACGGAGACGAGCCGATCCCGACGTTGGAGGGCGTCAGGTGCCAGTCACGTTCCGAGGGATCCGTGCGGGTCACCGGTCCATCGGCAGGAGGCACGTCACCGGGCTCGTCGCAACTACCGAGCGGCGCCAGAGAGGTGGTCTCGTGGTTCGCCTTCGCGATCCCGAAATCGAGCAGCTTGGGGATCAGGCGGCCGCCGCGCATGATCACCATCACATTCGCGGGCTTCAGATCGCGATGGACGATTCCGCGCTCGTGCGCCGCCGCCACGACTTCCGCGATACATGCGAAGAATGGGACGAATTGCTCGATCGACATCGGGCCGTGCAGCAGGAGCCACTTCTCGAGCGTGATGCCGTGCACCAGCTCCATGGCAATCCACAGCACATCGCCCGGCCCAGGACCGAAACCATAGACATGGGCGGCATAGTGATGATCGAGCCGCGACGCGAGCTGAGCTTCGCGCAGGAAGCGCTCGCGCGCGCCGCTGTTGTGCTTCGTCGGCTCACGCAGGACCTTGATCACGGCGTGGCGCTGGAGCGATGGCTGAAAACAGCGATATACGATGCCGCCTCCACCCCCACCGATCCGGTCCTGGAGAATGAATCCTCCGAGCGTTTGCCCGCAGAGATCGTGATCTTCCATCGGCTCCTCGTGACTCTTCGCGTGACAGCGTAGACACTGCTCCGTTGGCGACGATAGTAATTCGACTGCCGCATGTTGCGGCACCGGCCAGATTCGTCCATGCGGCGCTGTGACCTGGGCTATGTGGACAGGCGCCGCTTCTTGTTACGAGCCCACTGCGACAAGGAAGAGTGCTTGATCCCCAGCCTCTGGGCGCCCGCGGTGACTCCCCAGGTCCGTATCGCCACGACACGTCGAATCGAGTCCTCGAGGTCCGCCATGCCGGAGAACTCGATCGCCTGAAAGCGCTCCAGGTCGTGCATCGTGAAGCCACTCGACGCCGCGCGCATTTCTGCCGCGATATCCTGCGCCAGCTCACGGACGAGCCGCACGAGCTCTTCGCCGCGCGTGGCGAGCGAAGGTACGGCGATCACGGCGGATCGCCCGGGCTTCGTGCCAACGGCCGTGGCCGCCTCGTCGACGGTACTCGCGCACAGCACGAGACGAGGGCGCGCGGCGATCTCTGTTCCGCGCACCGCATCGACGATCGCAGAGACGCTCGTGTGGCGGCGAACTCGGACGCACAGCGTGCCGGGCGTCGCGGCCCCGATCGCGGCAGCCACGTCGCCACCGTCGTAAACCACGAACGGGAGCCGCGGACCGAGGATGACGCGGTGAAACCGCAGCGCGACCGGCGCAAGGTCGTCATCGCCGACCAGGATGATCGGAGTGCGCCGGATCGCGCCATCCCGGAGGTTCTGGAGCGCCTCGTCGATCGCAGCTTGCCGCTCCGGCGCCCATCCCATGAACCGGCACGCGAGCGACCGAAGCCCGATGAAGCCGAGGCTTTCAGCAACCAGGATTACGCCGCCAAGTTGAATCGTGGCGCCAGCATGGAGCGTGCTCGCGCTCGTGCGAGCGCCCTCGACCCACAAGCCGTTCTTGCTGCCAAGATCACGGATCTGCCATCGACCGAGCTCCGGAATCATCATCGCGTGCTCGCGGGATAGCTGGCCGGTCGTGTCGTGCAGTCGCACGTCGCAACCCGAGCCGGACCCGAGCTTGAGGGCGCGTTGCTCGGGCAACAGGTACCTGGACTCGGCCGCCCAGAGCCGGAGGTGGATCAGTATGTCATCGATAGACCAATCGATCCGGCCTGACGGATCGAGCTTCGTGGCTGGTTCGACGAGTGCCATTGGCCGAGATTCTAGCTCCATGCTACTCGCGACGGCTCGCATTTTTGCGCCTGGGGCTGACTGTGTAGGGCCAAGGCAGGCAGGCGGGGTGATTCCTACGGGCTTGTATCGCACCTCGCAAGAAGCACTATCGGTGTCAGCACGCCGACAGTCGCGCAGGAGTCACGCGCGGGGCGCGTCACCACTTCAACATTCGACTGTCACATTCAGTTTCTGGTATTGCGATCCACATGTAGAATCACAATGCACTCTAATATCACCTCCGATGCATCGCAAAGGAACCGGAGAGCGCATCGATCCATTCGATGCGTTCGAGCGGCTGCGCCTGGAAGTGATCGGACTCGAGGCGCTGGCCAATGCGGCCAATACAACGATCGATGATTACAAGATTCCGCCGTCGGCAGACCGCCGAGGGCTCCAAAGAGTGCATGCGCTCGTCAGCGACACCGCGGAGAAGGCCAAAGCGTTGGTCGAGCTAGCCGATATGCTCAGAGAGTCCATCATGACTCGCCGGGAGAGCCGCCAAGGGTGATGAGATGCCGTGGACCGCGACGTGCTTGTTGAACGCCTCCGAACACGCCCCCGCGAGATGGCGCAGGTGACCTCGCGCGCCTGATCGCCGAGTGGCTGCTGCAGTGATCCGCAGCTACATGCTCGCGGTCGGCTGGCCGACCGGCGTGGTCGAGCGCCAGATCTGGACGTGCGGCGTGCCGCGCGCGACGTAGGCGTAGCCGGCGTCATCGAACGCGACCGAGCGCAGGCTCGCGGCGAGCACCGGCTGGCCATCGGCGGCGATCGCGTGGGTCGCGCGCAGCATGCCGCGCCCGCCGTCGGCGTAGACCCGCCAGATCTCGCCGCTGGCGTCGGCCGGCTGCATCACCAGGCTGCCGTCGGCCATCAGGTGCGCCAGGCTGCGGTCGCCGACCGCCTGCGTGTCCTGCCAGGTCGCGCCGGCATCGCTCGACACCGCGTCGGTCGCGACCCACGTGCCATCGGTCATGATCCCGACGAAGCCGTGGGCCTCGCCGGTGGTGTCCTGGCCGGACGCGCGGGTCGCCATCGCGGCGTACGCCGAGCTCCACGACGCACCCTGATCCGCGCTGCGCCACACGGTGGCCTGCCACGAGTCGGTCGTGCCCATGGTCTGGCCGGTGAGCTGCCCGACGTAGAGCGCACCGTCGGGCGTGCGGGCGAACGATCCGGGGTCGGTCGCGGCGAGCCCCGCGGCGGCGATCGCGGTCCAGGTCACCCCGGCGTCATCGCTGGTGTAGAACGCCGCGCCGGCGGCGCCGAACAGCGTCCCGCCGCTGCTCCAGGTCAGCGCCGGCATCTCGCGCAACGTCCACGCCGCGTCGCCGTCGCGCCACGCCAGCCCGCCGGCGAGGTAGGTCCCGTCGTCGGTCCGCACGATCGATGGCCCGCCGGACGCCCACGCCTGATCGCCGGCGGCGTCCCAGTTGCCGACCGCGGTGCCCGGCATGCCCGGCGCGGTGTAGCGCAGCAGGCGATAGCCCCACGCCGCGCTCTGCATCAGCACCCAGTACGCGCCGGCGCCGCAGCTCGCGCGCTCGATCGTGATCGCGAGATCGCCCGCGGTCGCGAGCGGCTGCCAGGTCGCGCCGAGGTCATGGGTGACCATGCCGGGGGCGATCGAGCCGGCGCCCGCGGCCGTCCCCGAGGTCGCGCCCGACACGACGATCGATCCGTCGTCGCACACCGTGGCCGCGTCGTCGCCGACCACGAGCGTGGCCAGCACGCCGGCCGCCGCGCCGCCGGCGGTGAACAGGTACGTCGAGGCGCCGCCGACCAGCGCGAACCGGCCATCGCCGAGCACCAGCAGATCGCGCCCGGCATCGGCCGCGGGCGGGGCCGCCAGCTGCCAGGTCGCGCCGCCGTCGGTCGAGCGGTGCACGCCCCAGCCCGACACCGACAGCAGCGTCGCGCCGTTGCTCTCGAGATCGGTGATGTAGGCGCAGCACTCGGTCGGTGCCGGGCGCGGCAGCGCCGCCGTGGTCCAACCCTCCGGGCCTTCGATCGCCACCGCATCGTTGACCGGATCGAACACCACGAACCGCCCGGACCCCGGATCGCGGCGCCATGTCCGGTCGCTCGCGAACCCCGGCGCCCCACCGATCGGCGCGATCTGATCGGTCGTCAGGTCCCAGCGCGCCAGCCCGACCTGCGACGAGTACAGGAACACGGTCGAGCCGCTGATCGCGACCCGGCCCAGCGTGCCGACCTGCGGATCCAGCGCCGCCCAGGTCGCCCCACCGTCGCGCGAGATCCGGCTCGCCATCAGCACGACCGAGCCGCTCGCCGCGACGAACACGTCATAGCTCGATTGCTGCGCCGGCGACCAGCGCTCGAACACCAGCGGCCTGGGGGTCTTCGCCGGATCACTGTCGGCCGACGAGCCACCGCACGCGGCGAGCGCGGCGCTCAGAGGAACCACGAGGGCCAGGTTGACGCGTCTCATGCGAGAGCGCGCGTGCACGAAGACTGCCAGCCGCGCGTCCCCGCGACGCCCGCTCCCCGGCCGGCACCAGCCCGGCGTGGTGCGCCGAACGAGCGGTGACACACGCCGAGCGCCCTCGCGCGAGCGCCGCCGACCTACGCAGACCCAAGCGCCCGGCGCGGCTACGACTCGAGGCCGGTCGCCCACGAGTACTTGGGCTTGGTGTTGAAGTGGTGGGTCGCGTTGATCACCCGCACCGTGCCGGTCTTCGAGCGCATCACGATCGACTCGGTCTTCGCGCTGTCGCCGAAGAACCGCACGCCGTCGAGCAGGTAGCCCTTGGTGACCCCGGTCGCCGCAAACATCACGTCGCCGCGCGCCAGCTCGTCGGTCGCGTAGATCGTGTCCTCGGGCTTGACCCCCATCCGGACCGCGCGGGCGCGCTCCTCGTCGCTGCGGAACCGCAGCCGGCCCTGCAGCTCGCCGCCCACGCACTTGAGCGCCGCCGCCGCGATCACGCCCTCGGGCGCGCCGCCGGTGCCGAACAGCACGTCGATGCCGGAGTCCGGGTTGGCCGTCATCACCGCGCCCGAGACGTCGCCGTCGCCGATCAACCGGATCCGCGCGCCGGCCTGGCGGACCTCGCCGATCAGCTCGGCGTGGCGGTCGCGGTCGAGGATCACCGCGGTGCAGTCCTCGATCTTCTTGCCCTTGGCCTTGGCGATCCGCGTCAGGTTCCAGGTCGGCGACTCGCGCAGGTCGATCACGTGGCGCGCCTCGGGGCCGACCGCGATCTTCTGCATGTACGTGTCGGGGGCGTTGAGGAACTGGCCGTCGTCGGCGATCGCGATCACGCTGATCGCGTCGGGCTCGCCGGTCGCGCACAGGTTGGTGCCCTCGAGCGGATCGACCGCGATGTCGACCTTGGGCGAGCCGGCATCCGAGGCATGCCAGCCGGCGCCGACCCGCTCGCCGATGAACAGCATCGGCGCCTCGTCGCGCTCGCCCTCGCCGATCACCACCGTGCCGCGGATGTCCATCGCGTCGAACGCGCGGCGCATCGCCTCGACCGCCACGTGATCGGCCAGCTTGCGATCGCCGCGGCCCATCAGGCGGGCCGACGCGAGCGCCGCCGCCTCGGTGATGCGGACGACTTCCAGGGCGAGGTTGCGGTCTTGCATCCCGCAGGTGTACCGCCGCGGCCACGCGCCAGGCAATTGCCCACGCCACGTGCCTAGCCCACGGGCGGTAGCGCCTCACGCAGCGCGGGCGGCAGCGCACGCGGCCGGCCGTCCGGGCCGGTGAACGCATGGCGCGTGTTGCCCTCGGTGAGCACGGTGTCGCCGCGATAGATCACGTACGAGAACCGGAGCGACGCGATCCGCAGCTCGCTGACCCAGGTCTCGACCTCGAGCAGATCCTCGTAGTGCGCCGGTCGCTTGTAGAAGCAGTGCGCCTCGACCACCGGCATGGCGATGTCCGCCGCCTCGATGTCCTTGTAGCTCTTGCCGCGCCACCGCCAGTACGCCGCCCGCGCGCCCTCGAAGTAGCGCAGGTAGTTCGCGTAGTACACCAGCCCCATCTGATCGGTATCGCCGAAGATCACGCGGACCTCGGACCGCATGCGGTGCGGCGGTAGCTCGGCCATCAGGTCAGCCGCCCGGCATGCTCGCTACCGGCCGCCGCCGCGTCGCCGGCGATCCGGATCAGCCGGGTCGGCTCGCATACGACCTCGAGCGCGTCGATCTCGCCGAGCGCGGCGCGGACGTCGCGCTCCCGTGCGTCATGGGTCAGCACCACGACCCACACCCGCGCGGCGTCGTCGGGGCGGCCGTCCTGCGCCAGCTGGGCGATCGAGATCTGGTGCGCGCCGAGGATCGTCATCAGCCGGCCGAGCACGCCCGGCTGATCGTGGACCGCGAACCGCAGGTAGTAGCGGGTCCGGATGTCGTCGATCGCCACCAGCGAGCGCGGCACGACCGGGCGCGGCCGGGTCGGGGCCGGCGCGCCGGCCACGCGGGCGAAGATGTTGCGGCCGATCTCGATCATGTCCGACACCACCGACATCGCGGTCGGCAGCATGCCGGCGCCGGCGCCGTAGTACAGCGACGGCCCGAGCGCGTAGCTCTGGACGTACAGCGCGTTCTTCGCGCCGCCGACGTCGGCGAGCAGCCAGCTCGACGGCACCAGCGCCGGGTGGACCCGGGCCTCGATCGGGCCGGTCTCCGGATCGCCGTAGCTGCGCGCGATCACCAGGGGCTTGATCACGTAGCCCCAGCGCTTGGCGTAGTCGAGATCGATCGGCTCGACGATGTCGATGCCGTAGGTCGGGATCGCCGCGACGTCGACGCTGGTCCCGAAGCACAGGTTGATCAAGATCGCGAGCTTGTGCGCCGCGTCGCCGCCGCTGACGTCGAGCGCCGGATCGGCCTCGGCGTAGCCCAGCGCCTGGGCGTCGCGCAGGATGTCGGCGAACGCGCGGCGGGTCGCCGTCATCGTGGTCAGGATGTAGTTCGACGTCCCGTTGACGATGCCGTGCAGCGCCTCGACCCGATCCGCCGCGAGCCCCTCGCGGAGCACGCGGATCACCGGCACGCCGCCGCACACCGCGGCCTCGTAGTAGATGTCGACCCCGGCGCGCTCGGCCGCCGCGAAGACTTCGGCGCCGTGCTCGGCGAGCAGCGCCTTGTTCGCGGTCACCACGTGCTTGCCGGCGGCGATCGCCGCGAGCGTCGCGGTGCGCGCCAGCGTGGTGCCGCCGATCAGCTCGCACACGATCTGGACGTCGGCGCGCCGCACCGTGCCCTCGACGTCGGTGGTGAGCAGCCGGCGATCGACGTCGACCACGCGGTTGGCCTTGTCGACGTCGCGCACCGCGATCGCGCGGACCTCGAGCGTGGCGCCGAGCCGGGCCGCGATCCCCGCGGCGTTGTCCTCGAGCAGCTTGACCACCCCGCCGCCGACGTTGCCCAGCCCCAGCAGGGCGACTCCGATCGTCCGCGTCATCGAGCGCTGGTGTATCACGCCGGTGTGCGAGGGCGCTCGGGTGGACCGGCGGCGTGTGATGCACGGCCGCCCGCGTGGATTCGCCGGCGGATCGCCGCCGCCGTGCTGCCACGCGCGCGGGCTTTGCGCGTAGTATCCGCGCCATGACGGAGATCGTCTGGCTGCATGCGCGTGAAGTCCTGGATTCTCGTGGCAATCCCACCATCGAAGCCGAGGTCGGGCTCGAAGGCGGCGCGCTCGGTCGCGCGATCGTGCCGTCCGGCGCCTCGACCGGCGAGCACGAGGCGCTCGAGCTGCGCGACGGCGATGCCCGGCGCTACCTCGGCAAGGGCGTCCAGAAGGCCGTCGACCACGTGCGCGACATCATCGCGCCGACCGTGATCGGCATGGACGCGACCGACCAGGCGGCGGTCGACGCCGCGCTGATCTCGCTCGACGGCACGCCGCTCAAGACCCACCTCGGCGCCAACGCGATCCTCGCGGTCTCGATGGCCACCGCGCGCGCCGCCGCGCTCGCCCACGACCTGCCGCTCTACCGCTACCTCGGCGGCGTGGGCGCCGTGACCCTGCCCGTGCCGCTGATGAACATCATCAACGGCGGCGCCCACGCCGATAACAACCTCGATATCCAGGAGTTCATGATCGCGCCCGCCGGGTTCGATCGGTTCGAGGACGCGCTGCGCGCCGGGGTCGAGACCTTCCACCACCTGAAGAAGCTGCTGGCGTCGCGCGGCAAGGCGACCAACGTCGGCGACGAGGGCGGGTTCGCGCCGAGCCTCGACAGCGCGGATGACGCGCTCGGCATCGTGCTCGAGGCGATCGACAAGGCCGGCTACAAGGCGGGCGAGCAGATCTTCGTCGCGCTCGACGTCGCGGCCTCCGAGTTCTTCGACAAGGCCAAGCAGACCTACGAGTACGAGGGCAAGCACCGCAGCGCGGCCGAGATGGTCGAGCTCTACGCCGGGTGGGCCGCCAAGTACCCGCTGGTCTCGATCGAGGACGGCCTGGCCGAGGACGACTGGGCCGGCTGGAAGCTCCTGACCGACAAGCTCGGCGCCAAGGTCCAGATCGTCGGCGACGACCTGTTCGTCACCCAGACCGCCCGGCTCGCGCGCGGCATCAAGGAAGGCACCGCCAACTCGATCCTCGTCAAGGTCAACCAGGTCGGCAGCCTGACCGAGACGCTCGACGCGGTCCGCATGGCGCAGCACGCGCGCTACACCGCGATCATCTCGCACCGCTCGGGCGAGTCCGAGGACGCGTTCATCGCCGATCTCGCGGTCGCGACCAACGCCGGCCAGATCAAGACCGGCTCGGCGTCGCGCTCGGACCGGGTCGCCAAGTACAACCAGCTGCTCCGGATCGCCGATCAGCTGGGCAACGAGGCGCGGTTCGCCGGTGCCCCGGTGTTCCGGCGATGATCGCGGCTGCGGCTCGCCGGTTCGCGCGCATGGCTCGCGGGTGCGCGCTCGGGGCGCGCGTCGCGGTGCTCGGCCTGCTCGGGATCGGCTTGCTCGGTGGCCTGCTCAGCGGCCTCGGGGCCGGCTGCGGCTCGCCGTCGCCGGCTGCGCCCGACCACGCGGCGGCGGCGCCGGCGGATCCCAATAACCCCGCCGACAACTGCACTACCGCCGACGACTGCGACCTCGCCGAGACCTGCTGCGGTTGCAACAACGGCGGCCATCGGGTCGCGATCCGCAAGGACGCCATGGCCAGCTTCACCGCGTCGCGCGACCAGCGCTGCGCAGGTGTCATGTGCGCCCACCACATCAGCCACGATCCCAGCTGCGATGCCGAGGCGATCTGCGGTAGCCGCAACCGCTGTCGCGTTGCACCGCACATGCAGCACGAGTCCGCACCTCCCGCACCTCCAGTACCTCCGGCCGCTCCGTAGCGGTGCGCGTGCGCGGTGGCACGCGGAGCGATCTGATACGCTCGGCCGCGACGCAAACGCCATCCGGCGTGCGCGTTCATCGCGAGCCGGCGATCACCTCGTCACAGGGAGAGATGCATGTCGACTGCCGACAACAAGGCCCTCGTTCAACGCTACATCGACGAAGTCTGGAACAAGCGGGCGCTCGCCCTCGCCGATGACCTCGTCTCGCCATCCTACGATCCCGGGCTCGGGATCCCGGCGCGCGGTGCCGACGGCGCGCGCATCCTCGTCCAGGTCTTCCTCGGCGCGTTCCCCGACTTCGCGCTCAAGACCGAGGACGTGTTCGGCGAGGACGATCGCGTCGCGCTGCGCTTCACCTTCACCGGCACCCAGCGCGGCCCGTGGGGCGGCGTCCCGGCGACCGGCAAGGCCGTGCGGATCGAGGGCACGACGATCTACCGGATCGACGCCGGCAAGGTCGCCGCGACCTGGTTCAGCTACGACGGCGTCGGCCTGCTCCAGCAGATCGGCGCCCTGCCCGGCTGATCCGCGCCGCGACCTTCCGCCGCCCCGCTACTCGATCGTCACGTCGTCGACGTGCGGCCCGATCGTCAGGCCCGCGACCCGCGCCGCGGCCTCGCGATCGCGCAGCCGCTCTCCGCGCACCACCACATTGCGCAGCACCAGCCCGCGGACCGCGTGCGCCGCGTCCGCGCCGGCGAACACGGCCACCGCACCCTCCGCGGCGTTGCCGCCCGCGTCGCCGGGCCGGAACTGCGTGTACCAGGTCCGGTTGCTCGCCGGCGGCGTGAACCCCGGCGCGTCGATGTCCTCGAACACCAGCTGCTCGATCCGCCCGAGCATCGGCAACCCCAGCGCCTGGGCGCGGGCGTCGCGGACGCCGACCACCTGCTCGATCAGGTGCCGGACGCCGGGCGCCACGCGGATGTCGCGAAACGCGATCCGTTCGTACGTCGCGCCGTCGCGCACCACGATCGACACCGCGCGCCCCGAGTCGAGGACATCATTGTCGCGGAATACGATGTCGGTGAACCGCGCCGCCAGCGACTCGGTGCCGACCTTGAGCGCGGCGTCGAGCGAGCTGACGACGTTCCCGGTGACCTCGATCCGCGCGACGTCCTGCAGCACGTCGCTGTTGTTGGTCGCCTTCACGCAGACCGCGTCGTCCTTGGTGTAGATCAGGCAGCCGCGCACCGCGACGTCCTGCGCGCTATCCGGGTCGATCCCGTCGGTGTTCAGGTTGCCGCGGTCGTTGATGATCTTGACGTTCTCGACGCCGACGTGCCGCGCGCCCAGGATATGCAGCGTCCACGCCGCGGCGTCGCGCAGCAGCACGTCGCGGATCGTCACCCGCTGCCCGCCGCGCACCCGGATCAGGTTCGGCACCGCGTTGCGCGCGCGTCGCAGGTGGCTGCCGTTGCCGTCGATCGTCCCGCGCCCCGCCAGGTGCGCGTCCTCGGCGCCGTCGAACCAGATCAGCCGCGAGAACGTCATCGTCTCGCCGCGATAGCGCTCGTCGGCCCGCGCGATCGACGCATCGCTGCCGGTCTCGGTCCGCCCGGGATCGATCGGATAGTCCGACGGTTCCGCGGAACCGCGCAGCACCGCTCCGGCCGCCAGGTACAGCGTCACCCGGCTGCGGATGCACAGCGTCCCGGTCACGAACGTCCCCGCCGGCACCACCACCGTCCCACCGCCACGCGCCGCCGCGTCATCGATCGCCGATTGCAACTCCCCCGTCACGATCCGCTCGCCATCCGGCTCCGCCCCGTACGCCACGACGCTGGTCACCCCCGGCGCCCCGATCACCGGCACGGCGCCCACCGGCTCCACCGGATCCGCCAGCACGAACAGCCGCTCCATCCCCGCCACCATCACCACCAGGTTCGCCGGCCGCAGCAACGTGAACCGGATCCGCTCGCCCTCGACCACCAGCCCCGCGATCGCCGCCCGCGGCACCACCCGGACGTCGTGCACCGGCCCCGCCGCCCGGATCTCGATCGCCACCGGCCCCGCCATCGCGAACCGCGCATAGCTCACATCGCACCAGCGCTCGACGAAGATCTCCCGCTCCTCGGCGACGACCTCGAACCGGTCGCTGCGCGTGGCCCCCATCGGCGTCGGATACAGCTGCACGCCTTCGAGCTTACGCCGTGTTTCGCGTCGATCCGGATCCGCGCCGCGCGAACGTGGCGCCGTGCGCCTGCGTTCTGTTCGCGCAGCAATTGCCCATCATCACAGGGAGGCGATGCTCATGGTCCAGCGAGCGAGCCGGTGAGCGCCGTGTGCCTAAAGACGAGGCAATCAGGTATGGCAATCGTGATCCCAAAACCGGCGATCATCTGCATCCTTGTGCGCCTGCGCGCCGGCACACGCCTCTCGTGTATCGTGGGTTTGATGAGTATGCATCGTTGGGTGTTGGGGTTGGTCGTCCTGTGCGCAGCCGGTTGTCCGCGACCGGAGCCCGCGCTTCACCTCCGGACCGAACAGGCGCTGTTTGACCCGGGCAAGGGCTATCGCTTCGCCGCGCTGCCCGAGCCGCGCGCGAGCATCGTCTGGCTCGATGTGCGATACCCTGTCGGATTCGCCGATGATCCGCCCGACAAGCCGGGGCTGGCGCACCTCGTGGAGCACCTGCTGTTCGACGTCGAGCTCGACCGCGACGGCCGCAAGACGTCGGTCGATGCCGAGCTCAGTCGGCTCGCGCTGGCGCACAATGCGATCACCACGGACGACTTCACGATGTATCGCACGATGCTCGACCCGGACAAGCTCGACGAGGTGCTCCGGATCGAGGGCGAGCGGCTCGGGATCGGGTGCGCCGGGCTGACTCCGGAGGTCTTTGTCCGTGAGCGAGCCGTGGTGGTCAGCGAGCTGCGAACCACTCGCAGTCCCGACGATACGAAGGTCGAGCAGTTCATCCGCGAGACCGCATATCCCAAAGGCCATCCATACCGCTCCAGCGCAACGCCAGAGTCGGTGGCAAAGCTGGAGCTCTCGGACGCGTGTGCCTTCCTTGCCGGACCCTACCGCCGCGGCGAGGCGATCGTCGTCGCGAGCGGCGTGGTCGACCAGGCGCACCTGGCGCGGGCCGCCCATGCGTTCGATCGGTTGCCGGCGCGGGCGCCGATCGCCAAGCGGCTGCTGCCGGCCGCCGCGCTGCCGCCGATGGCTACCCGACACGAGCTTCACCTCCGAGCTCCGCGCCTGGTCGCGCTGTGGTCGCTGCCGCCGCGCGATTCGCTCGCGCACCGAATGCTGCAGATCGTGCTGCCGATGGTCACCCACCGGATCAACGACGTGCACCCGGGGTACGCAGCGCGATCCACCGTCATCGGCGGCGCTCAGGCCCCCGTGCTCGCGCTGACCCTGACCTTGCACGCGGAGAACGAGTCGTTCGCCGCAATGGATGCCGTGAAGGAGGCGATCACCGACCTACTGCATTCCCTGGACAGCGTCAGAACAACCGACGCTGTCTGGAAGTCAGTATGGAAATCGCAGGCAGCCTTCCTCCTCGCCGACTGGGACTCGCTGGATCGCCGCAGCTACGCGTTCGCCGATTATCTACAGTTCGAGCAAGGTGCTGATTACCTGTCCGAGCGACTGGGCGAGCTGGCGGTGGTCGTCCCGCCGGAGGTTGCCGTGCCCGCCCACGCGGTGCTGGGCAACGAGCGCGCGCGCTTCCTCGTGCTCGAGGCGGGCGGGGTCCGTCCGCTGAAAGATCAGGCGCCCGACGGCGGAGGCCAGACCACCGACGCCACGGAGACCACCACCGACGCCGCCGACACCCACGAAGCGCGGGTCGATCCGGCGACCGCCGATCAACCACTGCCAATCCCCACGCTCCGGCCGGCGCGTCGCGCCGAGCGGCTTCGGCTCGCCAACGGCCTCTCGGTCGTCCTGTGGCCATACGGTGGAACGCCGCTTGTGCGCGGTACCCTCGTCGTGAACTCCGGCTGGGTGAACGACCCGCTCGGACTGGAGGGCATGGCGCAGCTTGTCAGCAATGACGCCATGGCCGATCACCTCGTGATCAACGCCCAGCCATCCCTGGTGAGCCGCTCGGATGTCCTTATCCATTCCCTCGAATGGCCATTACAAGCACAGCTGACGCTTCGCACCGGGGCCAAGCAGCGCATCCACGAACAACTGCTCCGCAGCCAGGCCGTTGCGAAGTTCGATCTCGAACAACGCGTGGCGCTGTACGGCGAGAAGCACGCGTATGCGAGATCGGGGATGACCGACGCCACGCTGGAGTCGATCGGCGACGCGGATATGCTGCACTGGACCCACCGCCACCTGGTCACGAGCAACGCGACGCTCATCGTCACCGGCCAGTTCGATGTCGATCAGGTCAAGAAGGATTTGCAGTCCCCCGCCCCGCTCCGGGAGATCGGGAGTGACCGTGGCTCGCGGGATGTCATAGACCAGGCCCATCCCCGCCAGGCGTGGATCTCGAGCAAGCTGAACGGCCCGAACCCGAGCCTTGAGCTCCAGGTCGCGTTCGTCGGCGGTCGCGGGATCGACGAAGACCACGCCAAGCGGCTCGTGCTCGAGGAGGTGCTGTTCGAGCAGCTGTTCGAGCTCCGCAAGCGCACCGCGCTGTCGTACATCACGCAGGCGAGCTACGAGCCACGCCGCGCCGGAGGGCTCTGGTCACTCACGATCGTGGTCGACAGCGCGCGCGCGGCGGAGGCCGGCAAGGCGCTCGCGCAGATGCTCGATCAGCTCCGGCGCGATCCGGAGTCGTATCGCGCTGCGTTCGTGCTCGCGCGCCAAAAAGTGCTGGAGCGCCTGCTCGCCAGCTCGGGTAGCTCGCGCCAGGTGCTCGCTCAGCTGATCGAGCTCGTGCGCTTCGATCTGGAAGATGCCCGCCACGACCACCTCCCCGCCGAGGTCGCGGCCCTGACCCTGACGACGTTCCATCCGTTCGTCGCGCATGAACTCGCCGAGACCGGCCAGGTGTTCGGGGCGATCGGCGACGCCGCGGCGGTGGACGCCGCGATCGAAGCCGCGAAGCACGCGAGCAACGCTGGCCAGAACGTCCCGTCGAGCGCCAGTAGCTCGACCGGCCGCGATGACCGGCTCGCTGATCAAGCGTCGAGCCAGACCGCGCGGTAACACAGCCGAGGCTCGGTCCGGTGCGGGCGCTCGGCACGGCCGGCGACCGCGAAGCCCCAGCCCACGAGGTCGAGCTCGGTGGCGCGCGGCTCGAGCTCTTCGTTGTACTTGCCGATGATCAGCCGGCCGCCGGGGGCGACGACCTCGGCGAGCAGCCAGGCGATGAGCGCGGGGCGGCGCGGCGGCGGGACGTACTCGAGGCCGGTGCGGACGTAGGCGAAGCGCTGCGCCGGGTGGTAGCCGAGGGCGTTGCCGGCGGTGATGCGGTCGGCCCACACCGGGTAGCGGTTGCGGGCCAGCGCCGCCAGCTCGGGGGCGATGTCGAGGCCGTGGGGCTCGATCGCGAGGCCGCGCGCGGCGCCCCAGCGCGCGACGCTCTCCATCAGCAGGCCGTTGGCGCAGCCGACGTCGAGGAACCGGCCCGGCCGGTCGAGCGCGCCGGCGACGACGCCGCGCGAGTAGTCCCAGTCGCCGGCGGTGCCGCTGTGGCCCGAGCCGCCCTCGGGGGTCGCCGCGCCCAGGTACGCCGGCACGATGCGCGCGGCCACCACGGCGTGCCAGCCGGCGTCGTCGAGCTCGCCGCGCGCGTGGGCGGCATCGGCGTCGGCCATCATCCGCCAGCCGCGATCCTTCCGCGCCGCGAGCTGCTCGTCGTCGGGCGGCGTCAGCGCCGGCCCTTGTAGCCCATCATGCCCTGGATCACGCCCTCGCTCGCCTCGGCGACCTCGCCCGCCTCGCGCAGCCGATCGGCGCAGTCGGCGCAGACCTTGCGCGCCTTACCACCGACCTTGACGGACACCAGCTTGGTCACCTCGTCGTTGCACTCGCGGCAGGTCGCCATGCCTGCATTCTACTACGCATCGATCGGCTCGCAAAAACGCCCGGCGATCGGGTCCGGACGCGCTCGCATGCGCGCCCCGCTACGCGAGCTTGAGCACGCGGAGCGGGACCCAGCCGGCGCGGTTCGGATCGGGCTGCATGTCGGCGGCGTCGGCTCCGCTGCCGCCCTTGGTCTTGCCGAGATGACCGAACACCCAGGTCTGCCGGCGGTGGCTCGACTTGGCGCCGTTCTCGTAGACCGCAACCTCGCGGTGGAACTTGGCGTCGTTGAACGCGAAGAACGATTCGCCGGCGAGCGCGGTGTCGTCGGCGACCGGCGGGGTCCGGCCCTCGGGCAGGTTCATGCACACCGCGACGAACCCGCGCTGGACGTTGTGGCCGTCCTTCTTGCCGTCCTTGAACTCGGGCTTGGACGAGTCCTTCTCGAGGTAGTGGCTGACGTTGTCGCCGCCGTGCGCGCCCGCCGCCAGCACGCGGCCCTTGCGCTCGAGATCCTTGGCGTCGGCCTGGCCGATCGCGTCGTCGCGGACGACATAGCGCGTCGACGGCGACAGCGCGGTCGACGGATCCTCCTTCTTGGCGCGCGCCGCGACGTCGTGGCGGATCTGGCTGGTGTTGCCCGCGAGGTCCTTGACCGGCAGCCACGCCGCGCCGCCGCCGAACCCATCGGCCCACGACAGCACGCACCAGGTCTCGACGCCGTCGATCTGCAGCTGGCGCGGGGTCGACGGGTTGAGCGCGAGCCGCACCGTCTTGCCCTCGGCGACCTCCTTCTTGTGGGTCGCCTTGTCCTTGGCGCTCTCGTGCGACGCGACCGGGTTGATCGACTCGAGCTTGTCCTTGGCGATCACGTCGAACGGCACGGCGACGTTGGTCTTGCCCTGCGCGGTGTACGTGTAGCGCGTCGCGTCCTTCTTGAGCTGGAAGATGCCGTGGCCGTGCGACACGGCGCCGGGGCGGCCGAACACGTGCGCGCTGGCCTTGTCGGAGTGCACTGTGCCGCGGTTGTAGGCGTCGAGCGCCGCGGCGTGCTGATCGTGGTGCTTGGTGCCGAGCTCGCGCTCGAACGGGCCGCCGTGCGCGTCGGTCTTGCCGCCGATGTGCAGCGGATCCGCGGGCGCGTGGGCCGCCGTGGCGGGGGCAGCGGGGGCTGCAGAGGTCGCGGGCGTCGCGGCCTCGCGCGTCACCGGCAGCGCATCGGCGGTCGGCGTGGCCGGCACGCTCTCGGGGCCGGCGGCGGCAGCCTCGGCGCGCGGCGCGGCGTGCGCCGACACCGGTGGCCGCGGTGGCTCGGCGACCTCGGCAGGATCGATCGTCTCCCACGCCGGCGAGGCGCCCGCGAACATCGCTTCGCCGGCCGGGTCGGCCGCGGGCTCGGCTGCCGGCTCGGCTGCCGGCTGCTGGGCCTGCGCCTTCGCCCGCACCGGCGCGTCGACGGCGAGCTTCTGGACCAAGGTCGAGCCACCGACCTTGGGGCCCGCCAGTGCCGCCTGGCCAGCGCCCACACCACCACGTTGACTCGACGTCTGCTGTTGCTCGTACACGTCCCCACAGTAACAACGCCGCGCGCGATCGGCCCGTGCGCGCTGATAACAATCACGCGTCGTGCACGCGCGATCATCGTCGGAGAACCGCGAGACGAGTCGATCGAATGCCGCGGGTGCACGCGCGATTGCCCACGATGGTTTGCACGCGCGCTGCAGGTCCGCGAACCGCATCCGGGACTGCAGTGGGCAGTCGCGCGCGGCGATGCGTCGCGTCCGCGCGCTGGCAACCGGCGTCACGGCAGCGGCACCGGCGACCCGCCGCGATCTCGGTACAGGTCGGCCGTTCCGACCGCGCCTCACTATCAGGTTCCCACCGCCGAGATAACCCGCGGGAATCGTTGTCCCCGGAGGCGCGGCCCGGGCCGCGGCTGGCCCGACCGCTGGCGTCGTGCCACGGCGGCCGACGGTGCCGGCACGTCGCCGCCCGGCGCGAATCGTTTTGCAGGCCCGGCGGAACAACCCGCAGTGGGGCGACGTTGCACCTGACATGATGGCCTCGTGTTCCGCAGCGCCGGCCTTCCCGCTCCCCGAGTCGCGGGTGCCGGCGCGCTTCCTCGCTGATGCCGAGGCCGCATTTCGCGACGCGCTGACCGAGAGCCTCGAGAGCCTCGAGCTCTGCGATCGCAACATGCTCCGGTTTCACTACTTCCATGGCCTCAGCATCGCTCAGCTCGCCGAGATGTTCTGCAGCCAGCGCGCGACGGTGATCCGCCAGCTCGCGCGGATCCGCGAGCGCGTGCTGCGCGACACCCGGCGTGGCCTCGCGGCCCGGCTGCCGGTCGACAAGCACGAGCTCGATCGCCTGCTCGACGTGGCGCGCAGCCGGTTCGATCTCGCGGTCACCCGCGTGCTGCGCACGTAGCCACCGCTCGCCGCCGGCCTCGCCGGCCGCTCGCCGGGCGCCGCGCGCGCTACGCCGCCGGCATGCGCAGCGTGACCCGCGTGCCCTCGTTGGGCGCCGACACCAGGTGGCAATCGCCGCCCATCGCATCGAGCGTGCGCTTGACGATCGCCAGCCCGAGGCCGTGCCCCGGGATACCGCGGGTCGCGGTCGCCCGGTAGAACGGATCGAACGCGTGCGACGCCGCCTCGCGCGTCATCCCGACGCCGTTGTCGGTCACGCTGAGCTCGATCTGCGGCGCGCTCGCCGACGACGGCTGCAGGTGCGGCCGCGCGTCGATGCTGACCATCAGCGGGCGGCCGATGCCACGGTACTTGATCGCGTTGGTGACCACGTTGCGCACCAGCTGCGCCAGCACCCCGGGCGCGCACGCGGTGGCGCAGTCGGTGATCGCCAGCTTGACCTCGGCGTCGCGCAGGTCCTGGCTCAGATCGTCGAGCACCTCGCGCACCACCGCGCCGACGTCGCCGCGCCCCGCCGGCAGCCGGCCGGCGACCGACAGCGCGAGCAGGTCGTCGATCAGGCTCGCCATCCGATCGGTGGAGCGCCGGATCCGCGTGGCGATCGCCGAGATGTCGGCGCCGGGCTCGACCAGCAGATCGGTGTAGCCGACCACCGGCGCGAGCGGCCCGCGCAGATCGTGCGCGACCCGGCCGGCAAACGCCTCGAGCTCGCGGTTGCGCTCGTCGATCGCCGCGACGTGGCGGCGGACCAGCTGGCGCTGCCGGCGCAGCGAGCGCAGCAGCACCAGCCCGACGCAGATCGCCAGCGCGAGCGTCACCGCGCCGATCGCGGCGTCGGCGAACAAGCCGTGGCGGTGCAGCGCGGCGATCGCGGTCTCGCTGTCGCGCGCCACGCGCTGGTTGATGTCGATCAGCCGCCCGATCGACTGCTCGATCCCGGTGATCAGCGGCGCGATCTGCTGCGGATCGTCGCGATCCTGCTGCAGCCGCCCGAACAGCAGCTGCAGGGTCGACCACTCGCTGCGCTCGCCCGGGCCGTCCGCGATCGGATCGTACTCGTGGGCGTCTGCGCCGATCTGCTCGGCGATCTCGATCAGCTGCGCGCGATCGAGCCGCGCCGCGCTCAGCCGGTGCGCCTGGTAAC
>DATBBB010000360.1:0-5041 GCA_036271215.1 Kofleriaceae bacterium | reverse complement strand
CCCGCCGCAGCCGAGCGGCGTGATCGTCGCTTCGGCGCCGCCGCAGATCATGCCGTCGGCGTAGCCGTGGCGGATCGTGCGGAACGCCTCGCCGATCGAGTGCGCGCCCGACGAGCACGCCGAGACGTGCGAGAAGTTCGGCCCGGTCGCGCCGGTCCGGATCGAGATCATGCCCGGCGCCTCGTTGATGATGATATCGGTGACGAAGTACGGCGAGAACCCGTGGCGCGGGCCCTTGGCAGCCTGCGCCACATAGGTGTCCTCGATCGTCTGCACGCCGCCGAGCCCGGCTCCGACGTACGAGCCCCAGCGGTCGGCCTCGGCCTCGGGGACCCGCGTGCCGAGCCCGGCATCCGCGACCGCCATCATGCCGGCGGCGACGCCGAACTGCAGGAAGCGATCGAGGTGCTTGATCTCGCGCTTGTCGAAGAACTTCGACGGCTCCCAGCCCTTCACCTCGCAGGCGAACTTGGTGGCGAACCGGGTGGTATCGAAGCGAGTGATCGGCCCAGCCCCGCTCTTACCCGCGAGCAGCGACGACCAGGTCGATTCGAGGTCGTTGCCGATCGGCGTGATGAGGCCGATGCCGGTGATTACAACGCGACGCATGGCTACTCCTTAGCGCGGAAGCTGGACCGGCGCAGTGGCTACTTCTTCACGTGAGACTGGATGTAGCTGACCGCGTCCTTGACCGTCTTGATCTGCTCGGTGTCTTCCTCGGGGATCGTGATGTCAAACGCCTGCTCGAACGCGAGCACGAGCTCGACCACGGCCAGCGAGTCCGCCTTCAGGTCATCGATGAACGACGCCTCCGGGCGGAGCTGCTCGCTCTTGACCTCGAGCTGGCTGGCGATGATTTCCTTGACCCGTTTTTCGATCTCATGATCATGGTGCGACATTGGCTTCCTCGTGGGTGGGCAGGCGTTGATAGTCCAGAACCAGCGCTACATCAACATCCCGCCGTTGACTCGCAGGACCTGGCCGGTGATGTAACCCGCTTCCGGCCCTGCAAGGAACGCGACGGCAGCGCCAACGTCGTCGACATGACCGATCCTGGCGAGTGGGATCTGCTCCATGAGCTTGGCGCGCGCGGCGTCGGGCAAGCTCTCGGAGGTCATGTCGGTCTCGATGTAGCCGGGTGCGACCGCGTTGCACGTGACGCCGCGCGCCGCGAGCTCGCGGGCGGTCGTCATCGTCAGGCCGATCAGGCCCGCCTTGGACGCCGCGTAGGCGGCCTGACCGCCGTTGCCGGTCTCACCGACGACCGACGTGATGTTGATGATCCGACCATGGGTCTTGGCGCGCAGCAGGAACGACGCCGCGGCGCGCGTGCAGTGAAATGCGCCACCGAGGTTGATCGACATCGTCTTCTGCCACTGGTCATCGGAGAACCGCATCAGCAGCCCGTTGATCGCGACCCCGGCATTGTTGACCAGGATGTCGAGCCCGCCGTGGTCCTTGCCGATCGCCTTGATCGCCTCGGTGACCGCCGGCGCGCTGGCGACGTCGAACGCCGACAGCGCGGCCTGGCCGCCCACGGCCTCGACCGCCGCGGCCGCCTCGCGGGCGGCGTCCTCGCGCGACGCGTAGTTGATGATGACCTTGGCGCCGCGCCGGCCGAGCGCCACCGCGATCGCCCGGCCGATCCCGCGCGACGCGCCGGTGACCAGCGCAACCTTGCCTTCGAGTGCTTTGTCGGTGATCGCCATGGCTTGATCCTGGGCTTGTTCTTGGGCCTGGGGGATGAGTGGGTGCGGTCAGGCCGGCTCGGCGGCCGGTGCGGCGGTGGGCGGAGTGAACGCCTTGACCTCGTGGGGCTCGCCGATCGTCGTGGTCTCGATCGACTTGGCGATCCGCTTGATCAGGCCCTTGAGCACCGAGCCCGAGCCGAGCTCGTAGGCCCGGGTCACGCCGAGCGCGGCGATCGCCTGGACCGACTCTTCCCAGCGCACCGGCGCGGTGACCTGCTCGATCAGCAGCGCCCGGATCTGCGCGGGGTCCTGGGTAGGCGTAGCGGTGACGTTGGCGACCACGGGTACGCTGGGTGAAGCAATCTCGATGCCGGCGAGCGCGGCGGCGAGCTGGTCGGCCGCCGGCTTCATCAGCGAGCAGTGGAACGGGGCGCTGACCGCGAGCTTGATCGCACGCTTGGCGCCGGCGGTCTTGGCGGCATCGACCGCGCGATCGATCGCGGCGGCGTGGCCGCTGATGACGATCTGGGAGGCGCCATTGAGGTTGGCGATCTCGACCGGCTCGCCGGGCTCGCTCTCCTGCTCGCACATCGAGCGCAGCGCGCCGGGCTCGATCCCCATGATCGCCGCCATCGCGCCCTGCCCGGCCGGGACGGCTTTCTGCATGAAGCTGCCGCGCAGGTGGGTCAGCCGGACCGCGTCGGCGAGCGATATCGCACCGGCGGCGACCAGCGCGCTCCACTCGCCGAGCGAGTGGCCGGCGACGACGTCGAACGCGAGCCCGCGCTCGCGCAGCACGCGGAACACCGCGATCGACGTGGTCAGGATCGCCGGCTGGGTGTTCTGGGTCAGGATCAGCTCGGCCTCGGGGCCCTCGAAGCACAGGGTCGACAGCGCGAACCCGAGCACCGCGTCGGCCTCATCGTAGGTCTGCTTCGCGATGGCGAACTCGAGCGCCAGATCGCGGCCCATACCTACCCGTTGCGATCCTTGACCGGGAAACAACAGCGCGGTCTGCATCGCGGCGTATGTCGCACGACCATTGCGCGTGGGGAAGCGACTTACCTGCCGATTCGGTTGCGCACCGCGTCGCCGCGCCGCGAAACACGTCACGCACCTGCCACCGCAAATACGCCTGGCTCGTGACGGACATGATACGAGCATCGGCATGAAGATCTTTGGCCACCCGATGAGCACCTGTACGCGCAAGGTCCTGATGACGCTTGCCGAAACCAACACGCCGTACGAGTTCGAGCTGGTCGACTTCGCCAAGGGCGAGCACAAGATGCCGCCGCACCTGGCGCGCCAGCCGTTCGGCCAGGTCCCGGCCCTCAAGGACGGTGACTTCGAGCTCTACGAGTCGCGCTCGATGTGCCGCTACATCAACGAGAAGGCCGGCGGCGCGCTGATCCCGAGCGAGATCCACGACCGCGCCCGGATGGAGCAGTGGATCAGCGTCGAGACCTCGAACTTCACCGGCCCGGCGATGAAGTTCATCTACGAGCACGTGTTCCACCGCCCGCAGACGCCGGAGACGATCGCGACGGCGACCGAGCAGCTGAACACCGCGCTCACCATCATGGAGAAGCAGCTCGCGGCGCGGCCGTTCCTCGCCGGCAGCACGTTCTCGCTCGCCGACATCTGCTTCATGCCGTACATCGAGTACGCGATGAAGACGCCGGCCAAGGACGTGTTCGCGAAGTATCCGCACGTCATCGCGTGGTGGAACAAGCTCAGCGCGAAGCCGAGCTGGCAGAAGATCGTCGCGTGATCCGGGTCGAGCCGACCTGCAGGTAGTCGCGTTCCTCCTGCGTGAGTCCAGCTTTTCGATATGTCTGTATTTAGACAGATATAATGGAATCAGGTGTGGTCCTCGTCGGAGATCGATCTCGGAACCCGGTCTGAGATCTGACAATTCCACTTTGGTCCAACCATTGGACCTCTAAATCGCCAGGGGTTGTGATACGCAGCCCCACATGGTCGCCTTGTCGCCACTGCCTCGGTACACGGTGCAGGTCCTGTTGCCGGAGCCGCCCGCGATCGATCCCGCGATCGTCCACGGCCAGCTGCGCGCCTGGCGCGATGACGTCCAGCTGATCAGCGCGGTGGCCGGCGAGCACTTCGGGTTCGCGATTCCGACCCAGGACCTGCCGCTCCTGGCCCACGTGTTCGCGGCGTCGCCGGATGCCTACGCGGCCCAGCTCGACGAAGCGCTGATGTGGAGCCCGACCTGGCGCGAGCGCTACGAGGCCGTGGCGCGCTGCCGGGCGTCGCTCGTGATCAGCATGGTCGCCCACCGGCCGGTCAACCACGCCACGATGCTGCTCGCGTTCCTCTCGGTGCTCGATACCGTGATGGCCTCGGTCGACGACGTCCGGCCGGCGGTGATGCACTGGCTGCCGTCGCAGCGCGTGATGCCGTTCTCGACCTATCGGATGCTGCGCATGGAGCTCGGGCCGTGCGGACCGGCGATCAACGTCCGGATCGCGCACGTCGGCGACCGCGATACCGTCGCCGATACCGTCGGGCTCGCCGAGCTCGGCCTGCCCGATCTGCAGACGCTCGCCACCGGCCGCGATCCGGCGGTGCTCGCGTCGCGCCTGGTGCGCCTGGCGCGCAGCATGTTCGTGGGCGACAAGCTCGACTGCGCGTGGGTCGAGGAGGCGGCGTTCTCGCCGCCGCACCGCGACGTGCTGACCCTGCAGCTCGATTGACAGTCGTCCGGGGCGCGGCCCTGGCGCGCGAGCTCGGCTTCGATCCGCGCGGCGTCGCCGACCAGCACGACCTCGGGCGCAGGTTCGCCGCCAGCGCGCGTGGCACGCACGGCATGCACCGCGACCTCGAGGCCCGGCGCGCGATCACGCCCCAGTGCGTCGGCGACGACCCGCCGCCCGCGATCAGTCTTCGGCGGCCTTCTTCGCGATGATCGTCTCGCCGCGGTACTGACCGCAGCTCATGCAGACGCGGTGCGCGATGCGCGGTGCACCGCAGTTGGAACAGGCTTGAACCATCATGTGGTTCTCGCCTGATTTCTTGCTCCACGCCGAGCGTTGCTGAGCGGTGCGGGCTGGGCCGCGACGTCGTTTTTGCAGTGCCATGACGAAACTCCGGGCGGCTTATGTGCCAGCTTACGAAGGGATTTTCAAGCCCTTGAGGGCAGCGAGACGTGGGTCGATCGGGGGCTCACATGTGCAACTAGCTGTATTCCGGTCGATCCCGCACTGTGGGCACAGCCCCTTGCAGTCTTCTGTACACAGCGGAGCGTACGGGATCGCCAGGACGAACTGCTCCCGGAACAGCGGCTCGAGGTCGATCCGCTCGCCGTCGAACGGGAACACGTCGAGGTCTTC
>DATBBB010000359.1:0-5916 GCA_036271215.1 Kofleriaceae bacterium | reverse complement strand
AACCTGCGCCGCCAGCGGATCTTCGACGATCTGACGCACCTGCGCAGTTACTTCGCGGCCGCAGCGGCGGCCACGACGACGGTCGCGATCGCCCCATGACGCGCCGGCCGGCGAGCACCGCCGGCTGATATCGAGGCGGTGCTGTCGGGGCGATCGGGCGTATCGGTCGCCCGGTCAGAAGCTGCCGGCGAGGCCGAACGTGGTCTGCTGCGGGGCCACGCTGACCCGCGGCGCCACGACGAACGACGTGTGCTTGTGGGTCACGCGCGGCCTGCCGAGGACGAGGTCATCGATCACCATCGCGGTGGCCATGCCGGCCAGCACGCCGACCGCCGCGCCGGCGAACGTGGTGTCGTCGCCGCCGCAGTCAAAGCAGCCGGACTGACTGGGGCCGCTGATCGGGCGGATGAGCACCGCCCCGGCCAGCGCGCCGAGCAACGGCAAGCCGACCCGGAGCCCGAGGCTGCCGGCGGCGCGCGACCCCTCGTCGTGCGCGAGGTGGATCGTCGGCGCGACGAGCGTGTAAGCCATGACCCCGCCGAGCAAGCCAGCGTCGGAGCCGGAGAACATCAGCGCCACGGTGCCGAGGTCGGCCATCGCGAGCTGCCAGCGGTAGCTGGGCTGGTACACCGGCTCGTCGCCGGGCGGCGGATACGCGGCGTACGGCGAGGCATCGCGATACGCTGGCAGCGTCCCCGGCGTCGCCGCGGCCAGGTTCGCGCCGCGGCTCCGCGCCGCGATCGGCACGCTGCTCGGCGGCGTCAGGCCGGGCGCGGTGGTGACCGGCGCCGGCGGGCTCGGCGAAGTGGTGGTATTGGGGACCGGCGCTTCGGTGGCCGGCTCGGGGACGTCGGTGGCCGACCCGACGGCCGGCGCGGTTTGCGGCCCGACGACGGGCGGGCTCGGCTGCGCGTTTGCCACCGAGCTCAGTGCCACCATTCCAATCGAACCAACCAGCCAACCAGATCGCATGCGGAGCTCTCCTGCAAGGCGTTGAACGAGACGCGAACAAGGACCCGAACGAGGCCCCGAACAGGGACCCGAACGGGGAGGCGATCGAGCGTCAGATCAGAAGCTGCCGGCGAGACCGAACGTGGTCTGCTGCGGGGCCACGTTGACCCGCGGCACCACCACGAGCGAGCTGTGCTTGTGGGTCAGGCGCGGCTTCGCGATGACGAAGTCGTCGATCACCATCGCAACGGCCATGCCGGCCAGCGCGCCGACCACTGCGCCGGTGACCAGGCTCTCCGTGTCGTCGCAGTCGTAATCGCCGCTGCAGTCGTTCCGGGTCTGCGAGCTGACGAGCGCGAACCCGGTCAGCGCGCCGAGCACCGGCATGCCGAGCCGGAGCCCGAGGCTGCCGGCAGCGCGCCAGCCCTCGTCGTGCGCGAGGTGGATCGTCGGTGCGAGGAACGTGTAGGCCGCGAACCCGCCGGTGACGCCGGCGTCGGTGCCGGAGAACAGCAGCAGCACGCTGCCGATGTCGACCAGCGCGAGCTGCCAGCGATAGCTGGGCTCGTACACCAGCTCGTCGCTGGGCGGCGGGTACGTGGCGTACGGCGAGTAATAGCGATACGCGGGCAGTGTCCCCGGCGTCGCCGCGCCCAGGTTCGCGCCGAGGGTCTGCGCCGCCATCGGCACGCCGCTCGGCGGCGTCAGGCCGGGCGCGGTGGCAACCGATGCCGGCGGGCTCGGCGCGGTGGTGGCGTCGGGGACCGGTCCGGCCGTCGGTTCGACGCCCGGCGCCGGCTGCGGCCCGACGACGAGCGGGCTCGGCTGCGCGTTTGCCACCGAGCTCAGTGCCACCATTCCGATCAAACCAACCAGCCAGCCAGGTCGCATGCGGAACTTACTTACAAAGCGTATGCCGCACGTCCGCGAGACCGAAGTGCATGATCCTGCGTGGCCGGTCTCGGAGCAACCACGACATTCGGCCCGTGCGCTCTGACATTGCGGCCAGACTTTGACCGAGCGGGTCGATCCTGGCGCGCCAGCCGATCCAGCTTGCACCGCGATCAGCGCAGCGGCATGTCGGCGGTGACCGCGTCGAGCAGCGCCTCGAGCCCGGCGTCGCGGTCGACGAACCGGTGGACCAGCTCCGACTCGCCACGGCCACGACGACCGTCGCGGTCGCTCCGTGACGCGAACGAGGCCGCGAACGGGAAGCGAACGAGGCCGCGATCGAGCGTCAGAAGCTGCCGGCGAGGCCGAGCGTGGTCTGCTGCGGGGTCACGTTGACCCGCGGTGCCACCACGAGCGAGGTGTGCTTGTGGGTCAGGCGAGGCCGCGCGATGGCGAAGTCGTCGATCACCATCGCGGCGGCCATGCCGGCCAATGCGCCGAGCAGCGCGCCGTCGATCCTGCCGTCCGTACCGCCGCAGTCATCGTAGCCCCTGCAGCCGGTCGGGGTCAGCGCGCCGAACAGCGCGTACATGGCCAGCGCGCCGAGCACCGGCGCACCGAGCCGGAGCCCGAAGCTGCCGGTGGCGCGCAAGCCCTCGTCGTGCGCGAGGTGGATCGTCGGCGCGACGAACGTGTAGGCCGCGAGCCCGCCGGTGACACCGGCGGCGGAGCCGGTGAACATCAGCAGCACGCTGCCGATGTCGGCCATCGCGAGCTGCCAGCGGTAGCTGGGCTCGTACACCTGCTCGTCGCTGGGCGGCGGGTACGCGGCGTACGGCGAGTAATAACGATACGCGGGCAGCGTTCCCGCCGGCGCCGCGCCCAGGTTCGCGCCGAGGGCCTGCGCCGCCATCGCCGCGCCGCTCGGCGGCGTCAGCCCCGGCGCGGTGGCGACCGGCGACGGCTGGTTTGGCGCGGTGGTGGCAGAGGGGACCGGCGCGCCGGTGGCCGGCTCGGGGGCATCGGAGGCCGACCCGAGGGCCGGCACGGGCTGCGGCTCGACGACAACCGGCGCGCTCGGCTGCGCTCGCGCCACCGAGCTCAGCGCCACCATTCCGCTCAACCCAACCAGCCAGCCAAGTCGCATGCGGAGCTCACCTACAAAGCGTATGCCGCACGTCCGCGGCGACGAAGTGCATGATCCTGCGTGGCCGGCTCCGGAGGCAACCACGACATTCGGCCGGTGCGCTCTGACATTGCGGCCAGACTTTGGCCGAGCTGGCCGAGCTGGGTCGATCCAGGCGCGCCAGCCGATCCAGCTCGCGCCGCGGTCAGCGCAGCGGCATGTCGGCGGTGACCGCGTCGAGCAGCGCCTCGAGCCCGGCGTCGCGGTCGACGAACCGGTGGACCAGCTCCGACTCGCCACGGCCCGACCCGCGCACGATCCGGCGCGCCGTGGGCTGGGTCTTACGGACGCTGTGCATGATCGGCAGCAGCCGCGGATCCGCGAGGTCGAGCTCGGCGACCACCGCGTCGAGATCGATGTGGGCGAGCGCCTCGGCGATCGAGTCTTCCTCGGTAGCAAACAGGACGTCCCACCCGCTGGTGACATAGAGCGCCATCGCGCCGCGCTGGCGGTGATCGTCGCCGAACACCAGCACGCGCAGCCGCTTGGCCGGCCGCGCCGCCCCGCCACCCGATCGGCGCTGCGCGGCCTGGACCACCCCTTGCCACTCGACCGGCGGCTCGACCAGCAGGATCCCGAGCGTCCAGCTCGGCGAAGTCGCCTCGCGGACGACATCGCCGATGACCTCGAGCGCGGTGCCGGTGATCGGATCGACCAGCGCCAGCGCCAGCCGCGTGCCCAGCGGGAACCACGCCGCCGTATCGAGGCTGAGCCCGACATCCGACACGTCGAGCGTGCGGCATACGGCCATGTCACCACCCAGGAGCGGCACTGCGGTTGCCGCGATGTCGATGCGGTAGCGAGGCGAACGACGGGACAAGGACTCGTATTGTACACAGCCGTGAATTCGATGGGTGAGCCCGGCCCGACCAACTCGGCCCGCGCCCGACAATGTTAGCGTCGGTGGTGCGTGTTTGACCTCCAGTGGAGCTGGCTGTGCATCCCGTACGTGGTGTGTACGGTGTCGCTCGCTGCCATCGGTGTGGTCGCGGCCCTGGTCCGCGGCGATCGGGTGCTGCGGCTGGGGGTGATCGGCGCCGCCATGACCGCGCTGCCGTGGGCGATTTGCTCCACCCTGGCGATCTGCACCGACGATCCGGCGGCGGCGCTCCGGCTGCTCCGGCTCGGCTCGGGACCGATCTCGATGATCGGCCCGAACTTGCTGCTGGTGCTGCTCGGGCTCAGCGGCCAGCTCGAGCGCCACCGCTGGGCGGCGCGCACCGCCGGCGTCGTCGGCGCCACGCTGCTCGTGCTGTGCTGGACCACCGACTGGACCGTACCGGGCGTGCGCCGGCTGAGCTCGGGCGTGTACTACGTGACCGCCGGGCCGCTGACCGACTTCCACATCTCGCAGATGGCGATGTGGCTCGTGGTCGGGCTGGTGATCGCGCGGCGGTCGATGATGCGCGGTGAGCGCCGAAAAATGATGCGGGTGGTGGTCGCGGCGGTGGTGCTCGCGGCGGTCGGCGGCACCGACGTGCTCTTGATCCATGGCGTGCTCGGCGTGTATCCGATCGCGTGGCTGCCGGCCACGATCGCATGCATCATCACGCTGCACCTCGAGCTGCACACCGATCTGTTGCGGCCGCGCGGGATCGACCGCCGGGTGGTGCTCGAGCTCGCCGGGTTCGCCGCCGCGGCGGTGGTGGTCGGCGCGGTCGCGTACCTGCTCGAGGCCGGCGCGCCGGTCGCGGTGGCCGCGCTGGGCAGCGCGGTGTGGATCACCGGGATCGCGATCATGTGGGGGCTCGGCCGCCGGCGCCCGCCGCCGCGGGTGTTCGGCGAGCGCGCGCTCGCGCGGTTCGTCGCCGGGCTGACCGACCTCGACGACGACCGCCGGATCGCCGCCGGGCTGGCGGCGCTGTGGCAGCAGATCGCGGTCGGCGTGCGGACGATCTGGCGCGCCGATCCGGACCAGCCGGGCGCGCTGGCCGACATCGCGTCGGGCGCGGCGTGGTCGCTCGATCCCGAGGTCTGCGGCTGGCTGGCGGCGTACGGTGAGCCGCTCGCGGCGGCCGACCTCACGACGATGCGGCTCGGGCCGATCCGGCCCAAGGTCGAGGCCGCGGTGGTGGCCCACGACGCGACGCTGATCGTGCCGCTGATCGATCGCGGCACGCTGGTCGGGCTGGTCGAGGCCGACCACGAGCGGGCGCTGCGCGAGGCCGAGCGCGGGCTGGTCGCCGGCTCGGCGCGCGCGGCGGCGCGGGCGTTGACCTACGTCCACCTCGCGCAGATCGCGGCGCGCGAGGGTGCGACCGCGCGCGAGGTCGAGGTCGCCGAGGCGATGCGGCTGCAGGCGTCGGCGAGCCGCGATGACGCGCTCGGGCCGTGGCGGGTGACCGCGGCGTACCGCAGCGCGCCGCGCACCACCGGCGCCGCGTGGTCGGCGAGCCTGTACGGCGACGGCCGGCTCGCGCTGCTGGTCACCGAGGGCCAGGCCCGCGGCGTGGTCGCCGCGCTGGCGACCGCGGCGCTGACCGGCGCGTTCACCGCGGCCACCGGGGCGACCCCGGCGCCGGCGCTCGACGAGCTGATCGCGCTGCTCGGGGCGAGCGCCGAGGCAGTGCGGCGCGGCGGCGAGCCGATCGCGGCGTTCGTGGCGATCGTCGATCGCGATGCGCGCCAGCTCGCGTGGGCGTGCGCCGGCCACCCCGGGGCGCTGGTCGTCGAGCCCGGCGGCGGGGCGAGCGCGCTCGGCGGCGGCGGCGCGCGGCTCGGCGATCCGCACGGCGCGGCCCAGCGCGGGACCGCCGCGTTCGAGCCCGACGCGTTGCTCGTGGTGGGCTCGCGCGGCGTGCGGCCGGGGGCGCCGGACGCGAGGCCGGGGGTGCCGGGGGCGAGGCCGGAGGCGTGGATCGAGGCGAGGCCGGAGGCGTGGATCGAGG
>DATBBB010000358.1:0-3294 GCA_036271215.1 Kofleriaceae bacterium | reverse complement strand
GCAACGGCCGGACCGTGGTCAACAACAAGGGCAACCCGGTCAAGGAGTACGAGCCGTTCTTCTCGGTCAGCCACCAGTTCGAGAGCGAGCAGGAGATGGTCGAGTCCGGCGTGACGATCCTGTCGACCTACGATCCGCTCGGGCGCGTGGTGCGCGTCGACTATCCCGACGCCACGTTCGCGACCATCCAGCTCGATCGCTGGTCGACGACGATCTCCGATCGCAACGACACCGTGCTCGACTCGCGGTGGTATCACGACCGCGTCGCGCGGCTGATCGACGCCGAGCTGATCGACGCGGGCAAGGATCCGGTCCACGAGGCCGAGGCCGCGCAGCAGACCGCCGCGCACGCCGGAACGCCGCTGGTCCGGGTGACCGATCCGCTCGGCCGCGCGATCCTCGATCTCGATCACGCCGGGTTCGACGCGGCGAACCTGCCGATCCGGTACGCCACGGTGCGGGTGCGCGACGTGTTCGGCGCCGTACTCGAGGTCGACGACGCGCGCGGCAACCAGCCGGCCGGCTACGCGTTCGATCTCGCCGGCCGGATCGCCCGCCACACGACGATGGACGCCGGCACGCGCTGGCTGCTCGACGGCGTCGGCGATGCGCCGGTCCGGTCGTGGGACGAGCGCGGCCACACGTTCGTGTTCGGCTACGACGATCCGCTGCACCGGCCGACGTCCAAGCGCGTGGTCGGCGGCGATGGCCCGGTGGCGCTCGACCACGTGTTCGAGCTCCGGGTCTACGGCGAGGGCCGCGCGGGCGATACCGCGCACAACCTGCGCGGCCACGTGGCGCTGCTGTACGACACCGCGGGCCGGGTCGAGAACCAGCAGTACGACTTCCAGGGCAACCTGGTCGCGTCGGCGCGGCGGTTCTGCACCGATCCGAAGGCGGTGGTCAGCTGGGGCGGCGCCGAGCCCGATGCGGCGCTGTTGCCCGAGGCGTTCTCGTCGGGCGCCGCGTACGACGCGCTCGATCGCGTGGCGTCGCGCACGACCGCCGACGGCAGCGTGTACGTGCCGAGCTACAACGCGGCGAACCTGCTCGAGCAGATCCGGGTGACCCAGCCGGGCGCGGCCGGCGACACCTGCGTGGCGAACATCGACTACGACGCGAAGGGCCAGCGCCTGCGGATCGATCTCGGCAACGGCGGATCGACGCTCTACACCTACGACGCCGAGACGTTCCGGATCCTGGCGCTGACCAGCCGCGGCGGCAACGGCGCGGTGCTCCAGGATCTGCACTACACGTACGACCCGATCGGCAACGCCACGCACGTCGAGGACCGCGCGGTGCCGACGGTGTGGTTCGCCAACCAGCAGGTCACGGGCACGGCGACCTACCAGTACGATCCGCTGTATCAGCTGATCGCGGCGAGCGGCCGCGAGCACATCGCGCAGGTCGAGCTCGGCACGGTCGATAACTGGAACGACATCGCGGCGATGACCCAGGTCGCCACCGGCGACACGCTCGCGTGGCGCAACTACACGCAGCAATACACCTACGATCCGGCCGGCAACCTGGCGTCGCTGAGCCACGTCACGAGCGGCGGCAGCTGGACGCGCGGCTACAGCTACGCCGGGGACTCCAATCGCCTGCTCGCGACCCAGGTCGGCGGCACGGCGTTTACGTACGGCTACCAGCCCAGGCACGGCTTCATGACCTCGATGCCGCACCTCACGGTGATGCAGGCGACGTTCCGCGACGAGCTGGCAGCGGTGGCCAGGCAGGCGGTGACCAGCGGGACCCCGGAGACCACGTATTACGTCTACGACGGCAACGGCGTGCGGGTGCGCAAGCTGACCGAGCGGGCCGCCGCGTCCGCCGCCGTGCCCGGCGTTGCGCCCGGCGTTGCGCCCGGCGTTGCGAACGAGCGGTTCTATCTCGACGGCGTGGACATCTACCGCGAGTACGGCGCGACCGGCACCACGCTCGAGCGCACCACGCTCGACGTCAACGATGATCGCCAGTGCATCGTGCACTACGAGTCCGAGACGATCGGCGACGCCGCCGGCACCCGGCTGGTCCGCTACATGGGTGTCGATCACCTGCAATCGTCGCGCGTGGAGACCGACGCCCTGGGCCGCGTGATCAGCTACGAGGAGTACCACCCGTTCGGCACCACGGCGTACCAGGCGATGGACAAGACGATCGCCGCGGCGGCGAAGCGCTATCGCTTCACCGGGATGGAGCGCGACGACGAGAGCGGCCTCGAGTACCACACCGCGCGGTACTACATCCCGTGGCTCGGGCGCTGGACCGCGCCGGATAGCCATCCGGATCGGCTGGATGGCAATCGCTATGCCTACGTGCGGAACAATCCGATCAAGTATCGCGACTCCAACGGGGCCTACGAGGAGCCGGTGCACGGCGTGCTGACCTACCGGCTCGCGATCGCGGCCGGCATCCCGGAGGCCGACGCCGCGCGGCTCGCGATCGCCACCGGCGGCGTCGACCACAGCCCGAAATACCACCCGATGAGCCCCGGGGAGGCCGCGACCTACCAGCACTACGGGATCACGCGCGACGAGCACTTCGCGCCACCCGAGGTCGCGCTCCAGCGGATCCGCGCCGACATCGCCGCCGGCGGCGAGCCGAGCTCCGCCGCGAACCTCGACCGGTTCGCGCTCCACCTCCACACGCTCGAGGACGTCGGCTTCGTCGACGCCCCGGGGCCGCACATGCGCAACAAGGATCGCATCCTGTCGCCGACGATCGGCCTGCTCGCGGGGTACTCGCTCGCGATCGGCGCCGGGCTCGCCAAGGGCGCGGCGGCGATCACCCAGAACACCGGCTGGTGGCTCGCGCTCAAGGTCACGCTGATCATCCTGTCGATCGTGTTCCTCGCGTTCGGGGCCTACGCGATGCCGATCGCGTTCCTGACCGACGGGATCGGCCACCCGCAATACCGGACCCAGCGCGGCTACCAGAGCAACTCGTTCACGCACTACGCCGATCAGGCGTGGCAGGACCCGGACGCCAACACCAAGGAGCTCCGCCGGGTCAAGGACGAGGTCTTCGCGTACGCGCGGACGCACTACCACCCTGCGCATCAGGATGACGCCGCGGCCGAGGCGGCGATCTCCGAGGTCGTCCACGCGGACAACTCGTGCCTGATCAGCGCGTTTGCCAACACCGTGCCCGCCGGCGCGCAGCGCTCGTACGTCCAGCACCTCGGCGATGCGCGGCCGCTCGATCTCACCGAGACCTACGGCGGCGCGGGCATGGATGGCTCGTTCCCGAAGGACATGGACGCGCACGACGAGAAGTTCCACTACTCCACCGTCA
>DATBBB010000357.1:0-1561 GCA_036271215.1 Kofleriaceae bacterium | reverse complement strand
CGAGCGCGAGCTCGAGCTGCGCCAGCCCGACGTCTACTTCCGCGTGCTGCGCGGCGATCGCGTGATCGCCGATACCCGGACCCAGGTGGTGTGGAACCTCCGCGATCCGCGCGTCAAGATCGTGATCGGCATCGCCGACGGTCACGCCCCGCCGCCGCCGGCGACCCCGTCGACGGTGACCGGCCGGATCACGACGACCGCCGGCGTGGCCGTCGCCGACGTGCGGGTCCAGGCCTGGGACCAGGCGCTCGCCGGCCCCGCGCTGCTCGCGACCGCGGTCAGCGACGCGACCGGGGCCTACACCGCGCACTACGATCCATCGGAGCTCGCCGGCAAGCCGCGTGCGGACCTCTACGTGCGCGTGCTCGATCCGCGCCAGAAGCTCGCCGAGATCGCGCGCTCGGCGGTGATCTACCAGGCGCCCCCGGCGGTCACCGTGAACCTCGCGATCGCGCCGGCGGCGGTGTCGCGGCCGAGCGAGTACCAGCGCCTGCTCGACGCGACGGCGCCGCTGCTCGGCAAGACCGCGCTCGCCGGCCTCGATCCGGGCGGCGTGGTCTACCTCGCCGGCCGCTCGGCGTGGGACGCGCGCACGATCGCGATGGCGGCCCAGGCCGACACGCTGTCGGCCCAGACCAAGATCCCGGCGGTGCACTACTACGCGCTGTTGCGCGCCGGCCAGCCCGGCGATCGCGACGCGCTGGCGCTGGTCCCCGATTCCGCGGTGCGCTCGGCGATCCAGCAGGCGATCGACGCCAGCGTGATCGACGCCGGGCCGTCGATCGACACCACGATCGAGCTCCATCGCCAGGAGGCGGTGCGCGCGCTGCAGACCTACACGACGCCGGTGTCGCTGTCGAGCCTCGGCGACATGCTGGCGGTCTCGCTCGACAAGTCGCAGACCCCGGCGTTCCTGGCGGCGTATCACGACACCGCGGATCAACCGGAGGCGCTTTGGTCGACGCTCCAGGCCGCCGGGTTCTCCGCCGCGGCGATCGCGGAACTCCAGGCCGACGGCCGGCTCGGGTTCCTGACCCGCCAGAACGCGCCGCTGGTGGCGCGCCTGAAGGCCGGCAAGGTCGCGACCGACACCGACCTGGCGCGCGCCGGGCTCTACCAGGCCGACGCGTGGCTGCCGCTGATCGGCAAGGACGTCCCCGCCGGGCTCGACGCCGGATCGTACGCGGCGGGGCTCGCCGCGCAGGTCCAGCTCGGCTACCCGACGCTCGTGGTCGCCGAGCTCGTGCGCCGCGGCACCCTGCCGGTCGACCAGTCGACCGCCGACGCCGATGGCGAGGTCGCGGGGTTCCTGCGCGCCGGCCAGGGCAGCTACAAGATCGGCGATCACCCGGTGAAGACCTGGGCGGGCTACGCCAAGCTGTCGAGCCCGGCCAAGGACGCGGCGCGGCTGGTCGAGCGGCTGTACCAGCTGACCCCGTCGAACGACGCGATGGTCGCGCTGCACGCGGCCGGCGTTTCGTCGGCGTTCCAGATCGCGACCATGCCCAAGCAGCGGTTCCTCGACCAGATCGGCGGTCAGCTCCCCGATCCGTCCGAGGCG
>DATBBB010000356.1:0-11229 GCA_036271215.1 Kofleriaceae bacterium | reverse complement strand
GACCAGCACGGTACCGATCATGTCGGCGGCAGCGACCGGGTGCTCCGCGTCGAGCAAGATCTGGCCCACCACATCGGCCAGCCACGCAATGAGGGTCTGATAGCCCTGCGATAGCCATGACGCCGGGACGCGAATTCGTTCGTGCTTGGTATCGAGGACGTCCATCTCGAAGCGCTGGCCTTCAATGAGGTCACGATTCGAGCGCAAGCCACCGCGTCCTCGAAGCTCGAGCGCGGTCACGTGCGGCAACACGCCGCCGGCCACGAACACCGACCCGAGCACGTCGACGAACGCCTGTCCGAGGGTTCCATCGAGTAGCTCGATGAACCCGGTCCCGATCAAGTTGTCGCCGAACAGCGACCGCAGTCGATCCAGCGTGGGCTCACTCTGGCGTGCGGTCTTGCCAGCGCCCGGCAGGAGTCGGCTCGGTCCGTAGCCGGCAACAAACCAGCTCTCGAGTGCTTCGATGCGCGCTGTGGTGAGCGGGTCGGAGATGGCCGGTTCGGCAGCCGGAGCATCCAGGTAGCCCGACTGTCCAGCAAACACGCGCTTGTCGGGTTCCAGCTCCAGCTTCGACCACAACCGAAGCGAGCGCTGTTCACCCGGTCCGATGCCGGGGAAGTACGGCTGCTCGGCGGGATTGCTCGGGAACCCGAACTCCGCGTCGATCTGCAGCGACCTTGGGTTTCGGAGATCGGGCCACGAGGCGATCACGTCGGTGACGAGCTGGGTACCGCGATCGCCGCCGCATGCCGCCGCCGCGATCGTCTGCAGGAGGGTGGTCTTGCACAGGCGGTTCTCTCCGACGAACACCGTCCACATGCGAGGCCGCCCGTTCGCGTCGGTGAAGTCGATCTTCACGTCGCGGAGCAGCTTGACGTTCTGGACGCGGAGGTTCCGCACGTACATCGAGCCGAGCCTACCTCGACGGCGATCCAGGTGCGACTTTGCGGCGCTATGGCCGCGGGCGGAGCGGGCCGGGGGCGTCGCACAGCGGGCAGCTCTGCGTGACGGTGGCGGCGTCGCAGGACGCGCAGGCGTAGGCGACGATGTGGTAGCCGGGATCGCCGAAGTCGGCGAGCGGGGTCGGCAGGGCCGCGGTGCCGCCGCTGTAGCGGGTGGTGGAGGGCAGCAAGCCGAGCGCGAGCAGCTCGGTCTCCTTGCAGGCCGGGCAGCGCTTGGGGACCGCGAGCCGCGATGGCTCGGTGAGGGCGCGTGCAAGGCCGCCGGCGGCGTGGCAGCGCGGGCAGGCGTCGTCGATGAACGCGACGTGGGCGCAGCGCGCGCAGGCGATCTGGTAGGTGCCGTCGACGAACTTCTCGCCGTCGTGGACCCAGCGGCCGTCGTCGTTGGGATCGCCGAGCATGACGATCAGCCGGCGATCGAGGAAGCTGCGGATGTCGAGGGTCGTGCCGCCGCACGCGGAGCAACCGGCGTGTACCGCGGCGTCGAAGCGAGGCTCGTCGAGCTGGCCCATGTCACCGCGTCATACCGCACCGGCGCCGGCCGCACCGGTGCCGGCGGCGTCGATCGTGGCCAGCTCGTGCGGGTCGAGCGCGAACTCGCCGATCGCGAGGTCCTCGCGCATGTGCTGCGGGCTGGAGGTGCCGGTCAGCGGCAGCATGCCGGCCTGGCACGCGAACCGGAAGATGATCTGCGCCGGGGTCACGCCGTGGTGGGCGGCGATCGCGCGGACCCCACGGTGGGCGACGACGTCGCGGTTCGCGGTCAGCAGCGAGAACGCCTGATAGACCACGCCGTGGGCGTCGCACACCGCGCGGACCTCGCGGTCCCAGCCGCGCGCCGCGTAGCACCGGTTCTGGACGAACGCCGGCGGCACGCGCGCCAGCTCGATCAGCGCGCGGAGCTGGTCGGCCGTGACGTTGCTGATCCCGATCAGCGCGACCTGGCCGCGCTCGGCGAGCCGCTCGATCGCCCACCACGCCTCGCGGTCGGCGGCGGCGAGGCCATCGCGCTGCGACGGACCGTGCAGCAGGTAGCTGTCGAGGTGATCGACCCCGAGGTGGACGAGCGAGCTGGCGAACGACTGCGCGACCTGGTCTGCGATCGGCGCACCGGCGTCGTACGGCAGCCGATCGTCCTGGCCGGCGAGGTGGGTGAACTTGGTCTGCACGAACACCGCGTCGCGCGCGATCCCGGCCGCCTGCGCGCGGCCCAGCGCCTGGCCGACCAACGCCTCGTCGTAGTGCTTGCGCTGGTTGGCGGTATCGATGCCGCGGAACCCGGTGGTCAGCGCGCCGAACGCGAGCGCCTCGGTGGCCTCTGCTTTCCACGCGGTGCCGTAGAGCAATTCCGGAACGCGGACGCCGCGGACGGTTCGTTCCTGCATCGCCCGGCATTCTACGTCAGGCAGGATCGGGCGGATCGCGGATGATCTCGAGCGCCGGATCGGTCAGCGCGTTCGACATCAGCTCGACGGCGGGGTTGACCGCCGTGATCCGCATCGTCGAGCTGGACACGGCATCCAGCGACGACAGCTCGACGTCCTGCGGCGCGAGCGGCAGCCGGAGCTCGAACGTCGAGCCCTTGCCGGCGCCGCCGCTCGCGACCCGGATCGAGCCGTCGTGCAGCTCGAGCAGCCGCTTGACCAGCGGGAGCCCGAGGCTGAGCGCGCCGGCCCCGGCGCTCGCCGCGCGGTGGTCGCCGACGAACACGTCGAACAGCTTCGGCAGCAGGTCGGGCGCGATGCCGCGGCCGGTGTCGACGATGCACACCAGGACCTCGCCGGCGGTGACCGACGAGGTGACGACGAGCTCGCCGGTGTCCGCGGCCGAGCGCGCGGCGTGATCGATCAGCGTCGTGATCGCCTGCAGCAGGCGGACCGGATCGCCGATCACCATCGGCGGCTGCGCCAGCTCGGCGTCGAACCGCACGGTCAGCTTGTGGGCATCGAGGATCGGCCGGCAGTCGTCGAGCGCCTGGCGCACGATGTCGAGCAGGTTGACCGTCGCCGGCGCGAGCGCGAGCTGGCCCGACGCGACCTGCGCGATGTCGATCAGGATCTTGACCAGCCGGGTGACGTGGACGAGCCGGTGCTCGACCAGCGCGTAGATCCGCTCGCCCTTGTCGGCGTGGGGATGCGCGCGCAGCAGATCGAACGCCATCTGCAGGGTCTGCAGCGGGTTGAGTAGCTCGTTGCCGATGATCCCGGCGAGCTCGTGCTGCCGGCGCTCGCCCTCGGCGAGCTGCTGGACCTTGGTCTCGAGCAGGGTCGACTCGAACCGGTTGCGCTGCTCGATCAGCTCGTGGTCGTGGAGCTGGCGCTGGGATGTCCGCAGCTCGTTGGCGTGGCGGCGCAGCGCGCGGGTCCGCTCCTGCAGCTTGAGGAACACGCGGGCCTTGGCGCGCAGGACCTCGGGGCGGACGGGCTTGATCAGGAAGTCGAACCCGCCGACCTCGTAGGCCTCATCGACCGCGTCGTCCTGCCACGCCATGCCGGTGACGAAGATGATCGGCGTGCCGCGGCTGCGCTCGCGCGACCGGATCAGCCGCGCGGTCTCGATCCCGGTGATCCCCGGCATCGCGACGTCGAGCAGGATCAGCGCGAAGTCCTGCTCGAGCAACTTGGCCAGCGCCTCCTCGCCCGAGCCCGCGAACACCAGGGTGCGGCCGAGCGGCTCGAGCGCGGCCTCGACCGCGATCAGGTTGGCGGGGTGATCGTCGACCACGAGGATGTCGTCGCCGATCCCGATATCGAGCGCCTCTTCGAGCCATGTGTCCTCGGCGCTCACCGGCGACGGGATGGCCACGAGCTCCGACGCGCGCGGCGAGGGCGTGAGCCGATCGGGAAGCTCGCCACTGGGTGACAGCGCGGATGACAGCGGCAGGGAGCAAGGTTCACGCACGGCGACACCACCTAAAAGCAATGCGTGTGCTCGCTAGAGCAATGCGTGTGCTCGGCACATGGCGCCGCGATGCCCGTGGGCGAGGCAGTTCGCCGGGAATCGTTGTGGCGTGGGGGCCCAGCGTGACGGTACGCGGCGGCGATTTCTCGATCGACCCGACGGGCTTGCCTGTGTCCGTTATTATGGATAAACATCCAGCATCGTGCGGACGGCCTTCGATCCGATCCGGACGACCGAAGGCTCGGTGTACCGCGCCGGACCGGCGGAACGCTGTCGGTGGAGCTCGCGCTGAACATCCTGCTCTGGCAAATCGTAGTAGGCCGCCGGCGCACACTGTGAGGTTGTGAGCATGGCGTGGCAATCGATCGCCGACGCTGTGACGCGTGGCGCCGTGACGTCGCATCGCTATCGAACGGTAACTACGAAACCCGATCGCGCCGGTGATAGTGTTCGGGGCATGAGAGCTGCCCTGCTGGGTCTCTGTAGCGTCGTCGGTGTGGCGTGGCTCGTCGGGTGCGCCGGCTCGCGCCAACCCGGCGGCGCATGCGATCCCACGATCTCGGGCGACTGCCCGAGCGCCGATGCGGCCGTGCCGGCCGACGCCGCGATCCCCGTCGACGCGCCGCCCGATGCCGCGCTGCTCGGGTTCGGCCAGCCGTGCACCGACGCCTCGCAGTGCACGTCGGACATCTGCATCCTCGCCGGCACCAGCGGCGTGTGCACCGACACCTGCGGCACCTGCCCCGACGGCTGGGGCTGCTTCGGCGTGCTCGGCGCGATCGAGCCCGGCGTGGTGTCGTCGGTGTGCGTTCCGACGTCGGACCAGCTGTGCAGCCCGTGCGTGCAAGATCACGAGTGCACCCTGCTCGGGATGGACAAGTGTCTGACCGAGGCCACCGGCCGCACGTACTGCAGCCGCGATTGCTCGAGCGTGGACTGCCCGAGCGGATATCAGTGTGCCAATACGGTGGTCGACAATGTCAATTACAAGCAGTGCGTGCCGCTGTCGGGGGCGTGCGACTGCAACACCGCCGGCCAGCAGGGCACGACCGACGCCTGCACGATCACCACGACGCTCGGCACGACCTGCGCCGGCGCCGAGACCTGCGGCGGCACCGCGGGCTGGGGCGGCTGCCAGCCACCGTCGGCGACCGACGTGCCCGACGGCTCGTACACCGACGACAACTGCGACGGCATCGACGGCGACATCAACAACGGCATCTTCGTCGCGGCGAACGGCACCAACGCGGTGGGCTGCGGGCTGACCTACCACACGCCGTGCCTGACGATCACGTTCGGCCTGGTGCGCGCGATCGCCGCCGGCAAGCAGAATGTCTATGTCCAGACCGGCACCTATAACGAGGTTGTCGTGCTGCAGAATGGCGTCAGCGTGTGGGGCGGCTACGACGTCGGCTGGCAGCGCGGCCCGTACAGCGAGGCCACGCACCGGGTCGATATCGTCGGCCAGCTCGACAACGGCCCGGGTGGCGATGGCGAGTACCTGGCGGTGCGCGCGCACGATCTGAGCGCGCCGGTCACGCTCGGCGATCTCGTGCTGCACGGCCCCGACGCCCTGGGCGCCGGCGGTAGCTCGGGGCGCGACGGCCGCTCGAGCTACGTGGTGCACGCCTGGGCCTCGACGCTCACGCTGGCGCGGGTCCAGCTGGTCGCCGGCAGCGGCGCGGGGGGTGGCGCCGGCCCCGCGGGTGGCGATGCTCCGGTGACCACCGTGCAGCTCAACATGTTCGGCGGCACCGGCGGCGCCGGTCAGGAGAGCACGTCGGGCTGCAACAGCACCTCGCACGGCTCGGGCGGCTCGGGCGGGACCAACGTGTGTAGCGGCGGGCCGTCGAGCCGGCTGTCCGGGGGCGGCACCGGCGGCGATGGCGGCACCAAGGACACGAGCTGCGGGATCCCGCCGACCCTGACCGCGACCGCCGGCAAGCGCGGGGTCGACGCCGCGTTCGCCTCGGCGCCGTTCGGCTCGGGCGGCAACGGCGGCGCGGGCGCGAACACCTGCGGCGGCGGCATCACCGGCGGCGGTGGCTTCATCCTCGACGGTGGCGGCGGCGGCGGCGGCAGCGCCGGCTACCTGACCGGCACGAACACCGCGTACTGGTACGCGCATGGCGGCGGCGGCGGCACGACCGGCGAGAACGGCAGCGGCGGCGGCGGCGGCGGCGGTGGCGGCGGCTGCGACAACGGCGTGGACGCGTTCGGCGGCGGCGGCGGCGGCGGCGGGGCCGGCGGCTGCGCGGCGCTCGGGGCCGGGGCCGGCGGCGGCGGTGGCGGCGGTTCGTTCGCGATCGCGGCGATCGGCTCGGCGATCTCGCTCGACAGCTGCGATCTGGCGCGCGGCACCGCGGGCGGCGGCGGCACCGGCGGCACCGGCGGCCAGGGCCAGGACGGCGCCGACGGCGCGCCCGGCGGCGGCCACCCCGGCTCGGGGCTGCCCGGTCACGGCGGCAACGGCGCGCGCGGCGGCCACGGCGGCGGTGGTGGCGGTGGCGGCGGCGGCGTCGCGGTCGGCGTCCTCGCGACCAGCAACTCGACGATCACCGGCACGTGCGACCAGAGCGGCGGGGTCGGCGGCCTCGGCGGTAACGGCGGGATCTCGGCGCCCAAGGCGAGCACACAGGGCAACCCGGGCGCCCCGGGCGGCGGCGGTGGCGCGGCGACCGACACGCGGATCTGCACCGGCGCCGGCTGCTAGCGGCGCCGCGGCCCTACCGCTTGCTACACTCTGGCCATGCCGAGCTCGCCAGCCACCCAGGCCATCGGTCCGGACCAGATCCGGCCGCTGCGGCGCGCCGAGTACGACCAGCTCGTCGCGCTCGGCGCGTTCGCCGGTGAGCGGCTCGAGTTGTTGCAGGGAGCCCTGGTCGAGATGTCACCTCCGCATGCACCGCACGCAGCGACGATCGCGCGCTTGACGAAATTGCTCGTCCGGCGGACGTCCGACCGCTACGAGCTGCGGTTCCAGCTCCCGCTCGCGATCGCAGACGACTCGGAGCCCGAGCCTGACGTGGCGATCGTCGCCGCGGGCGACTACCGCCACGCGCATCCCACCACCGCATTGCTTGTCATCGAGATCGCCGACAGCTCCTTGGCCCGAGACCGCCGCAAAGCGGCATTGTACGCGGCCGCCGGGATTCCAGAATGCTGGATCGTCGACCTGACCGCGCGGGTCGTTGAAGTCTCCAGCGCTCCGAGCGCCAGCGGCTACGCCGTCCAGCGCATCGCTGCGGTCGGCGAGGCGTTGCGACCGATCGCGGTGCCCGAGCTGGAGCTGGCGATCACCGAGCTCGTGCTGACATAAGCCAGCGTCGCAAAACAACGATTCGGCCGTTCCCGCCAGGATCGGACGCTCAGCGAACGTGAAACACAGCGCTCGCGTGCGCCGGAAGCGAGACCTGGACGGTGGTGCCGGTGGCGGCGGCAGTGACCCCGGCGGTCGCCCCGGGGTTGGCCCCGGTGGCGGCCCCGGGATCGGCATAGATCACCTCGGCGCTGTGCGCTGCGAGCGCGAGCGTGACGCGCTGGGGATCGCCGCCGAGGTTGATCGCGACGAGCACGCGCTCGTCGCCGGCGCGGCGGACGAACGCCAGCACCGGGCCGCTCTCGGTGAGGATCTCGAGCGAGCCGTGTGCGAGCGCAGGCGATGCATGGCGGGCGCGGATCAGCTTCCGGTAGTGCGAGAGCAGCGAACCGGGATCGCCGGTCTGCACGGCGACGTTGGCGTGGTCCCGGCCGGCGGCAAACGCATGCCACGGCTGGCCGGTGGTGAATCCGCCACCCGCCGTGGCATCCCAGGGCATGGGCGTGCGCTTCGCCGGGTCGCCGCCGTCCAGGTCACCGTTCTCCAGCCCCACCTCCTCGCCGTAGTACAGGAACGGCGTCCCGGGGAGCGTGAGCAGGATCGCGGCGGCGCTCCGCAGCTTCCCGGCGTCGCCACCCAACTCCGTCGCCACCCGCACGTTGTCGTGGTTGGTGAGGAACGGCACGTCGGTCGCGCCCGGAGGATAGACCGCCTGGATCTCGCGAAGCTTCTCCACGATCCCGCGCGACTCACCGGCCTTGGTGCCGTCGAGGATACGCTCGGCGAGCTTGAAGTCGAAGTTGAGCGGCAGCTCGTCGCCGCCCGGGATCTGCTGGGTCGAGCCGTAGTAGGTCGCGACGATCGGGGTCTCGGTCCATGCCTCGCCGATCAGCAAGGCGTCCGGCTTGATGGCGCGCACGGCGGCGGCGAGCTCCCTCCAGAACTGGTGGGTCTCGGCGGCGTCCGACTGCCCGTCCCCCGGCCCGGTCTCCACCAGGTGGCGCGCCGCATCGAGGCGAAAGCCGTCGACCCCGCGCGCGAGCCACAGCGCCGCGATGCGCTTGACCTCCTCGCGCACGGCGGGGGTCCGAAAGTTGAGATCGGGCATCCTGTCCGAGAACAGGCCGTAGAACCAGGCGCCGTGGTCCGCGTGCCAGCTGCGCCCGTTTGCGTTCCACGGCTGGGTCCACCCCGGATCGGTCGGACTCCACACGTACCAGTCCCGCCGCGGCGAGGTCGGTGATGACGCCGACTCCACGAACCACGGGTGCTTGACGCTGGTGTGGTTGATGACCAGATCGACGACGACCCGGATCCCGCGCCGGTGGGCTTCGGTGAGCAGCCGCGTGAAGTCCGCGTTGGTCCCGTAATCGGGATTGATGGTCTCGTAGTCGGTCGTGTCGTATCCGTGATAGCTCGGCGACGCGAACACCGGCATCAGCCACAATGCATCGACGCCGAGGTCGGTGTCGGTCGCGGGATTGCCATCATTCAGGTAGTCGAGCCGCGCGATCAGGCCGTCGAGATCGCCCTTCCCGTCGCCGTTGCCATCCTGGAAGCTGCGTACGAACACCTCGTAGAACACCGCGCCCGGTGCCCACCCCGGCAGCTTGCGGCCGCCGGCAGCAGCCGCCGGGGCGGCGAGAGGTGAAGCCGGCTGCGGCGGCATGGGCGCCGGGCACGCAGCGAGGATGGCGAGACAAACCGCGAGGCAAGCGATGCGCATGCCGGCGCGTATACCGCCGCAACGACTGTGATTGAAGCCTCCGGTGTTGCGATTGGCAACCGGAGTACCGATCCCGCGAGCCCGCCACGATGCGCACAGCTGGAAAGCCCACGAGGAGGCCCGGAGCGCCCGCCACCGCGCCGGGACGCCGCAATGACGCCGGCATCGGCCGCGCGCCGAGCCCGCCGGTTGTGATACATGGGATCCCATGGAAATCGCGCCGCGCGCTCGTGCGCTGAACCAGGTGCTCGATGCGCTGCGCCGGATCACCCAGGCGATCCGGCTATCGTCGTCGGTGGTGCAGGACACGCTGGGGATCACCGGCGCCCAGCTGTTCGTGCTCCAGCAGCTCGCCGAGGCGCCGGGCGCGTCGCTGCGCGAGCTGGCGGACCGCACGCTGACCGATCAGAGCTCGGTGTCGGTCGTGGTGAGCCGGCTGGTCGCCGCCCGCCACATCGCGCGGCGAACCTCGGCGGTGGATGCCCGGCGCACCGAGCTGCGCTTGACCGTGCGCGGCCAGGCGCTGCTGCACCAGGCGCCCCCGCTGGTCCAGACCCGGCTGGTCGCGGCGCTGCGCGCGGTGCCGGCGGCGCAGCTGCAGGTCGCGGCCCGCGTGCTCGGCGGCGCGGCGCGCGCGGTGTCGTCGCCCGCCGAGCCGGCCCCGATGTTCTTCGAACCGCCGACCCCCGGCCGGCGCGCTCGCGCCGGATCTCGCCAGCGCACCGCCCGGCGCGGCAAAGGACGTTTGTCGTGAAACCTGTCGATGCCCTCCGATCATCCGCCGAGCCTGCTGCTGAGCCCCCCGAGCCGATCGCGCTCGCCGACTTCACCGCGACTCGCCGCATGGTGCTGCTCGCGGCGATCGCGATCGTGCTCGGGCTGGTCGCGACCTACGTCGCGTACGCGCTGCTGCAGCTGATCGCGCTGTTCACCAACCTGTTCTATTACCAGCGGTGGTCGTTCGCCGCGGCGTCGCCGGCCGATCACACGCTCGGCGCCGCCGCGATCGCCGTGCCGGTGATCGGCGCGTTGATCATCGGCGCGATGGCGCGCTGGGGCTCGGAGCGGATCCGCGGCCACGGTATCCCCGAGGCGCTCGAGGCGATCCTCACCCGCGGCAGCCGGGTCGAGCCGCGGGTCGCGCTGTTGAAGCCCGTGTCGTCGGCGATCTCGATCGGCTCGGGCGGCCCGTTCGGCGCCGAGGGTCCGATCATCATGACCGGCGGCGCGATCGGCTCACTGGTCGCCCAGCTGTTCGCGCTGACCGCCAGCGAGCGCAAGACCCTGCTGGTCGCCGGCGCCGCGGCCGGGATGTCGGCCACGTTCGCGTCGCCGGTGGCGGCGATCCTGCTCGCGGTCGAGCTGTTGCTGTTCGAGTGGAAGCCGCGCAGCTTCGTGCCGGTGGCGCTGGCGAGCGCGACCGCGGCGGCCGCGCGCACGTTCGTGATCGGCGCCGGCCCGCTGTTCCCGCTCACCGCGCACCCGGCGTTCCCCGGCGTGGCGGCGCTCGCGTGCTGCGCGCTGTCCGGGCTCGCCGCGGGCGGGCTGTCGGGCCTGTTGACCCTGGCGGTCTACACGTTCGAGGATCTGTTCAAGCGGCTGCCGATCCACTGGATGTGGTGGCCGGCGATCGGCGGGCTGGCGATCGGCGTCGGCGGCCTGATCTCGCCGCAGGCGCTCGGCGTCGGCTACGACGTGATCGGCGGCGTGCTGCACGAGAGCTACGCCGCGCGCGCGATCCTCGTGCTGGTCGTGGTCAAGGGCCTGATCTGGTCGATCTCGCTCGGCTCGGGGACGTCCGGCGGCGTGCTCGCGCCGCTGCTGATGATGGGCGGCGCGCTCGGCGGCCTCGAGGCCCTGGTGTTCCCCGGCGCGGGGCTCGGGTTCTGGCCGCTGATCAGCATGGCCGCGATCCTCGGCGGCACGATGCGCTCGCCGCTGACCGGCATCGTGTTCGCCGTCGAGCTGACCCACGATCTCGACATGCTGTTGCCGCTGGTGATCGCGGTGACCGTGGCGCACGGGTTCACCGTGCTGACCCTGCGGCGATCGATCCTGACCGAGAAGGTCGCACGCCGCGGGTTCCACGTCAGCCGCGAGTACGCGATCGACGAGCTCGAGGTCCTGTTCGTGCGCGACGTGATGAACACCGAGATCGTCGTGCTGTCGGCGGACGAGCCGCTCGAGGCCGTGATCGGCCTGGTGTCGCCGGGGCCCGGCGTCCGCGACGATCGCAGCCAGCACCTCTACCCGATCCTCGATCGCGCGGCCGAGCTGGTCGGCGCCGCGACGTTCTTCGAGCTGTCGGCGTGGGCGCG